>CAZLPP010000029.1:20544-27336 GCA_964561465.1 uncultured Dehalococcoidales bacterium
TCTTGCCGTTCTCGGCCGCGCGAGCAAGCGCTGCCGAAGTGGGAGGGCCCTCCATGTCTGCGTTGCCTCCCCCCGTCCGTCGGCCTGCAATGCGGCCCCAGCCGGCGCAACAGACCTGGCTCAGTCAACGGGTGGTGTGGGATGGGAGCGTGACTGAGATCGTCATCTTCGTGACTCGGGTTTGTCGGCCCCGCGGCTATCGGCTCTTGGATGCGCTGTAGAGCCCGATGAGGATCATCGCCACGACTATGGCCGCGCCGAAACCCAGCCACGACGGGAAGGTGTACCACCCGAGGTACTGCCCCAGGAGACCGGCCAGGAATGCTCCCAGCGCGCCGAGGATCACCGTCATGATGAAACCGAGCCTCTGTCTGCCGGGCAGGAGTATCCTCGCGATGACGCCGATGACGGCACCTATCAGCAGGTACCACAGGATGCTCATGTGTCTCTACCTCCTTGTCACGGGATGCCGGTGACTCGACCGCCGTCTTCGAGCGGCCTGTACGGCTCCGCCACCCTTCACCGGATGCATTGTAGTCCCCGTGCCATTCAAACACCACACACACGGGTTTGCACCGCGCTCACTGTTGCCCGCCGCTGCTATCGGGTCGCCCCGCGCTGTATCAAGTGACGTCCTGGACGCGGAGGTCGACCCGGGTTCCGCCACGTCCGGACCATTCGCGACTACTTCCTGTTGTATATGACGGGCATCTGCCACTTCCACGTGTTCCATGTCTCGTCACTTGTCATCAGCTCCGCCATGAAGTGTGCAACGTTGTTCCGGCTGGTCCGCCCGGCGTCGAAGACAGGATTTCGCGTCGGCGACGGATGCAAATCGTACGCGGTCACCCGGTCCTCACTCGTCAGCGTGTCCGGGCGCACGGCAACCCACTCGATTGCGGAGTCCCCTCTCACGATGGCCGTCCGCAGGTACTCCGCCGCAGCCTCGTTGTCTGCCTGAGGAGGGAGCAGCACGCGGAGCAGCCCGATGACGCATTTCTGGGCGAGCGGAGCCGGCTCGCTCAGGTCGCGGTTGCTGTTGCCGGTCGTGTTCATGAGTACGAACCTGACCGGCCCTCTCGCCCCGCCGGCCGCGACGGCCTCGCACAACCGTCGCACGGCATCGGTCACCAGCCTGCGCGGTGGACCGTAGATGCCCTTGAGGGTCAGATTGTGCCCCAGGCAGGACGCAATGGCGCTGCAGCCCTCGACCTGCCGGACCATCTCGGCCGCGCTCATCTCGTGGATGCCCGCCCGGATCACGGTCAGGCGGCGGTCATTCCGGATGTCTTCGGGCAGCCTCTCCGGCGTCCGCACTATCACCCTCGTGTTCCGTCCCCGGGCTAGCAGCTCCCGCACCAGCAATCGGCCGGTTGCCCCGGTTGCCCCAACGACAAGCATGCTCATTGTCCGCCTCCGGCATTTCACGGCGCAGCCGGCGTCGAGAATGCGATGCGTATCTTACACAGTCGCGATTGAGATCGGGCAGGCGAATCCTCCCGATGCGGCCGCGTTTCCACAGCCTCCGGCTTGCCTCGCTTCCACGGTCGGCCGGTGAGTCTGGTAGTATCAAAGTCAGACCCCGAGGCAGGGGGCGCCCTCTGCGCCTTAGCTACCGATGTCCCTTGTGCGAATGGTGCCGGAGAACTTCCGGCTTCGGTGAGTCGGAAACCGAACACCGGACCGGCAGCCCGCCCGCGCAGATATCAAGTGGCGGGCTCTGGCGGTGGCCGGGACACAGCGGCGCATTGCGCACGCACGTGGAACGCCGCGGCTCGCTCAGCGGAAGGTGCTCGGGCCTTCCCGGCGGGGCGTATACATCGTCGGCTGCACGCCCGTGTCGGTGGGCGCCCGTCCGTGCACGTTCGCGTTCTTTCCGGGGCCGAGTCCCCTCTGCTGCAAACCCGTACGTGGTATCGTTGGCGGCGTGGCGCCCGTGGCACGGGCGCCGTAGGAGGTGGAGCGTGGCAAAGACTGTGGCTCACATCTGCATCCTGGTCGCCGACATCGATCGGGCTATCGAGGACTACAGCAGGATCCTCGGCCGGGTCTCGCCCGGTCTGCTGGAGCGGAAGGTTGTCAGGCAGGAGCGCTGGGCCGGGAATGAGAAGTACCTCACCGCCTTCTTCGGAGGGGCGGGCGATGGCTGCGACATCCAGTTGCTGGCTCCGCCGGACGAGGAGTCACCGCTGTACAAACGGCTGCAGAAGCACGGCGAGGGCCTGCATCACATAGCCTTCGCTGCGGTTCACCTGGAGGACAGCTACCGGCAACTCAAAGCGGAGGGCATCGCCGTCAACGATGCGCTCATCCCGGAGCATCCGGAAGGAGACGAGACCACGGACGTCAACCACTTCTGGATACTGCCGCGCTCATCCCACGGCGTGCTCATCGAGATGATAGACCGCTACCGCGTTGAGGACGGGCGGCTGACCGGCGGCGCCTGACAGCATCGGGAAGGGGGTAGGTCTCGTCCCCGGGGCTCTGGTCGACGCGTACCCATGCCGGTCGGTGTCGTCTCCGTCAGGCGCACCGTTGCGGGGTTACCGCCGCTCCGCCTACCGGTAGGGCACGGGGGTCCGGACCTCGGCAGGGCCTTCCTTCAGGTCCTTTTCGAACAGCTTGGCGAGCTTCAGCGCGACCGGCCCCGGCTTCCCACTGCCTATCGTCCGCCCGTCGAACTTCACCATCGGCATCACAGACCCGCTCGTCATGCCGAACAACTCCGAGGCTTCCTGGACCTCGTACCGCGTGATGTTCGTCTGGACTATGCCCTTCAGCTCCCCGCTCTTGACCAACTCGGCCGCGAGCTGGACACCGCGCATAAGCCCGGTGCCCTTGAGCATGTGCTCGAATGTTGGGTACTTGAGTGTCCCGTCCTGTGTGACGATGACCACGTTCTCGGTTGACGACTCCGACATGTAGCCGTTCTGGTCGAACCAGATGCCGAAGTCCACGTTGGCCCGGTGCGCCTCAAGGTCAACCAGCGCATTGAGCACGTAGTCGGTTGTCTTCACCTGAGCGAAGAAACCCATCTTCAGCGGGACATGGGTCGTCATCGCGGTGGCTCCCTCCGTGAGGAACCGGGTGGGGAAGTTCTCCCAGACCTGCTTCCGCAGCACGACGACGTAGAGTTCGCTCTTCTTGGGAGTCGTTGGGTCGCAGGCGAAGTCGCCCATGCCGCGGGTGACGAAGATACGCACGCCGCAGTCCTTCGCCCCCGAGATGCCGACCGTCTCGAGGATGGTCTGCTTCAGTGTGTCTGTGTCGAACGGCAAGTTGAGGGAGATTATCTCCGCCGACCTCCTCAGCCGCGTCATGTGGGACTCGAAGCAGTAGGCACGGCCGTTTACGACCGGGAAGTACTCGAAAATGGCGTCCCCGCGGTTGATGACGTGGTCGTCCACAGGCACGAGCATCAGGGCCGGGTCAGTCACTACCCCGCCGAAGACGCTGGAGTACATGGCGAGGTAGCTCGTGGCGCCTGGCTCCCGCCACTTCGGAGCACCGGCAAAGATGTCATCGCGGGACAATACCTTCAGATTCATACCTCTCCTCCTCTGGCGGGCCGGCGCGCCATGCGCGCGACCGGACTTGATCCGCTCCGCCCGGACAGCACTAGTCTGAACAAACGCGCTGGTTGCTGCAAGTGCCTTCGCGTCGGACTCCTCGGGGAAGGCGTGGAATGCGCGCCATCGCCTTGTCGGCGGCCCGCTGCTGTCGCCTGACCTCACAACCGCGCCACCTTGGCGCAGGGGCGACGTATGCGTCGCCCGCCATCCCGCTGTGGGCCGCCCCCGGTCGCTGCCATCACGCGTCTCGCGTATCGTCCCGAAGGGTCGGTCCCCGCACCGACCCGGCTGGGCGGTGGGTGTCTCGGTCGTTGGTTCCGCCCCGTCAGTGTGAGTCGGTGCGAGTCCGTGTTTGTCCGTGCTGTCCACGCAGGCCGCAGGCTCCTACGCCTGTTCGAAGGAGAGCCCGCCCTCTTCCGCAGGGGCGATGCATGCGTCGCCCGCCATCCGGCTGTGGGCCGCCCACGGCCGCCGCCATCACGCAACCCGCGCAATCTCCCGTAGAGGCCGGTCTCAGACCGGCCCACCGTCACCCACGATTGACCTGTTCTGCGGACGCGGTGATTCTGATAAGCTGACTCCGCCGCGAGGAGGACGAGGCTCCTTGGCGGGAACGGGGATGTATGGCATATCTGAGTCGCAAGCTGGAGCTTCTGCCCGAGACCTTCGCGATATGCCGGCTGGAAGGGGATGCTCCGGTGCCCGATTGGGCGACCCGGGGGCCCTTCTGCTCCGTCACCCGCACCGCGACGGAGCTTTCGGTGGTCTGTCCGGACGCCAGCGTTCCCGGCGACGTGAAGAACAACAGCGGCTGGAGCGTCCTGATGGTCGGGGGACCGCTGGACCTCGGTCTGACCGGCGTCCTCGCCTCGCTGACCGGCCCGCTGGCCCGGGAAGGCATCAGCGTCTTCGCCCTGTCGACCTATGACACGGACTACCTCCTGGTGAAGCAGGAGCAATTGGAGCAGGCGATTCGGCTTCTCGCGGCGGAGGGGTGGGACGTACCTCGGGGGCCCAGAGCGCGAGGAGAGTCGAAGAGTGCGCCGAAGGCGCGGAGGTGATGGCGGAGCGCCCTTGACCAGGATTCTCGTGTAGCAGCCTCGATTCGTGAGTGTGTATGGAGTGCAGCATGAACGCAGCAGATAGAACCGCGTCCTTCCAGGAATCCGTCATCCGCAAGATGACCCGGGTCGCCCAGAAGTACCAGGGAATCAATCTCGCTCAAGGGTTCCCGGAGAAGGACCCACCCGAGGAAGTGGTCGCGGAGGTCCTGCGGGCCATCCAGCAGGGGCACAACCAGTACTCCATCACCTGGGGCCTTCCGGCGCTGCGCGAGGCGGTGGCCGGGAAGTTCGCCCGTTTCGCCGGCCTCAAGGCCGACCCTGAGACGGAGGTCACCATCACCTGCGGCTGCAGCGAAGCCATCGTGGCGTCCCTGATGGGCCTGGTGAACCCGGGCGAACGGGTGCTCGTGTTCGAGCCCTTCTACGAGAACTACCTGCCCGGACTAACCCTCTGCGGCGGCGTTCCGGAGTTCGTCCGCTTGCGCGACCCCAATTGGTCGCTGGACCCGGACGACCTGAAACGGGCCTTCTCGAAGAAGCCCAAGGCGATGATCCTGAACACCCCCTGCAACCCCTCGGGGAAGGTCTTCTCCCGTGAGGAGATGGAACTCATCGCCGGATTCTGCCGTGAGCACGGCACTATCGTGATTACGGATGAGATATACGAGCACATCCTCTACGACGGACTCGAGCATGTCCGCATGGCTACCCTGCCCGGGATGTGGGAGCAGACGGTCACCATTAGCGGCATCTCCAAGTCGTACAGCGCCACCGGGTGGCGCGTCGGCTACGTGGTCGCCCACCGGGACCTGATGTCCGCCGTCCGCAAGTGCCACGACTACATGGTTGTCTGTGCCCCCACCCCCTTCCAGATGGGCGCCGTGGTGGCCATGGGACTTCCCGATTCCTACTACCAGGAGTTGCGGGAGTTCTACCGGGAGCGCCGGGACTACCTGTTGAAGGTGTTTGAGGGCCAGTCCATCCCGGTCTTCCGGCCCGCGGGCGCCTACTACATGATGATCCGCATCGATGCGCTGGGCCGCGGCGATGACGAGACGTTCGCCATGTCCCTGGCGGAGAAGGCCGGGCTGGCGGTGGTGCCGGGGTCGAGCTTCTATCATCTCCCTGAGGACGGCCGTGACAAGGTCCGCTTCTGCTTCGCCAAGAGGTGGGAGACCCTGAACCAGGTGCAGGAGAGGATGGAGAAGTTCCTGCGGGGATAGCGCCCTTGTTCCGGCGTCGTTGCCCGCCTCAGCCGCTTGCACCCGCCGCCCGCCATCCCGCTGTCGGCGGCCCACCCTTGCCATCACGCGCCGTCTCGCCATGTCCCGTAGGGGCGACGCATGCGTCGCCCGCCACTCCGTTGCCGGTCGCCCACCCGCGGTGATGCGGGGACACCATGGTCTGATGGCTCCGGACCGATTGGGTGCATGGTGTCCCCGTATGCTCGTCGTTCTCCCGTGGGGGTCGGCCCCCGCACCTACCCGGTGGGGTGCGGTGGTCTCCCGTAGGGCGCGGGCTTCCATGCCCGCCCGGAGGGAGGGGCCGTGGTCTTCTGCCGGGTGCGGACCTCCGTGTCCGCCCACCATCCGGTTGTCCGCCGCCACGTGGCTCTGCCCATCCTCCTGTACGGTGCGGACCTGTGTTTCCGCCCACCAGCCACCTATCGGCCGCCCACCGTTGCTGCCTGCGCACAGCCGCGCTATCTACCGTAAGGGCCGGTCTCAGACCGGCCCGCTGCCTGCCCGGCGGGGCGACTTCCGTCGTCGGTCTCCCCCGTCCGTGTCGTCCCGTGTGTGTCCGTGTTCCTCCGTGTTCCTCCGCCGCGGCTGGTGCGGAGGCACCCGTAACCTGTAATCTGTAGCCTGTAGCCTGTATTCCGTGCTTGAGGAGGGCCATCCGATGAAAGCGTTCTTCCACCCATCTCAGAACCTGCATATCCCGAAGACGTTCTTCTCGCGGGGCAAGATGCGCCAGCCCCAGGAAGTGCCGGAGCGGGTCGCATGCCTCCTCGAAGGACTGAAGGCGCTCGGCGTGCCGGTGTTGCAGCCCACCGACCACGGGGCAGGCCCGATTGCCCGGGTCCACGACCTCGGCTACCTGCGCTTTCTCGAATCCGCCCACCGTCGCTGGATGGAGCTCGACGACTGGGGCGA
>CAZLPP010000030.1:0-27335 GCA_964561465.1 uncultured Dehalococcoidales bacterium
TGAGATGCGCGGCGTTGTCGTGAATGATATCGGCGATGAGCCGCCGCTGCGGCGTGAGCTTGTACCCCTTCTGTCTGAGCGTCAAAACGCATGTCATGGCAGATGCACTCACTCGCAATTATGGCAGCACTGCGGACGGAGCGTCAACAGCATGCGTCCGAGCACAGGCCATGTTGGGCGGAGACGTTCACTCCTGCAGCGGAAGAGCAACCTATCGGCAGGTCGGACAGCCCACCGCGGCAGGCGCATCACCGCCGGGCGGACGCAGAGGTCCGCCCGGTGGAAGCGAAAGGTTGCTGCAGGAGCCGCAGTGCTGAACATCTCGACGGCGGGTGTGTCACTGCTTTATGGCGGACGCGGAAATCCGCCCGGCGGAAGCGAAAGGTTGTTGTAGGGGCCGTTCGAGAACGGCCCGGCGAGGGCGAGGGACACACGGTTGACGGCCGCAGGTGTGTTGATGTCCCTGGTCCATCCGGTCGCACGCCGAAAGATGGAAGCAACCGTGGTATGGTGCGGCAGCCGGGCCGTTCACGAACGGCCCCTACAGGAGAACTGCTGTGCTGAACATCTCGACGGCCGGTGTATCGTTGCCGTATGCCGGGCTGACACCGGGATTCGTCCCTTCACAAGAGACGACAAGCGCGGCAACCACACAAAAGCAGGGTCGGACAGCCCCCGCGTGAACCGCGGCTAGATCTCTACCTTGATGTCGTCGCCGTCGACGACCACCCTGAACGACTGCTGGTCGTGGGCGCCCCTGCCTGCGGAGAGCGCCTTGGCGGCGAAGCCGACATCCTTCACGAGCTTCCCCGTCTTGATGTCGTACTGCGCGCCATGCCGCGGGCAAATGACGATGCCGCTTTCAAACTTGCCCTTCGCGAGGTCTCCGCTCATGTGCGAGCAGACCGCGTCGATGGCATAGAAAGCACCGGCGTAGTTGGCCAGCAGCACTCTCCTCCCCTCGACCTCCACCAGCAGGGTCTTGCCGTTTGCTATCTGCCCTTTCCTGGCAACAGTAGTCAGCGCCATGCGCGTGTCCTCCCTCCTGCGGGTTCGTCCCCCCTGTATGGTGCACCGTCCCAATCGTGGCGTCAACGGCTGCACGTCGCCGCTGCGGGGTCGACCTTACTGTTCGCTACATAACCACCAATCGGTTATGTTATCATCCGCGCATGGTTCGCTCCCCGAGACCGATGGACTGCGCCTTGCCGGCACGTGCAGAAGGACGCATGCAGCAAGGGTGCCGCGGATCGGGCGGGTAGGGTACCTCATGGCCACTCCGTCGCAGCCCGACATCCTCGACGACATCGAAGTGCCGGACAGTCTCCGCCAGCGCTGGCAATCCGCGCTCACGCTGCTTGGCGAGTTGCTGCAGGTTCCCGCTCCGCTGGTGATGCGCGTCCATTCGGGCGAGATAGAGGTCTTCGCGAGAGGGCAGCGGGACGGCAACGTCTACGAGGAAGGCGAGAGAGCGCACCTCAATACGGGCCTCTACTGCGAGACCGTGATGGCCACCAGGTCCGAGCTCCAGGTGCCGGATGCCCTCAAGGACCCCGCCTGGGACCACAATCCTGACATCAAGCTGGGAATGGTGTCCTACATGGGCTTACCGCTGGAGTGGCCCTCCGGCCACGTCTTCGGCACCATATGCGTCCTCGACAGGGCGGAGCGGCGCCACTCCGAGTTGCACCGCCGCGTGCTGAGCCAGTTCCGCGACCTCATCCAGAGCGACCTCGCTCTGGTATTTGAGAACCACCTGCTGCGGCAGGAGATAGCCGACCGGCAGTCCGTGGAAACGGAACTGCGGGCGATGCACGAAGAGCTGAGGCGCCTTGCCGCGCGGCTGCAGCTTGCACGGGAGCAGGAGCGCTCGGTCATCGCGCACCGGCTGCACGACGACATCGCCCAGGCGTTGACTGCGGTGAAGATGGACCTCGACGCCTGCCACCGGAAGCTTCCGGAGGACGTGCAGCCCGTGGTGAACCCGTTCCTCGCCTCCATCACTGGCATGCTCGACGACGCCATCAGGCGGGTGCGGTCGCTGTTCGACGACCTCATCCCGGCGATGCTGGAAGACCTGGGACTGGTTCCGACCATCGAGTGGGAGGGGGACGAGTTCGCACGACGAACGGGCATCCCGTGCACCGTGGAGTGCCCGAAGCGGCTGAAGCGCATCGACCGGCGCACAGCGCTGCTGCTGTACCGAATCGTGCAGCAGGCCCTGGCGCACGTGGTCGAGCCGATCACCGCAAGAAGCGTCCGCATCGTTCTGAGCCAGGAGAGCTCCAACACAGTGCTGCGCTTCTCGGCCAGCGGCCACGCCGAGTTGCCGCATGCGACAGCGGACCCCGGCCATGCGCTCGTCGGAGATCTCTATCACGAGGTCGTCAACCGCGGGGGCACACTTCAGGCCTGCCGCTCGCTCGATGGCGAGATGGTGATGCAGGTCACCGTGCCCTCGATCGCACGGGACTGAACCGCTCTTCCGAAGGCGCTCGAACCAGCCAGACCATCCGTCAACCGCCGCGGCCCAGCCGTTCCCTCAGTCGGGATGGCCGCATCCCGTAGGTGATGCTGGCCAGCAGCTTGCCCAGGAGCGGCAGCGGGTCCCGGAGCGAAAGCAGCAACTCCTTCGTGCGGGGATCGAAGAAGTCCGCAAACCACTGTCGTGCTACCTCGCGCCTGCGGGGATGCGATGCGAGGCAGAGCATGTCCAGAGTGAAGAAGTACCGAGCCTTCACGTCCGTGCGGTACTCCGTCACCGGCGTGACATCGCCGTCCATCGCCAGGCGGTAGAGCAGCCAGGGAAAGTCCACGCCCGCGACTGTCGAGGTGAAGAGCGAGCCCCAGAGCCTCGGATTGACCTCCATGAATACCGGCTTGCCGTCTCGCGGGTCGATTCGGAACTCCACCTCCGCCGGGCCGAACCAGTGCATCTCCCGCAGCAAGTTGAGCGCCGTGTCCGCGAGCTCGGGCCAGTGTACCGCCTGGCCGCAGGAGGTCGGCCCCGCCAGAGGTGGATACGTGCGGATGCGCCGGCATACGACCGCCGCCACGGGTGAAGAGTCGCGGTTCATGAGCACGTCCACGTCATAAGTCAGACCACCCCACGGGATGTACTCCTGGATGATGACGGGGCCGAAGTCGCGACTCACTCGGCTGCAGACCGGTCCCACCTCGTCGGGGCGCGCGACCTTGCGCAAGCCGAGGCTGCCATGGGAGCTTCGCGGCCGCACGATCACGGGCAAGGAGAGCCGGGAGAGGGCCGCCTCGGCGTCCCCCTCGCCTTCCACCGCAAAGGTCTCAGGCACCCGGATGCCGCAACGCCGGGCCTTCTCTATGGACAGCGACTTGTCGTGAGCACGCAGGAGCGCGTCACAATCCATGAACGGAAAACGGGTGTGCCGCTGCACCTCGGTCTTGCGCCGCGCCAGTGCGAAGAGAGCGTCATCGATGACGGGGATGACCACGTCATACGGCCGTCGCGCCAGCTCCTCGAGGACCGCAGCAACAAATGCCGCGGAACGGCGTGCGGCATCCGGGGTTACAACGGCGCGACGGCAGTACCGCGAGAAGAAACCGACCGAGACACGGTCGTTGTCGGTCGCAGTCACACGGATGCCCTTCTCGCCGAGGGAACGGATGATGACAAGACCCGCCCTCGACTGAGCATCCGTGACCAGAACCGACGACGGCATATGCTGCTCCGGCCGTGGCAGTGACCACCCGGCTGCACACAGTATGCGCCATCGCGAATGGTGCGCGTCCGTGCCCATGGGACCCTCCTGCGGGTTCGAGCGCCGTGCTACCATTGCCACCGAGCGAACCGCGCAGGAGGTCATCATGGTCCAGCAGCAGCCACCCGTGCCCGCGAGCCAGCACAAGAAGATACCGCTGGAGTTCCCCGCTCAGCTCAAGGGCGGCGCGTACGCCAACAACATGATGGTCGTCCACACGAAAGAGGAGTTCATCATCGACTTCATGATGGTTGGTCCGGGGTCCGGCGCGGTGACGTCACGCGTCATCATGAGCCCCGGGCACATGAAACGCATGATTGCCGCGCTGCAGGAGAACATGCACCGCTACGAGCAGCGGTACGGCTCGCTCGCCCCGGCCGAAGAGCCAAAGGGCCACATAGGATTCGTCCGGGAGTAGCTCCCTCAGCCGCACAGACAATGACCGGCGGGAGCGGAGCCGGACCAGGCGCGGCGGCGTGATACGGAACAGGGCGGGCCGGCGGGACTGCCGCAGTGTCGACGGCGGTACAGCCGCGCCGGCCCGAAAGCGCTACAGCTTGCCCATCTCCTCGAGCAGCTTCACGACACGCATGGACTCGGCCATTCCCATGGTGCCGCCAATGGCTATGGCCACGCCCAGGGTCTCGAGCAGTTCGTCGGAGGTCGCGCCGGCCTCGAGAGAACGCATGGTCTGGCCAAGGATGCAGTTGGTGCAGCCGCGGCCGAGTGCGACTCCAAGGGCGATGAGGCGCTTCTGTTTGGCCGTCAGAGCTCCGTCGGCATAGGCAGCCTCGCCGACCTTGAGCTCCGCTCCGACGACTATCGGCAGGAGCTTCTTCATCTTCTCAAGGGTCCGAAGGCGCTCCTGGTTCAGATCGAGTTGAGACTCCACGTTCATGCCTCCTTCTTCCTTTCCTGCGCGGCCCGATGGCCGCGCATAGCGCGCCGGTAGACCAGGACGGTGATGGCGGCGATACCCGCCCAGACAGGACTGAAGACCAACAGCCAGACGAGCAGGTCGACCAGACTGCGTCCGAGGGACCCGAGGCCCCTGGCTGCATCCCGGAACGCGCCCGACGGACTCCAGACCGGCTTCACTTCGACGTAGTGGTCCCGGTACTGGGTCGCCGAGGCGCCCCTGTCATCGGTCACGGTGAGCCGGACGCCGTACCAGCCCTCGTTCCGGTAGACATGCGATGGATTGGCCACCGTGCTGGTTTCGCCGTCGCCGAAGTCCCACTGGAACGTGTACGGCTCGAATCCGCCGGAGACCTTCGAGACGAACGACAGAGGTTTGCCCTCATCGACGACGCGGCTCTCGGCGTTGAAGTCCACCGACAGGACGGCCTCCCTGAGGAACACCTCGATCAGCGACGACGCCGAGGTCTGCTCCAGGTAGCGGATGCGCCCGTCGAGCCGCTCAATCTCGCCGCGGACGCGGGACAGCTCCCGCTGCACACCGAGAAGCTCCTCGACTGAGCCGGCCTTCTGGAGCAGCGCAAGAAGCTGTTCCTCGGTACGCTGCAGATTGCGCCGCTGTGCCGTGAGGTCGACGTACTCCTCGGTCACATCGGTGCTGGAGGTGTTCTCACGCACAACTTCGACCGCGAGACCGCGAAGCGCGGCCAGGGCGCTGTCAAACCGGTCGGCGTCGACCCTCACGACCACCGTGCCGTACGTTCTGCCGCCGTCCTCATACAGTGACGAGGAGACCACGTGCCCGTCGAAGGCAGCCGCAATCCGGCCGATCTCTTGCGCCGCAGCCGTGACGTCGTTGACGACCAGCTCCATGGAGCCGTTGCGCACGATCATGCGATCCGGCATGGAAATGGAGCCGTCGGTCGGCTTCTCAGGTGTGTGGCCGTTGGCCGTCGACGGGAGGCCGGGTGCAGTGGTCGGCATCGGCGCACCGGGGACATAGCCGCTCTGCTCGTCAGCTTCGGACCAGCCACCGGGATAGCCCGGGGCGACCTGGCTCGGCGCCGCGCATCCAGCCATCCCGGCTGCCAGCAACGCCAGTAACAGAAGACACAACAGCGGACTCACCATTCTGTGCTCGCGCCAGCGTTTCATCATGTGTTACCTCCCCGCGCACGGGCCGCGCCCGCGCGCCGTGCCGCTATTTCTCCGCAACCGCGATGAGCATGCCGCTCAGGTCCTTGTCGTAGGGCTGGAACTCGTAGCTACCGTAGAAGGCATACCGGCGAAAGCCGACTCCTCGCAGCGCACCCTCGATATCGTCGCGAAGGAAGACCCGATTGTAGCGGATGCTCCAGACCTGCATGTCCTTTCGGGCCGGGTCGTGGAACAGGTCCACCACATTAAAGCGGGCTCCGTGCTCGAAGTAGTCGATGACGAACAGCCGGGTGAAGTCGCCCCGGTTGATCTCCGGGATGAAGCGCGGCTGCTCCCGCCAGGTCCGGTCGCACATGCCGGCGGTGAGCACGAGGATGCCGCCGTCGCGCAGCACTCCACGCATGCTCGAGAAGGCGCGACGCAGCTCAACTTCATCCGGCATCTCGAAGAAGGCGGAGGAGAGGCAAACGACCGCGTCGAACTCCTTCGCGAAGTTCAGGGGCAGCTCACGGTAGTCGATCTGATCGAGTGGAACGCTCACGTGGTGCGAGGCGAGATTGCGCTCGGCCTGTGCCAGCATGGCAGCCGAGATGTCCGAGCCGAACACCTCGCATCCGAGGGAGTTGAGGAGGAAGAGGTCGCGCCCCGTGCCGCAGGCGCAGTCGAGCACGGTGCGGACGTGGTGATGAGCAAACAGCGTACGAAAGAACTCGGCCTTCTTCGGGTCATTCTCGTCGAACGGCCCGAAGAACAGGTCGTACCGCTCCGCAAAGCCCTCGTACGGATCCACGGTCTCCACGCAAGTGCTCCGTCCGAGTGAGAATGTAGCAGAAAACAGCGCGGCGGGGACAGGCGAAGCCGCTTCAAAGCGACATCGGCCGGGTCCAGGGGCCGGATTTGACACTCAGCGGGAGAGCACCTACTCTGTATTCTACGTACCCAGTGTACGGAACGGGCGAAGCCGCCGCCTGCGGTCCTCACCCGGAGTGACGCTCCCCTCCCCACAGCAACAGGCAGCTCACTGTGACCCGATTTCGAACAACGACCCGGGAGATGCTCCACCTGGATGCGGCTTCGGCGGTTGGGTCACGATAAGGAGGATGCCCGATGACGACGATGTCACCTGAAGAGGCTCGACAGACCTGCGGCGACGCGGTCGAGCTCGAGCGGTTCATCGGTCAGCGGGACTGGGAGAACGTGCTGAAGAAGCTGCATGACATCAGGGTCGCCGAAGAGGCGGGACTGGTCTGCATGGTGGACCGCAGCCGCACGCTCGAGTTGCTGGCTCAGTTGAGCACGACCGACCTGGCGGAGATGATCGAGACGCTGCCGGACTCGGACGTCTGTCGTTTCTGCGACTCAGTGGACGCGGACACGATGGCGGATGTGCTGGACCAGACTGCGCCGGAACGGGCGGCCCACGTCCTGCGCGAGCTGCCGGAGGAGAGGGCGAAAGAAGTCATAGCCCGCATGGAGGAGAGCAAGGACGTGCTGCCGCTGCTCGCCTACGAGCGGGGCACAGCCGGTTACCACATGTCGCCGCGCTTCGTGGCTCTGGCGCCGGAGATGACGAGCGACGAGGCCATCGCCGCTCTGCGGGCGGAACGGCCGCGGCACGACACCGTGGACGCGCTCTACGTGATGGACAAGCGCGGCAGGCTCCGCGGCACGCTGACGCTGCGCCAGCTCGTGCTGGCGCGCAGCAACGCGCGCCTGCGCAACGTGATGGAGAAGAAGGTAGTGACCGCCCGTCCCGACCTGGATGAGCGCGCTTGCGTACGACTGATGGAGGACAACCGCATCTCGTCGCTGCCGGTGGTCGACAGAGACGGGCACCTGCTCGGCGTCATCACGCTGCGCCAGTTGCTGCACGTCACGCAGGAGCAGGCCACCGCCGACATGTACCACCTGGTCGGCCTGAGCGAGACCGAACGGCTTTCCCGTCCGCTGCGTGTCTCAGTCAGGCGGCGTCTGCCCTGGCTGGTGATGAGCCTGGGCTTCGCGCTGCTCTCCGGCCTGGTCGTGAACGCGTTCCAGTCCACCATCGCGGCTGCGGTCGCGCTGGCCTCCTTCCTGCCGCTCATCTCAGCCATGGGCACAAACTACGCCCAACAGGTGGCCACCATTTTCGTGCGCGGACTGGCGACGGGCGAGTTGCGTCAGCCTCTGGTCAGGAGAGCCGTGACGCGTGAGGCCGTCCTGGGCATCATCAACGGGGTGGTGGTGGCCTCTGCCTCCGGCATCGTCGCCTACCTGTGGATGTGGAAGCTCCGGCTGGCCCTCATCTTCGGCGTGTCCATGTTCCTCACGCTGGCCCTTGCGGCATTCCTGGGCGCCATAACCCCGCTGCTGCTGAAACGCTTCCGCGCCGACCCGGCGCTCGGCTCCAGCGTGCTGCTGGCCACGGCGACAGACGTCACCGGCTTCGTCTTTCTCCTGGGCATCGCCGCGACCCTGGCCGGTTTTCTCGCGGTCGGATGACGAGAATCTCCTGCATCCGCTCGTGCACTGATTTGACAACTCATGTGAAGAAGTCTAACATGGCATCCGCCAGCCTGAGAGGCTGGGAGAAGCACGTCATGGAAACCAAGAATCGGCACGGCGCCAATCGACACCAGCGAACTGCAATGACGCCCTGCGGAGGCACACCGGGGGCATGAGGAGTCCCGTTGACCGAACGTCGCGGAGCGGACTCCTCGGTTCCCGGGGGGTCCGCAGTCTTTTTCGCGACGAAATGGTCGCCGGTGCCTAACCTCCAGCCGTGCTTTGACGTTATATGGAAGGAGGAGTTGAGAGATGGAAAGTACAACCAGGATCGAGCCCGATGACGAACTCGAGCCTGTCGATGACGTCCTGACGCCTGACGAGGAGGTCGAGGCAGTAGAGCACGACGCCCCCGCCGAGATGGACGACGATGAGTTCTCGGCGATGGTAGGCACGCGCGACTACGAGTCCTCGGCCGACATCGAGCAGATGTGGATGCGCGAGATAGGCAGCGTTCCCCTTCTGAGCAACAAGGCGGTGGGGGACCTGGCGAGAACGGTGGAGGAAGGCGAGGTTCTCAACGAGATAGAGGGCGCCTTCCAGTCCGAGAAGGGCATCGCTCCCGATAGCCCGCACATGGTGCTCGAGATGCTTCGCCGGCTCATCGAGCTTGACCGTGTCGTATCCGTGATGGCGCTGCACGCGGGCGTCTCGCCCAGGAAGGGTCTTCTGGCCACTGTCACCGACCCGGGCTTCCGCGCTCTGAGCGACGCCATTTACAGCAAGGAACTGCTGGACGATGTCATGCCGGTGGCGGGCGGCAAGGCGGAGCTGGAGCACGCCGTGAGAGAGTTGTCAGTCGCGCCGAGGCTGCTGCCGCACGAAGTGATAGAGCTTGCGGGAGCCGCGAAGAGGTCTCCCGACCTTGCGGCCACGATGGCGCTCGAGAGCTTCCAGGTCGGACTCTACGAGATGGAATCGGCGCTTGACCGCCATCTCCGCGGCATCAAGACACAGGCGAAGTCAGCGCGCGACCAGCTTGTGCAGGCGAACATGCGCCTTGTGGTCAGCGTGGCCAAGCGCCACCTGAACTGGGGACTGCCGCTGCTTGACCTGGTGCAGGAAGGCGCTGTCGGCCTGATGCGGGCCGTGGAGAAGTTCGAGTACCGCAAGGGCTACCGCTTCAGCACGTACGCCACGTGGTGGATCATGCAGGCGGTGCGCCGGGCGGTGGACGAGCAGGGGAGAATGATACGCATCCCGGTGCACATGGCCGAGAAGATGCACAAGCTGAACCGCACGCGCCGCGACCTGACGATGTCGAGCGGTCGCCAGGCGACCACGGAGGAGCTGGGCGAGGCGATGGATGCATCGCGGGAGTTCGTCGAGATGCTCGACGACCTGCAGCACATCCAGCCGCTGTCGCTCGACCTGCCGGTCGGTGAGGATGGCGACACCTCCCTCGGCGACCTGGTCGAAGACGAGTCTTCGCCGGCGCCGGAGGAAGTAGCATCCGGGAGCGTGCTGCGCGAGCAGATACGCGAGATGCTGAAGGAACTGCCCGACCGGGAGCGGAAGATCATCGAGCTTCGCTTCGGCCTTGTGGACGGCCGGGAGTGGACACTGGAAGAGGTCGGCCGGACGATGAACCTGACGCGCGAGCGCATCCGCCAGCTCGAGAAGGGCGCGCTGCGCAAGCTGCGCAAGCCGAGCAGGGCGCGCCGGCTCGTGGGCGCACTCGACTAGGGCGACTCGTTCACCAGGAATCACGGAGGGCGGCCAGACGGCCGCCCTCTTGCTGTTCGTGGGAGAGGAGTGACGGCTGGCTTAGCTTCGTGGTTCCGCCGTGAGTAGCCGAGCGAGCCGGTCAAGCCGCGGGTCGTCGCCGATGAGGGCGAGCATGTTCCGCCGCACGCGCTCCTGCATCTCGGTCTCGTCCACGCCGTGTGTGACGGCCAACGCCTGAAGCACGGTCCTCAGGAGGTCGGGCATGGCCGGCTCTCCGAAGACCCACTGCGGGCCGCCCGGGTTGTCCGTCTCAGTGAGAAGCTGAGTCAGAGGCACCTCGCGGGCGATGGCCTGGATCGCCTCCGAGGAAAGCAGCTCACAGCCGAAGGTGAAGTGGTAGCCGCGGGCTATCATGCGGCGCAGCGGTTCGGCAGGCCCCGAGTACCAGTGGACAATGGCGCGGCGGATGTCGTAGCGCTCGAGCAGTTGCACGACCTCGTCCTCGGCGCCGGACGTGTGCAGGTTGACGACCTTGTCCTGCTCGCGGGCCGCCGAGAGGAAGAACTCCAGGACTCTCTCCTGCGAGTCGTACAGCGAGGCGTCGCGCACGTTCCGGAAGTCGAGCCCTATCTCGCCGAACATCGGGCTGGCGTCCAGGTCAGGCTCCAGGTCGTCAAGCAGCGTCACGAAGTGCTGAGCATTCCATGGATGGACCCCGAGCGTCGCCAGCACCCAGGGCGACCGCTCCTGTATCCTCAGCGCGTGCTCGTACGCCTGCGGCGCCATGGCTGTGCTGATGGTCGCGATGCGCAGCTCCTCGAGCTGGTCGAGCACGACGCCCAGCCACGTGTCCGGGTACTCATCGAGATGGGCATGGGCATCGACGTACACAGGTCGACAGGGGCCGCGTTCATCCATGCCGCCTATTGTGTCGGCGGCGCGGCGCTGCGTCAAGGCTTCCGGCGCTCAGGCCACGGATCCGACACGGGCCTGCCGCCGGTTCACCCCCTGTGCCACAATAGGAGTGATGCGGACGCGCGGGAGGCGGGACATGACACTGAGAAGCGATGTACTGAGGAAGAACGCACCGGAGACGCTCTCGCTCTACCTCTCGGGGGGCTTCACCGAGGGAGACTACCGCAAGCCACTCATACTGGTGCACTCGACCTTCGGCCAGTCGCACTCCGGCAGCTACCACCTCGACCGGCTGGTGAAGCAGACGACGCTCGGCATCCACGAGTCGGGCGGGACTGCGTTCAGCTACACCACGACGGACCTGTGCGACGGCGTGGCCATCGGCCACGACGGCATGAACTACGTGCTCCCGTCCCGCGAGTTCATGGCCGGCATGATAGAAGCGTACGTCCAGGGGCACGCCTTCGATGCGGCTGTGCTGACGGCGAGCTGCGACAAGGCGGTCCCCGCAGCGCTCATCGCTGCGGCCCGGCTGAAGGACGAGATTCCGCTGGTCATCCTCCCGGGCGGCTCGGGCGGCATCGGGAGCTGCTACCTGCTGAGCGGCGACATCGGCGCCTCCTTCGCGCGGGTGGAGGCCGGCCTGGAGCCGCCGGAGCGCCTGCTGCACGTACAGCGGCACTCCTTGCCGTGTGAAGGCGCGTGCCAGTACATGGGTACGGCATCCACCATGCAGGTGATGGCCGAATCGCTCGGGCTGGCGGCGCCGACCTCGGCTCTCGCACCAGCCAACGAGCGTTATGTCCTCGACCACGCGCGCGAGGCCGGACATATCGCCATGGCGCTGCTGCAGCGCGGGCTGAAGACCAGGGACATCCTGAGTGAGGCGTCACTGCGAAACGCGGTGGTCGTCCACCAGGCGACGGGAGGCTCCTCCAACGCGCTCTTGCACCTGCCGGCCATCGCCGCGGCCGCAGGACTCCCGTTCGACGTGAGGCTGTTCGACGAGCTGGGGCAGAAAACACCGTACCTGACGAACCTGCACTCGGCAGGAGAGTACGCCTCGCGCCAGTTCTGGTACGCCGGTGGCGTGCAGCGGGTCATCAGCCTGCTCGCAGGCAGCGGACTGCTGCAGATGGATGCCCTTACCGTGACGGGGAAGACGCTGGCTCAGAACCTGGAGGACGTGAAGGCGTCCGACTTCTTCCAGGCCGGCGAGGGGTATCTCTCCAACTACGCCACGCGTGACGGCTCACGCAGCCTACGGCGCAGCGACGTCATCCGCGACCCGTCGGACCGCCACAACACCTTCGGCTCAGTAGCCATCCTCAAGGGCAACCTTGCGCCCGAGGGGGCGGTGTTCAAGTACAGCGCGTGCGACCCGGCGATGTACGAGCACCGGGGACGCGCGGTCGTCTTCGAGAGCGAGGAGGATTGCTTCGCGGCAGTGACCGGCCTGAAAGTGGAGCCGGGCGAGGTGCTCATCGTGCGGAACGAGGGACCCGCCTCATGCGGCATGCCGGAGCTGTTCAACACGAGCGCCGCCATCGTCGCCATTCCGCAGTACCGAAGCTCCATCGCGCTGGTGACCGACGGGCGCTTCTCAGGAGCCACGGCCGGGCCGGTCATCGGCCACATCTCGCCCGAAGCGGTCGCCGGTGGACCGATCGCGCTCGTCGAGAGCGGCGACACGATTGAGATAAGCCTCTCGAAGCGCTCGCTGAACATAGTCGCCGTGCGGGAAGGGCTCACCACCGGCGGCGAGGTAGCACGCATCCTGGCGCAGCGACGCGCCGCCTGGCGCCGCCCGCCGCGACGCTACACCAGCGGCATGCTCGGAGCCTACACCGCCCTCGCGGTCTCGCCGATGCAAGGGGCTTACATGGCCTCCGGGCAGCCTCCGGCGTGACCCGCGGTGGAATCCCGGATGCCGCCCCTCGGCTGCGGACCGACTCGCGCCGGAGAGAGTTGACTTCCGGAAGACGCCGGATTACGCTCCAGGCCTCATAGATGACGCCGGCTCCCCCCGGCGCCTGCAGTGTCGCCAGCACTCCTCCGGGTATGACGGTCCGCGGCGGAAAGCCGCGGCCTGGCAGCTACCATCCGGACGCAGTGGCAGCACGACCGTCCGGGTCGAGGCCGAAGAGGCCGGGGACCACCTCGGCTGCCCTTCGGGCGTTGGACAGGAGGTGCACGTGGAGACACAGGACTACGCCTCGTTTCGACTGCGGGCCGACGTCATCGACAGGGGCCTGTGCCCCCTCTGCGGCGGCTGTGCCGCAGGGTGTCCCTACCTCGGACAGCAGCGCGGTCGCATCGTGCAGCTTGACTGCTGCACGCTCGTCGAAGGGAGCTGCTATCGCAACTGCCCTCGCACGCTCACCGACCTCGACGCGCTGAGCCGGGCGGTCTTCGGCGAGCCGTTCAGCGCGGATGATATCGGCATCGTCAAGAACGCCTACGTGGCGCAAGCAACCGATCCGGAGACGCGGTCGGCCGCAGGCGGAGGCGGCGCAACCGCCGCGCTGCTCCGCGCCGCTCTCGCGGCCGGCGCCATCGACGCGGTTGCCGGGACCGGCGTCGACGGCGAGGGGCACGAAGGGCTCCTCCTCAGGAACCTCGCCGTCTCATCGAAGGTCGCGGGCATGCCAGCCCCCCTGTTGCTGACTGACCCCGCCACGGTCGTCTCCCATGTCACGGCGCCGCACCGGTTCGCCCGCGTGCTGGCCGCGTTCAACGGATTGCCGAAGGAGAGCACGTCCCGGCTGGGCATGGTTTGCCTCCCGTGTCAGACGGCATCGCTTCGCAAGCGCCTGCCCAATCCGGCGGAAAGCCGGGTCGACGCGCGGAACGTGCGCCTGCTGGTCGCCGAGTCCTGCGCCACGAAGCGCTGGCTCGAACCGGGCGAGGTCCGGCAGAGCGCCAACAAGGCCTGCAGCTACTGCTGGGACCTGACGGGCGAGCTGGCAGACATCTCGGTCGGCTCCGGCCGCGGGCAGCAGGACTGGAACACGGTCCTGGTCCGCACCGCCGCAGGACAGGAGGCGTTTGAGGCGGCGCGCAAGGCCGGCGCCATCGAGGTGAAGCCGCTTCCACCCGAGAGTCTGGCGCAGGAGAAGAAAGCCTCGCACGACAAGAAGGTGCGGGCAGTGCGGAACCTGACGGCGCTGACCGGCTCGAAGACCGACCTCGCATACCTGGGTCTGCCGGGCCGGATAGTCGATGCACTGCAGGGGGACTCATGAGCACCCGCTCTGCCCGCATCCGCACGCAGAGCGCTGTGAAGGAGGACAGACATGGAGGGTATTGACGTCAATGCCCCCGGGACCACGCAACTGCTGATGGGCAACGAGGCAATCGTCCGGGGAGCGCTGGAGGGAGGCGTCGGCTTCTCGGCGCAGTATCCCGGCACTCCGTCATCGGAGGTGCTCTCGGTCATGGCCTCGGTCGCCAGGAACCTGCGCATCCATACCGAGTGGTCGGTCAACGAGCTGGTGGCCGCCGAGGCTGCGGCCGGCGCATCGTTCGCCGGCATTCCGGCGCTCTCGGCGATGAAGCAGAACGGCGTCAACGTCATCTCGGACTTCCTGGTGAACGTAATCATGACAGGTACCGGCACGGGCGGGCTGGTGCTGGTCACCGGAGATGACCCGTCGGCGATATCGAGCTCGAACGAGGAGGACTCCCGCTGGATCTGCAAGTGGATGGACATGCCGCTGCTGGAGCCCTCGACCGCGCAGGATGCCAAGGACATGGTCAAGTGGGCCTTCGAGATTTCGCGGCTGGTCGACAACCCTTGCTTTGTCCGCGAGACGACGAGGCTGGCCCACACGCGCGGCAAGGTCATGCTGGGTGAGTTGCCGACAGAGCGGAAGACCGCGTACTTCCCCGACGTCTGGGACATGTGCAAACCGGCGAAGAGCCGGTTCACCTCGGGTCCGTTCGGCATCCTGCACCACCAGGCGCATGAGAGACTGAAGAGGGTTGTGCCCGTCTTTGAAGCATCGGCGTTCAACACGTACGAGGGGCCGGAGAAGCCCGAGTTGCTCATCATCACGTCCGGTGTCTGCTACCTGTACTGCCAGGAAGCAATTGCCATGTTGGGACTGGGGAACAGGGCCGGTATCTTCCGGCTCGGCACCACGTGGCCGCTGCCGGAGCAGGCTGTTCGGAAGCAGCTCGAGCGGACATCGAATGTGCTGTTCGTCGAGGAGATAGATCCGTTTATCGAAGGCAGCGTCATGGAGTTCGCCGCGAGCCTGGGCGCGTCGCTGCCGCCGAAGACGTATCTGGGCAAACGTTCGGGGCACATCCCGTCGTGGGGCGCGCTGAGCACGGACCTCGTGGCACAAACGCTGGGCTCTATCCTGAACGTGCCCTACAAGGTAGCCGGCAGGGATGCCGCCTACTCCGAGGGCCTGAAAGAGGCCACGAAGATGGTGCCGCCGAGGGCCATCAACCTCTGCCCGGGTTGCCCGCATCGTGGCTCCTACTGGATATTCAAGAACGCCCTTTCGATCGATGGCCGGCACGGTCTGGTGGCGGGCGACATCGGCTGCTACTCGCTGGGTTTCATCGGCGCCGGCTTCTTCCAGGAGCGGACGATGCACTGCATGGGCGGCGGCATCGGCGTGGCCAACGGACTGGGGAACCTGAAGGAGTTCGGTTTCAACCAGCCGGTGCTCGCCATCGCCGGCGACTCGACCTTTTTCCACGCCTGCATCCCGGCGCTCGTGAACGGCGTGTACAACAAGGCCAACTTCATCTTCGCGATACTGGACAACTCGGCCACGGCGATGACCGGCTTCCAGCCGCACCCCGGCGTCGGACGGGCCGCCACGGGCGACCCCGCGCCGCGCGTGGACATGGAGGCGCTGTGCCGCGCGCTGGGTGCGCGGGTTGAGGTGTGCGACCCGTTCGACCTCGAGGGCAGCACACGCGTGCTGCTCGACATGATGGCCGACGAGTCAGGCGGCGCCAGGGTGCTCATCATGCGGCGCACCTGCGAGCTCGTGCGGGCGCGCCGGGACAAGGGACGGCCATACACGATGCGCGTGAACCCGTCCGTCTGCGCGGGTGACTCCTGCGGCTGCAACCGGCTGTGTATCCGCGTGTTCGGCTGCCCCGGACTCATCTGGGACAAGGAAGCCGGGAAGGCAAAGATCGACGAGGCCATCTGCACCGGTTGCGGTCTCTGCGCCGACATCTGCCCGCAGAAAGCCATCGAAAGGAAGGCGGCATGAAGGAGCTCACGAAGGAGCCGTTGAATCTCATCATCGGAGGGGTCGGCGGGCAGGGCAACGTGCTCATGGCTCAGCTTGTCGGCCAGGCGCTGGTGCAGCGCGGCTTCACGGCCAGCGTTGGTGACACGTACGGGGTGTCGCAGCGCGGCGGTCCGGTCGCCAGCCACGTTCGCATCTCGCGCGACCGGTCCTACGGTCCACTCATACCTGCCGGACAGGCCGACGTCATCCTGACGCTCGAGCCGGTGGAGGCGCTGCGGCTGCTGTCAGAGTTGGGCAGCCCTTCAACCGTTGTCGTCACCAACTCACGCCCGGTGTATCCGCCCGACGTGAGCAGCGGGCGCGCGACCTATCCATCTCTGGAGGACCTGTTCGGCGCGCTGAAGCGCTACTCAGCGGGGTGCACGGTCGTGGATGCCAGCGCGGCGGCTCTCGCCATGGGCGACCCCATCTTCACGAACATCGTGATGCTCGGCGTCCTGGTGGGCGCCGACGTTGCGCCGCTGGAGCGGCAGGACATGGCCGACGTGCTGACCGAGCGTTTCAAGGGCCCGGTGCTCGAACGCAATCTGGAGGCTCTCGACAGGGGCATAGGACTCGTGCGCGCAGCGCGCACGGCCGGCAAACCGTGAGGATGCAGGAGTAAGCCTCAGGTCGCAAGAGAAGACGAGCGAGTAGACCGGGCGAACGCGGCGCGTGCTTGACAATTGAATATCTCCGGCGTACACAAGGATGGCTACGAACCCAGTGTGACACTCCGGTGTGGAGGCAGTGGCAGCATGCAGACAGAGTGAGCGTTGCACCAGGTCAGTGCTCAGAAGCGCTCCCCCTTCGGCGCCCTCTCCGTGGACAGCCTCGCAGTGTCGGGCAGGTCGATGGCATGGCTACGTGGCCTCCCGTGGTGCTATCTGCGAAGGAGGAGGAAAATGAGCAAGCGATCACTGCACCTGGTAGTGGCAAGCCTCATGGTGCTCGGCATGCTGGCGCTGGCCTGTGCACCGGGGTGACGCCCACGACCCCGACAACTCCCACAACCCCGACGACACCGACAACACCCACAACGCCCACGACACCGACTCAGCCGGCCGCGAAGGTCTACAAGTACGTGTGGCAGGACATCAGCCCTTCCGGCGCGGCCATCTACATCGTGCTGCAACAACTGGTCGACCGCGTTCGCGTGGCGTCCGGAGGGCGTCTGGACATCACCCTCTATCCTGAGGGCGCCATTACCCCGAGAGACGAGAGCACGCCAGCAATACGCGACGGCGGCATCGACATCGCGTCGAATGCTGCGGCCATGGACCTGAACCGGTTGGGCCCCGTCATGTACCTCATGGGTGGGTCGGGTCTTCCCGCGGGACCTTCGACAGCCGACCTGATCGCCTGGGTGCGGCAGGGCGGCGGCCTTGAGGTGATGCGTGACGTCTACAAGGACTGGGGCTTCATTCTTGGCGCCGACCCCGGTGCGCCCGAGGTGTTCGGCTACGCGAAGAAGCCGCTGACCAAGGCGTCCGACTTCAAAGGTCTGAAATACCGGACCCTCGGTCTCTGGGGCGAAATCGTGGCCGACTACGGCGCCTCGGTTGTCCAGATCCCCGGCGGTGAGCTTTACCAGGCGGTTGAGCGCGGCGTCATCGATGCGTTCGAGCTCGGCCCGCCGAGCTACAACTGGCCGCTTGGCTTCCAGGAGATACTGGACTACATGGGCGTCCCCGGCATCCAGTCACCCGGCTACTTCAACGTCATCATGATCAACCACAAGTCGTGGAACGCGCTGCCGGCGGACCTCCAGGCCCTGCTCGAAGACGAGATCCAGGCCATGGAGTACTACGGGCAGTTGCAGACGAAGAAGGCTGACGCCGAGGCGATGGCGAAGTACAAGGCCTACGGGACGAAGATCTTCGTGGTTGAGGATGCGTTCCAGCAGGACATCGCCGCCAGAAGCAAGGCCAAGATGGAGAAGTACGCGGCGGCGGACACGCAGTTCAATAGAGTGTTCGTACACCAGACCGAATTCTTCCGCACCTGGCACGCGCTTGCCGGCATCGAGCCCGCATACACCATATTCGACTAGATACTCGCCGTGTTCGGCCTTTGGGCGGGCAGCCGTGGGCATAGGGCCCACGGCTGCCCCGGTTGCGTGAGGAGAAGATGGCATGACCGTTCTCAAGAGGTTCTACGACGGAGTCGGACTGTTGAGCGAGTGGTCCGGCCGCATCGTCTCCGTTGCCGTCCCCGTCCTCGTTGTCGTCATCACGTTCGACGTCTTCATGCGGTACGTCTTCAACAACCCCACCAACTGGGCGTACGAACTCAGCTACATGCTGGGGACCGTGACCATTTCCCTTGGGCTACCCTACGTGCACTTCCACTCGTCGCACGTGCGTGTTGACGTCATCTACTCCCGTCTTTCTCCGATGGCGAAGCTGGTGCTCGACGTCGTGCTGACGGTGCTGCTTCTGTTCCCGCTGGTGTTCATGTGGACGAAGGTGTTCGGCACAAACGCATGGCGGTCGTTTCTGACACACGAGATCTCGTACGACAGCCTCTGGTACCCTGTCCTGTGGCCGTTCAAGACCATCATCACGCTCGGCTTCTTCCTGCTGCTGCTCCAGGGTATCGCAACCTTCCTTCGTGATGTCGCGACCCTGCTGAAGGGAGGGCGCGCCCCATGGTAGACATGAGTCCGGAACTGGTGACCGTCGTCATGTTCGGGCTGGCCACCGTCGGCATCCTCATCGGCTTCCCGCTCGTGTTCGTCCTCGGCACCGTCGCCATGCTGGTCGGGACGCTCGCGCTGGGGGCAGCCGGCGCCTGGAGCCTCTTCTACGTTCGCATGTGGGACATGATGTCGAACTACGTCTTCCTCGCCGTCCCGATGTTCGTCTTCATGGGCCTGATGGTGGAGAAGTCGGGAGCGGCCGACCGGCTGTACGCCGGCCTCCACCTTGCGTTCGGACCATTCCGCGGCGGCCTTGCGATTGCGACCATCCTGATGGGCACGATTCTCGCCGCATGCGTCGGGGTGATTGCCGCATCGGTCATCATGATTGCGCTCATCGCGACGCCGAGCATGCTCCAGCGAGGCTACAGCAAGGAACTCGTCTGCGGTTGCGTCTGCGCCGGCGGGACGCTCGGCATCCTCATACCTCCCAGCCTTATGCTGGTCGTCTACGGCCCCATGGCTGAGATATCGGTCGGCAAGCTGTTCATGGGAGCGTTCGGGCCCGGGTTCCTGCTTTCGGGACTCTACATGACCTATGTTGCCCTGAGGTCGTGGCTCCGCCCTGAGGACGCCCCGCCGATGCCCGTCGAAGAGCGACAGGTTTCCCTGGGCCACAGGCTCAATGTGCTGCTGACCGGGATGCTTCCGCCTCTGCTCCTCATGTTCAGTGTCCTGGGCGCCATATTCTTCGGCATCGCTGCCGCGACCGAGGCAGCAGCCGTCGGTGCTCTGGCTGCCGTTGTGCTCACCGCCGCCTACCGGCGCCTCAAGTGGCCTGTGCTGCGCGACTGCATGCTGGAAACGATGCGCATCACGTCAATGGCGCTGGTCATCGGCTGGAGCGCGCAGATGTTCGTGGGCGTCTTCCTGCGTCTGGGCGGCGGAGCTGTCATCCAGAACCTTCTGCTGGCGATGCCGGGAGGGAAGTGGGGCACGTTCTTCGCCGTGCAGTTCATCATCTTCGTGCTTGGATTCCTCATCGACTGGATAGGCATCGTCTTCATCATGGTGCCGCTTGTGACGCCCCTGGCGCCGGTGATCGGCTTCGACCCGCTCTGGTTCGCTATGATGATTGTGGTCAACCTGCAGATGTCCTTCATGACGCCGCCGATGGCCTACGCCATCTTCTACCTGAAGGGCATTGCCAAGCCGGAGTGGCAGATCAACACGGGGCACATAATACGAGGGGTGACGCCATTCGTCGCCATCATCCTGCTGGCGCTGCTCCTCTGTATCGTGTTCCCGGACATCATCCTCTGGCTTCCTCACCAGATGATAAAGTTCTAGAATACGCAACTCTGCGGCGTACGGAGAACGAGTGCGGCGGCGGGCGACTCCGGCGGTGCCGCGTCGAAAGGAGAGATCGAGATGGTGGAACAAAAGGACAAGGTCCTGAAGAAGGCCTATGAGCTTGGATTCGACTACGAGAAGCAATACGGCGGCTGCGGGCAGTGCGTCATGGCAGCGCTCCAGGATACGCTGGACATGCCGAACCCGAGTCTGTTCAAGGCGCTCAGCGGCTATGCCGGCGGAGGAGCGACCGTCGGGGACGGAAGCTGCGGCGCCTATGTCGCCGGCATCCTCTTCCTGGGAACGCTGCGCGGGCGCGAGCGAGACAACTTCGCCGACCCGGAGCGCATCCGGTTCACGGCTTTCGCGACGGCGCGCAGACTGCACAAGAAGTTCATTGACGAGTTCGGCAGCATCATCTGTCGCGAGATGCAGATGAAGCTCTTCGGGCGGCCGTACTACCTGCCGGACCCGGACGAGATGGCGAAGTTCCTGGCGGCCGGCGGCCACACGGTCCATTGCCCGGCCGTGTGCGGCAAAGCCGCGCAGTGGGCCATCGAGGTAGCTCGTGAAGAGGGTCTGCTCCCGGCTGAGGAAGCCGCGACCCCGGCAAAGAAGGCAGCCCCCGCCAAGAAGGGAACCGCGAAGTAGCATGGGCAGGAACCTCATCACCGGCGGATTCGGCTTCATCGGCTACCACCTCACGAACCTTCTGCTCGAGCGGGGCGAGGAGGTCGCCATCTTCGATGTCGTCGGCTCCTCCCGCTTCGGCGGCGCTCCCGCGGGCGTGAAGGCGTTCCGGGGGGACGTCTCGAACTGGGCGCAGGTGCTGGAGGCGGTCAAAGACAGCGGCGCCGACTGTATCTACCACGCCGGGGCCATCCTGCCGCCGGTAAGCGAGCAGAGTCCGCAGGCAGCCTTCGCGGTGAACGTAACCGGCACATTCAACGTGCTCGAGGCGGCACGCCTGTTTGGAGTGAAGCAGGTCCTGCTGCTGAGCACGCTGGCGACGTTCGGACGCGACGTGCCAAAGGTGGTGCCTAACGACGTGGCTCAGCACCCGCCCAACATGTATGGAACCACCAAGGTCTGTGCCGAGCGTCTCGGCGAGTACTATCACCGCAGATTCGGCGTGGATTTCCGGGCCGTGCGCCTCACGCCGCTCATGGGCATGGGCCGATTCGACACGGCGCAGAGCGCCTACGTCTACCGGGCGGTGCAGGAATCGGCTCTCGGCCGGCCATACAGCATCTACGTGGCGCCCGAGACACCCATCTCGGTGACATACGTCAAAGACGCGGCCCTGGGCCTGCTGGACCTCAAAGATGCGCGACAAGACAAGCTGACTCGACGCGTGTACAATCTGTTCGGTTTTCTGGCCACGGGCCAGGAACTGGCCGAGACAGTGACAAGAGTGGTTCCAGAAGCGAAGTTGACGTTCGAGCCCGACCCGAAGATGATTGAGCTCGTGATGAACCTGCCGGAGCGCCTCGACGATACCCTTGCCCGCCAGGATTGGGGCTGGAACCTTCGCTATGACCTGGAGCGTTCCGTTCGCGACATGGTTGCGGACATCCGGTCGCACAGGCACGTGTACGAGCAGTGAGCGCGCACGAGTTACCGGAAGAACAGCCGGACGAAATCGAAATCAGCGAGCAGGGTGCGCCCGACAGGCGCACTCTGCGGTCCGCGTCAAGAGGACAGCGAGCCCGCCGCGACGACCTTCTCGACGACGATGGAGGGTTCGATGGCGAAGATCTATATCTGCAGGAACTTCTTCCCGGACGTACTAGAGAGGCTGAAGGGCGTTCACGACTTCAAGGTGTGGACCGGGCACGCCGAGACACCGCACGACGTGCTGCTGCGCGAGATGAGGGACGTCGAAGGGCTCGTTCCCGTGGGGAACAGGATTTCGAAAGACGTGTTCGAGGCGGCGCCGAAGCTCCGAGTGGTCAGCAATATGGGGGATGGGTGCGACCACATCGACCTGCAGGAAGCAACGCGCCGGGGAATACCGGTCGGCCATACGCCCCACGTCCTTTCCGAGACGACCGCCGACCTGGCGATGGGGCTCCTTATCGCAGCGGCCCGGCGGATAGTCGAGGGACAGGCTTTCGCCCGGGACGGCCGGTGGACGGCCCACGCCCACCTCGACCTGCCTGGAGTGGACGTGAACAACAAGACTCTCGGAATAGTGGGCCTGGGCCATATCGGTTCGCACGTAGCGAAGCGCGCCCGGGCTTTCAACATGCGCGTCCTCTACCACAACAGGAACCGCGTCGCGAATATGGAAACGCTCCTGGGAGTGGAGTACCGCGCGAAGCTGCACGACCTGCTGGCGGAGTCGGATTTCGTCGTCCTGACACTGCCCCTCAACGACCGGACGCGAGGACTGATAGGCCGCGACGAGTTCGCCCGGATGAAGCCGACGGCGATACTGGTGAACGTGGCGCGCGGCCCGATCGTCGATGACGAGGCGCTCTACCAGGCGCTGAAGGAGCGCCGCATCCTCAGAGCGGCTATCGACGTCACCAGCACCGAGCCATTGCCGCTCGACAGCCCTCTCTTCACCCTGGACAACATTGTCCTGATGCCGCACATCGGCAGCGCCGTTCCGGAAACGCGGAAGAAGATGTGGACCCTGGCAATCGAGCAACTGCTGACCGGCCTTCGCGGAGAGCGGATTCCGAACTGCATCAACCCGAGCGTTTATGATGGGGCGTGACCGCCCACAGCGAGACGGAAAGAGAGAGGGGGAGCGCTTCACAGCGTTCCCCTCTTTGTATCCCCCTGCCCGAGGTCCGGCTCTAGACGTAAGGCACCATCGAATAGCGACCGCGGGCAACGTCAATGCGGCCGAGCTGAGCGCCACCCTCCCAGAGCTGGATTATCTTGCAGTCGCGCAGATACTTCTCGATGTGGTAGTCCTTCATGTAGCCGTAGGAACCTGTCAGCTCCATCGCCATGTTGCAGACCTTCACCGCCATGTCGCAGGCGTAGACCTTCGCGCCGGACGCGCGGGCTATCTGCTCGTCGGAGTACGGCGGACCGTAGACCTTGCGGTTGTCGAACATCGATGCCACCGTCAGGTAGTAGAACCGCGCGCTCTCAACGCCGATCATCATGTCGGCCAGCATCGCCGCCTGCAGCGTGTGCTGGCGCACCTGCTTCCCCGCATAGTAGCGCCTGCCGGTGAACTCGACGGCGATATCGAGCACCGCCTGCGCGGCGCCCACGGCGAATGCCGAGCTGGAGAGCCTCCCCCAGGAGAGGAAGTTCCGGAAGCTCTGGAAGTCCTTGCCGGTCTCCATCGAGGCACGGTACTCCTTCGGCACGCGCACGTCGTCCAGGTAGATTGACGCATTCACATCGGTGAACCGCATGCCCATCTTGTTCTCCGGCCGGCTGAAGGAGAGGCCAGGGGTATCGGCCGGCACGTAGATGAGGGCGATGCCGTCCTCAACCAGCTCAGGGTCGGTGGTGCAGGTGACGAGGTAGACGTCGGCGACGCTCGCGCCGCTGGGGAACTGCTTCGCACCGTTGATGACCCACTGGTCGCCCTCAAGCCTCGCGCGGGTGTGTATCTCCTTGCCCCGGTACTCGGCGCTCTCGATATTGCAGCCGCCTTCGGGCTCGGTCATGGCCTGGCAAGCCTCAACAAAGGTGTCGCCGCAGTACGGCCGGGCGAGGTCCTCCATGACCCGGTCGTTGTGTGACCGCATCGCGGGTCCGAAGACCCACGGCGGCACACTGAGTGTCATGGCGATGCCGCAGTCGCCGCGAGAGATCTCCTCGTAGCCCACCATGAGCGAGACGGCGGACGTGCGGAGGCCGCCCATCGACTCTGGCAGACCGCGCTTGTGCATGCCCAGGGCCGCCAGCCCGTCAAGAACCCCGTGCACAAACTGCCGGTCTTCGTCTTCGTCGAGCTGCTGCCGCAGCGGCATGATCTCGTCCTTGACGAAGTCGCGAAGGGTCGCAATCAGTAGCCGGTCTTCCTCGGTGATATAGTCGCCATATTCCTTCACGTCGGCGCCTCCTTCTCTTTCAGCCCGCACACACGGCGGGAGTCACGCCCCGGCTCCCAGGGCTGCCGCAATCTCGAGGGCGCGTTCCGCCACCTGCAGCGCCTTCTCACGAGTCCCGGGGATAGCTGCGGTGAGGTATGCCGCTTTCTCGGCGGCGGCAGCCGCGTCAGCCGGCGAAGCCAGCCCGAGCAGGGCGGCCATGGCGGCCGGCACGGTTATGTTGACGATGGTATGCGGCGACAGTGCGAATTCGGCAACCGGGAAACAGGCAAGGCCGACGACCGCGGCCATTTCCTTGTTTCCCTCCAGCACCGCCTGCGGGATGCAGTTGTGCGCCAGGCCGATGAGCTCGGTCGTCCTTCCCCCAACCGTGACATCCAGATCCACGTCCATGTCGAAGACCCACCAGTTGCCGCGCATGCCTTTCTTGTGGTGCCGCGGGGCGACCTTCTTCACATCGAAAGAGACGTCCTTGCCCAGCATGCGGGTGAGGAGAGCGGCGGAGCCGCGCTCGACCCGGACCTTGCGCTCCAGCTCCAGTCCGAGGACCGTGTCCTGAAGGCTCCTGCCGGACGTGAGCCAGTCGTACGATTTCGTGGCGCGGTCGAGCAGCACGCGGGCGCGCTCCGGGTCGGTCGCCCGGACGACCAGGTTCGTCACGGGGCCGCGGTGGACCTGCTCGGCCTTGCGCGCAATGGTGTTGATGGCCACCTGTGCAATCTCGGGGTCGACCCGCTTCTCACTCAGCAGGCCGACAAGAGACCTCGCGACTCTGTCGCGGTCGAAGTCCCAGGCGATGAGCGCCTTCATGGCCAGCACCGCCTCGGCGCAGGCGTGCCCCATGGGCGGGGTGGTGGGACGGAAGGGGCTGACGTTCTCCTTGAAGACCTGGAGCGCGTCGCGCAGGCAGAGCATGCCCACCACGGTGGGAGCGCCGACGTCCTTCAGTATCAGGCCAAGGTCGCCGACGAACTTCGCGGTATCGTACACCTCGCCGGTAAGCTCAAGCGTCAACTGAGGCGGCAGGCCCGCGGCCTCCGCCGCCGACTTGCCGACCAGGTAGGGCGAATCCTCGATGACCGTACCGTCGGGCTCCATCGTCCAGGCATCCGGGTGGACGATTTCCAGCGCCGCGGCCGCGCCGAAGATGGCATCGTACAGCAGCTCGGGCTTGATGCCGATGCCCGCCTGCGCGTCCATCATGGCTTTCGTTCCGATCGCGGCGGACCGTTTGGCCACCTGCAGGATGGAGTGCTCCTCTCCCAGCGGCGCATGCCCCAGGAAGAGCGCCGTCACACCCGCTGGGATGGCGCGTCCGTCTACCTCCGTCAACTCGCCCTCCACCATGGCATCGTAAATGGCCTTCACGGCGGGAAAGCCGGAGGCCTTGTTACCCCACTTGGCGGTGGGAATCATGGCCACTCCGCAACGCTGGCCGCCGGAGGCCATGCGGCACAGGGCGCCCAGCTTGCGGTTGCCCACCGGCACTCCGGCGTGCGCCTGCGTCCCGGCCAGGTAGAGCATGGCCGCGGTGAGCAGCGCCGCGTTCCCGGTCTCGGCGCCCGCCTCGCGAGCCGCCGCAACGCACTTCGCGATGACGTCATCCACGGGCAGCCGGCGCGTGTTGCTGAAGCTCAGGCTGATGTCCCGGTGCTGCACGAGCTCGTCGACAATCACATTCGTGATACCCCACACGGCAAGGTTCACCATGCCGTGACCACCCGTGAGCGCCTCCACACGGTCCGCGCTGAGCAGGTCCGCATCGGCAGATGCCGCCATCACTGCCACCAACACCCTGGTGTTCACGTCTCCTTCTCCTTCCCCGCGCCGAAGTCGCCGCTGCGTCCCTCGTTGAGCGCGTCTGCCACCGCCGACTGTATGTGTGCCTTCAAGACTCGCAGCGGAACAACCACGCCATCCGATTCCCGCAACTCCCGCTGCAGCCGCACACAGAAGTCGTGCTCGATGTGCGCCACCCGCCCACTTCCGGCCGGGTCACACACGACTTTGACCGGAACCGCGACCGACGTCTCTCCACACACGCGAGGCAAGACCACGTCCACGGTACGCGAATCGGTCGCCAAGCCTCGATGCTCGGCCGACATCACGCGCCAGCCGAGCACGCCGAGTTCAATAGAGAGCAGCCGTTCCACCGCGCTCAGCTGGGCGGACGGCACGTCGACGAAGAGGAGGTAGCCGGGCCGGCCCTTCTTCGTGAGCGACGGAACCAGGTGCACGTTGTGCGCGCCGGCGACAGAGAGTTGCTCCATCACCGACGAGATGATGTCGCCGCAGGCATGGTCCACCTGGGCAAGAACCAGCAGGCTGCCGGTGGACGACGCAGGGCTCAACTCCACGTGGGCCCTCCTCTCGCGAACGCCAACCGCATGACGCCACGATGAAGCATCGCGAAGACGCTCCACCCATGCGCAAGGCACGGTAGGGCGGAAGCGTATGAGCGTGCACTGCCTTTGTCAACCGAGTGACTCGCCCGCAATGCCGCGCCGCGGGCATTGTCGCGACAAATCCCTCAACCAGCGCCTGATTACGTCGATTTGCTATTGACAAATGCTCGTGCCAGCGTATACCCTCTAGCTGATTGCCCTACCGGGGCTGTTTTGTGTTGTCGTCCGGGGAGGGCAAAATACGGACAAAGGAGGAGCGCCTACTGAGTGAATCCCGACGCAAGGGCCCCTCGCCCGTCGCTCTCCCCATCCCCGGCACCGGTCGATTCAAATGGGCCCGGGATGATCAGGAGACGGGACGGTCACCGACCGGCTCACGCAGAGGGGACGCTGATACAGCCCGGCCCGGGCGCGTGCCACGCCGACAGGTAAGGGACTCGGCGGGGTATTCCCCGAACGACTCCAGGCGCGGACGACAGGGCAGGCCCGGTTACGAGGCGGGCCTCAGAAACATGTGCTTCGTAGGAATCTGCAGACAAGCACCCTGACCCCGAGGGAGGACGAATCCCCGGAGCAGGGGAGTAAACAGTAAGTGACAGGAGTGAACAGAATGACTAAGGGAAAATGGTTCACCCGTGCTCTGCACGTGACCATCGCCCTTTCTTTCGTTCTTGGCGCCTTCGTCGCCGCTCCGGCCGTCTCTG
>CAZLPP010000031.1:0-26377 GCA_964561465.1 uncultured Dehalococcoidales bacterium
ATTGTGCGCCTCGTACGGCTTGGGACCTACGCGGTGTCCCGGTAGCAGGCGGGAGATGAGAGGGCGCTTCGCCCCGGACGTGTCGCGTTGCCGGAGCCGGCGGTACGAGCACACCGGTGCTACTGCTGGTCGGTCATTTGCCCGAGCGTCCGCCCCGCGCTTCCCAGGCCGCCTCTATCTCCTCCAGGCGGTCATCGTCGATGCCAAAGAAGTGCGCGATCTCGTGCAGCACCGTTCGGCGGATCTCTTCGACAATCTCGGCCTGGGAGGTGCATGCCTCCTCGATGGGGCGCTGGAAGATGGTGATGCGGTCCGGCGTCACAAGTCCGTAGTCGTGCGTACGCTCGGTGAGAGGGATGCCTTCGTAAAGCCCGAAGATGGTCTCGCCGGACGGCACCTGCATTTCGCGAAGCGTCTCTCTGGGAGGGCGGTCGGCGATGAACACCGCGACGTTCTCGAGCAGGGTGCTGAACTCGTCCGGCAGGTTGTCGAGCGCCCTGTCCACCAGTTGTTCGAACTCGCGCCTTCTCATCGACTTCGTGACAGGCGCCCCCGATGGCGGAAGCGGCGCGTGAGCCGCCCGGCCGCCGTCAGGACCTGAGCACCGGGTCGGACAGGTCCGGGCTACTTCTTCGGCGCCTGCAGCGCCACCGAGTCGCCTTGCGTGACGCCGCTTACGATTTCCACCTTGCCCCCGCTCCGGAGCCCGGTGGTGACCTCTCTCGCTTCCGGCTTGCCGTCGGCGCCGATAACGTACACGATGTTGCGGCCCGCCTCGTTCTTCATTACCGCGGCGGTTGGCAGAAGCAAGACGTTTGTCCGCTCTTCGAGCACGATGTCAGCGGTGGCGCTCATGCCATCCTTCACGGCTGTTCCGGCATTCTGAAGCGTTATGGTGGTCTTGTACATCACTACGCCTGCCTGGATGGTCGCAGCCTCGGAAATGTAGGTCACCTTGCCGTCAACCTTGAGTCCCGGAAGCGCGTCGAGCGTGATGACCGCCTTCTGCCCTACTGTTATGTCCGCGATGTCCATCTCATCGATGAGCCCCGTCATCTCGAGCAGAGTCGGGTCGATGATGTGGAATGCCGCAGCGGAGAAGCTCATCGCGGTCAGCTCGTCGCCCTGTTTGACCTCCACCGCGGTGATGATGCCATCGAACGGTGCCTTGATGGTCGCGTCATCAAGCGCGTCTCGGGCGGCGTCGAGATTAAGCAGCGCGACGTCAACCGCAATGGCCGCGGCCCGGCGCTGCAGCTCCATGATCTTGACCGGAAGCGGGAAGTCCCAGAGGCGCGACTGAGAGCTTCTCTTCGCCCTGTCTATCTCCGCCGTCACGTCGTCGAGCAGAAGCTGTGCTCCCGCAGTGTCTCCGGCTTCGATCCTGGCGCGCGCTGATTCCACTCTGCCGGCGGCGCTGTCGAGAGCCATCCACGTGCCCGGCACGTTGATGACGTAGCTTCCGTAGTAGTGGGGATAGATGGTGTTCCGAAGCTGGTGCTCCGCGATGTCATACTGCACCTGCGCCTGCTCCACTCCCGCGACTGCCATGTCCACGTTCCGCTGAAGGGCAGAGGTCTCAAGCTGAGCCAGCACGGCGCCTGCCCGCACGGCGTCACCTTTCTCCACGTTCACCATCTCCACGGTCCCCGGCATCGAGAACGAGAGGAACCGGTCGTTCGGCGCCTCGAGGTTGCCGCTGACGGCCACGGTGTTCATGATGTCGCCGCTCGTGACCTTCGCGGTCGGTACTACGCTACCCCCGCCGGTACACCCCGCTGCGGTGGATGCTGCCAGTGTGAGCGCTATCAACACGGCCAGGCGCTTCTTCATCGGTCGTTCTCCTTGCGTTGCGACAGGCGTGGGAACCGGACCCTTTCGCTGTCGACAGTCATTATACTCGCCGTCTGTCTCAACATGTGCTCCTGTCCTCGGTTCTGCGAGCCTATTCGGCCCATCCCTTCGTGACAGTCGGCAGGCTCATTGTGGTCAGCCGCTTGATTGCGGGCATCTGTGACAGAAGCATGATTATGATGCTGAGAACTGCGGCAATCACGTAGGACCTGGGGTAGATGACGGCAGCGAAAGACACGTTCTCCATGCTTGCTGTCTGGGCTTCCATGATGAAGTTGGCGACCCGGTAGCCTGCGGGTAAACCTATGAGTATGCCTATGAAGGCCGTGCCCAGATTCTCCATGGTTATTATCGAAGCCAGCTGTCGGTCGCTCATCCCGATAGCGCGCATTATGGCGATCTCCCGTCTTCGGTCGAGGACGTTCACGGTGACTCCGTTGAAGACGATGGCCATGCCAAGGCCGAAGCTCATCGCGAGCATGACGCCGACCATCGCGTACATGGCGCCCATGGACTCATCCATGTACTCCCTGAAGGAGGATGCCTGCTCGATGGAGGCGACCTCCGGCATGTTGTAGATACGTTCCAGCAGTTCCGGTGAAGGCTCTCCGTAGAACTTGACGAACACGCTGGTTGCCGCCCCCGGAAGATTGAAGAGTTCCTGGGCTTTGTCCAGCGGCAGGTACGGGCGGCCACCCATGGGCTCGCTGATGAGTCCCACCACGACAGCCTCGGATTCGCCCACGGTGCCCACGAGCGGTTCGAGGTAAACGGTGTCGCCCACTTCCACGCCCAGCTTCTCACTGATGAATGTGGGCAGGATGATGCCTTCCTCTGAGACGGAGGTTGTGCCGCCGTCGGGCGTGATAAGGCTGTACATGATCGAATCCGGCACGATCCCTCGTATTGACGTGGCCTGGGATACGTCTCCCAACTTGACCCGGTAGGGTTGATCAAGCAGCGCCTCGGCTGCCTCGACTCCTTCGAGATGCGCGATGTGCGTTGCGGTTGATGCGCTGCCTGTGCCCTGGAGGATAACGCGGGCATCGTAATGCTGCGTCTTGTCCAGAAGGTTTCCTGTCATGTCCTGAACCATGTCCAGCATGGATAGCGAGACGAGGATCAGTACCGCGGCCGACATCACGCCGGTGGCCATGAAGAGCGTCCGGCGCGGATGTCGGAACATGTTGCGCAGGGGCAGCTTGAAGATGCTGTGCAACCTCGGAACGAAGGGCAACAGGATCTCGATGAACGTGCGGTGGCCGGCCGGTGGCGCCGGAGGACGCATGGCCTCGGCGGGGTGCATCCGCGCCGAGGCCCACGCAGGCATAACGCTTGCCATGACCGGCACGATAGTGCCGACTCCGATCCCCACGGCCAGTACGCCCCATTGCGGCACCACCTGGATGAATGGGAGGCGCAGGAATCCGGCGTAGTAGGTCGTCAGCGCACTGGCCATCAGTTGGCCGAGCAGGGCGCCGATGGTAGAGCCCAGCAGGCCCATGACCAGGGCGAAGTCGACGAAGTGCCCGAGCACCTGGGCCTTCGTGTAGCCCAACGCTCGCATGAGGCCGATCTGAACGCGCTGTGATTCGACCAACCGACCGAGCAGTATGTAGATTGCGAGCGCTGCCAGTCCCAGGAAGAGCACGGGCAGCATGACTGCCATCTGCCGAAGACCTTCAAGGTCTGCCTTGAGCAAATCGTAGCTGAGCTGGTCCTCGCGCGGCACCATGTATGCCGTGCGAACGCCCTGCACGATATCGATCTTGCGCGTGCCGACGCCGACCTGCTGGTCGTCCTTCGACGTGAACCGCTTGATGCCGTAGCGTGTCAGGATGCGCTTGACCTGCTCGATTGTCTCGTCAACCGCCACGCCATCGTCAAAGGCGAGTCCGATCTGGTTCACCATGCCCTGCATGCCGAACATCTCTTCGACTCGCTGCTGAGGCATGAAGATGACGCCGAACGTCTTTGCTGTGGCGATGGGTTCCTCAGCACTCTTCGATACCCAGAGGTACTCGGGATGGATTGCGATGCCCGCGACGCGGTATGAGGTCTTGCTCGCACCGTGCTCAATCGTCAAAGAGTCGCCCGGTTGCAGATCGTGATACTCGGCAAAGAGGGGCGGCAGGAGTACCTCACGCTTGTCGCCGGGACTGAAGTAGGTTCCGCTCACTATCGTCACGTCGCTCACGAGGGGGCGTGAGTCGGATGGCAGTGACACGATCCGCGCTTCCACCCTTTCTCCACCTGCGGTGTCCATGTCCAGCTTGACGTTGCCCACCACCTGGCCTTCGGCGTGCACCCCCGGTATCTCATGCATCTCCCTGACGGCTCGTTCGGGCAGGTAGTCGACAGTGATGAAGTAGTCTCCCATTTGCAGCACGTCGTACGTGTACTCGTACGATACGTGCAGGTTCAGATACGAGGCGTAGACGCCCGCGAACGTGGCGATGCCGAGGGCGATGACGGCCGCCACGGCTCCAAACTGCGCCTTGGAACTGCCCATGTCTCGGAGCAGTTTCCGCTGCAGATTGTTGATAGCTACCATCTCAGTTGATCCGGATCGAGAGGGTGCTCGTTCACCGCGACATCAGCAATCTTGCCGTCGCGTAGCCGGATGACGCGGTCGGCGATCTCGCCGATTGGAGCATTGTGCGTCACCACGCACATGACCTTGTTGTTCTGCCGGTTCAGATCGCGCAGGAGCTTGAAGATGAGTTTTCCGGTTTCGAAGTCCAGGCTGCCGGACGGCTCGTCGCAGAGCATGACCGAGGGGTCGGTGGCGAGCGCCCGTGCTATCGCGATGCGCTGGTTCTCGCCGCCCGAAAGCTCGGCGGGGAAGTGCTTCTTCCGCTCGCCCAGCCCTACCGCGTCAAGTAACTCGTCGGCCTGCGGATGGTTGTTCACGAGGTCCGCTGCGAACTCGACGTTCTCCTTTGCGGTGAGCGTAGGAATCAGGTTGAAGAACTGAAAGACGAAGCCGATTTCCGTCCTGCGAAACAGCGTGAGCTTCTTGGACGAGAGGGCGGTCACGTCGATACCGTTGACCACAACGCGGCCCGAGGAGGGCGAGTCGAGCCCCCCAATAACGTTCAGCAAAGTAGTCTTCCCCGAACCGCTGGGACCCAGGAAGACGATGAACTCGCCCGGCCATATCTCGAGGCTGATGTCGTCCAGTGCCCGCACCTCGACCTTGCCCATCCGGTAGATCTTCGATACGTGTTCCAGCCGGATGAGCGGCTTCCCTGTCTGCCTGGCGGTCCGGACGTCGCTGCTCACGCTCACCAAGGAATGCCTCCTTCACATGGAGTGTCTGACTTGAAGCATAGGCCGCGCAACCAGCAGGGCGTATCGGCCTGTGAGCGTATTCCTGCGGAGCGGTCTGGGGAAGGCGTGCTCCAACGCTGTGACGAGAGGGCTCTCATCCATTTGAGGTAGGATTCTGCACTACGCATCGGAGCGGGCCTCGGCGTGCGGCAGGCGCGGTTGTCCGACGCCCTTTACGGCCAACATCACATTCCTGTGCAGCATCTTCCGGGCTGTCTCGATGTCGACGCCCATGCCGAACGCGAACAGCGAGAGGGGAATCATCGCGGCGGAGTAGCACATCGTGGCGGCTTCCTCTGCCGTCACGCCGTCGCGGATCTGGTCCCGGCTCTTGTAGTGCTCGGCCAGTTGCAGGCACTGCTCCAGGAATCGACGCTTCAGCGTCAGCGTGTCTCTCCCGTAGCCGAACTGTTTGCTGATGGCCAGCGCATAGAACTCCCTCAGCAGTGTCGGGCTGCACCGGCCCGCCATGCCCTCGAGATACCTCTCGAGGAGCCGGAACATGCCTTCTGCCATTTCCTCCGGAGGGCTCTGCAACGCTGCGGCTCCCTGCTTTGCCTCCTCGTCCATGTAGCGCAGGAACAAAGCTCTCAGAAGGTCCGTCTTCGAGCCGAAGTAGTTGTACACCGTCGCTGTCCCGACTTCCGCCCTTGCTGCGATGGCCTCCATGGACGTCTCTTCCAGGCCTTGCTCACCGATGAGGGCCGCGGCCGCGTCCATGATGTCCCGGCGCCTGCGCTCTCTTTGTCGCTCCCTGAGAGAAGTCATGGAGTCTCCTCCATTGTGGGTCATTCATCCAATGATATAGATAACTATCAAATGATAGGGCCTGTCTCCCCTCATTGTCAATGGTGCGTGGCCCCCGTGCGGCTGCCTCCCGAAACTGGAGAGCGCCGCCCGGGTTCACCGGGGCGGCGCTCGGCGCTGCAGGCAGAGAGGGCGCTAAGAGCGGATGCCGCGGGCGATGACCGCGCGGTGAATCTCGTTGGTGCCCTCGTAGATCTCGATGAGCTTGGCGTCGCGGTAGTAGCGCTCGACCGGCATGTCCTTCGTGCAGCCGTAGCCTCCGTGCAACTGGACCGCCTTGCGGGCGATATCGGCCGCTGACTCCGCGGCAAACAGCTTCGCTTTGGCGGCCTCGACCGAGTACGGCTTGCCGCTGTCGGCCTTGCGTGCTGCCCGGTACGCGAGCAGGTTCGAGGCGTCCACGAGCACGGACATGTCGGCCAGCATCCATTGCACACCCTGGAAGTCGCCGATCGGCCGGCCGAACTGCTCACGGTCGGCAGTGTACGTGAGCGTCGCCTCGAACGCAGCCTCGGCAAGGCCGATGGCCTGCCCGGCAACGTGGATACGGCCGAGGTCGAGCGACGAGAAGGCTATCCGCAATCCCTTGCCCACCTCACCCAGCACTGCTGAGCCGGGAACGCGACAGTCGCGGAAGAACAGCTCGCCTGCGCTGCTCGCGTTGAGGCCCAGCATCTCCTCAGCTTTGCCCGAAGTGAATCCGGGAGTGCCCCGGTCCACGAGGAACGCGGTGATGCCTTTCGCCCCGAGGGACCTGTCCACGGAGGCGAAGACCAGCACGACGTCGCCGACGTCGGCGGCGGTGATGAACGTCTTCGCGCCGTTCAATATCCAGTCGTCCCCGTCACGGGTCGCAACGGTGGACATCGAGGCCGCGTCACTTCCGGCCCCGGGCTCTGTCACCGCGAAGCAGGCTATCTTCTCACCCGAAACCACGGGCGGAACGTAGCGGTCTTTCTGCTCCTTGGTTCCGTACCTCAGAATGGCGTCGGTGAAGATGCCCGCCGGCGAGCCGAAGATGCTGGCCAGGGAGACGCTTGCGCGGGAGATCTCGATAGATGCAATGAGGTACTCGACGACGGTGCCTCCAAGGCCGCCGTACTCGGGCGGGATCAGTATGCCGAACAGTCCATAGTCGGCGAACTTCTTCACCGACTCGCGTGCGTACTTCTTACGCTTCTCCCACTCCTCGACATGCGGCATCAGTTCCTTGTTGACGAAGCCGCGCACGTCCTTCTTGAAGCTCAGTTCGTTCTCGGTCAGAAGGGTGTCCATGTATCTGCTCTTCCTTTCCTGTCTCTGAGTTCCGCGGAGGCGAGCCGCTACGAGGTTGCCGGCGCGGGCGCTGGAGACAAGATTTTACGTTGGTGCGGCGCGACTGGCAAACCGAGCCCGCGGTCCGTGACCATGGTTGGGCGGACCGTCGACCCCGCATCGCGCCATGCTATGATTGTCCGACGAGTCTCGAATACGGCCCATCCGGGAGGCGTTCTTGGAACGCAAGAGAGTCGTTGTCTCCGAGTATATCGACCCTGCGGGTCTGGAGATTCTGCGCGCTGGGTCCGACGTCCTCTACTTCCCCGACGTGCGCGGAGCGAGCCTGAATCAAGTCATCGCGGACGCGGATGGCCTCGGCGTGCGCGTGGCGCGCGTTACTGCCGAACTGATGGACGCAGCGCCACACCTCAAAGTCATTGCGAAGCACGGCGTCGGCTACGACAACATCGATGTTGCGGCGGCGACGCAACGCGGCATCGTCGTCGTCACCACACCCAAAGCGAACTCGGTCTCTGTGTCTGAGCACCTTCTGGCCCTCATGCTCGGCCTCGCGAACCGGGTCTGTGCCGCGGACGCGGATCTGAAGGCGGGACGATTCAGGAAACGAGAGGACTACATCGGCGTGGAGCTGAAAGACAAGACGCTCGGCGTGGTGGGCATCGGGCGCATCGGCTCGGAGACGGTGACGAAATGCCGGCTGGGCTTCGGCATGAACGTCATCGCGTACGATCCCTACGTCCCACCTGAAAGGTTCGAGACACTCGGTTGCTGGCGCTCGGGAGACCTTGCCCGGGTGGTCAGGGAGGCGGACTTCCTGGCGCTCTGCGTTCCGCTGACGGCTGAGACGAGAGGGATGCTGGGGGAGCGAGAGCTCGCTCTCATGAAGCCGACCGCATACCTCATCAACACGTCGCGCGGCGGCATCGTTGACGAGGATGCCCTGTACAGGGCGCTTGTTGCCGGCAGGCTCGCCGGCGCCGGTATGGATGTCTTTGTCGAGGAGCCTCCTGCCGCGGACCATCCCCTGCTCTCGCTCCCGAACTTCATTGCGACGCCGCATGTAGCGGGCGCCACCGTCGAGGCGATGCGCCGCATGGCCACGCACCTGGCGGACGAGATACTCCGGGTCCTTCGCGGCGAGAGGCCGCTTTATCCTGTCAATCCTGAGGTGTACGAGTGATGGCGGCTCTGCGGGAGTCTGCTCTGCTGCCGCTGTACACAGTCCGGCCGTTGCCGCTTGCATACGTCAGCCAGGACATGGGCAACTTCACCTACCGTTTCAACAACGGCAAGCGCATCGACCTGCCCATATTCGCCTGGTACATCGAGGGAGGCGTGCAGCGCGTTCTCGTCGATACCGGTGCGAATGCTGTGCACCTCAAGAAGTACCGCGGGTTCGACGCCGTCGACATCAACTCCTTTGAAGACGCGTTGCTCAAGATCGGCCTCAAGCCGTCGGATATCGACGTGGTTATCCAGACACATCTCATGATTGACCACTGTGCGAACACGCGGAAGTGCATCCGGGCCCGTGTGGTTGTCCAGCAGGCCGAGCTGGAGTTCGCCCTGGCGCCTCATCCGATACTGGCGCCAACCTACATCAGGGAACTGTTCATGGGGTTGAACTTCCAGCTTGTCGACGGGTACTGTGAGGTGCTCCCCGGCATCGAGCTCATTCCGGCCCCGGGGCACAGCCCCGGTTGTCAGGCGGTGAGTGTCAACACCGCGAAGGGAAGGGCGGTCATCACCGGGATGTGCACGCTCCAGGAGAACTTCGAGCCACCCGCGGGCGTGCGCGAGATAATGCCCGTGATTCCACCCGGGATTCACCTCGATGCAGTCGAGGCGTTCAACAGCGCTCTGCGCATCAAAGCGATGGCGGACATACTCATTCCGGTGCACGAGCCGGCGCTCGTCAACGTCGACCGCATTCCGATGTAGAGTCGCGCCCGGAGCGCAGAAGGAGGAGACGGTGAGGCAGGATACAGGCTACGAGTTCAAGCAGCGGCTGATTCGCGGCGACAAGGTCTTCGGCCCGCTCATAGGTCCGGGGAATGACCCGGCTCCGACCGTCGCGGCGCTGAAGGACATGGGGTACGATTTCTTCATGATCGATAACGAGCACAGCCTCGTGGGCAAGGATGCCATCTACGTCTACATCCGGCTCGCACGCGAGTATGAGATGCCAATCCTGATGCGACCCGAGAAGAACAGCGCCCCTGTCAGCCCGTATCTCGACTCCGGAATCCAGGGGTTGATGCTTCCTCAGGTGGACGACGTCGAGCAGGCTGTCCGGGCGGTGGAGGAGGCGTATTTCCCGCCGCTGGGCAACCGAGGCTCGGGCATCGGGCTGAGCCCCTACCTGCTCGATGGTATGGACGTTGCCACGACGCCCCTGTTGACGATGACTGAGTACGTGAACAGGAACATGATGCTCTTTCCGCAGACGGAGAGCCTCACGGCTCTGAAGAACCTGCCGCGCACCCTTCAGCTTGAGGGCATTGACGGCACCGTCGTAGGGACGCACGATTTCGCGCTGAACATCGGCGACATCGCGCCTGGCATGACCCGAGCCGAAGTCAATAGCCGCCCGTTCATCGAGGAGCGCCTCCTGGAAGTTGCGGAGATTTGCCGCAAGGCCGGCAAGATGGCCGGGATGGGCGGCTTCGGTCCCAAGGGCTATGCGCGCTGGGCCAGGGAGGGTTTCCAGTTCTTCAACCTCGGCTATGTTCGAGATAACAACGCCGAGAAGCTCAGGGCGGCCCTTCAGGAGGCGCGCGACCTCATCGGGTGAAGCCGCGACGGGTTCAGATCGGGCAAGGGAGGGAGAGATATGGGCGAATCGGGTGAATGGGACTACGAATTGCAGCTATCGCAGAAACGGGATGTGTCCGTCGTTGGCGGGCTGCTCAGCGGCGCGTACGACATGCACGTGCATTTCGAGCCTGAGGCATGGATGACGAGGCGCTACGATGCCATCGAGACTGCCCTGCACGCTCGCGAGTTGGGATTGGGAGGCTTCGTTCTGAAGAACCGGACCTACTGTACGCAGCCGGTTGCTCTACTGGTGCGGCGTCTCGTGCCGGAGATCCAGGTCTTCGGCAGCCTCACGCTCGACGGTGAGGTGGGTGGCCTCAACTACCGCGCGGTGAAGGCGGCTGCTGAGATCGGCACGAAGGTGCTCTGGCTGCCGGTGTTCTACTCGGCCAACTCGATGCCCGTCGTACAGCGGCTCTTCAATCTCGAGCTTGGCGCGGACACCATCACCGTGGTTGATTCGGCAGGCCGCCTTGTCCCCGCGATGGACGACATACTCAAGGTAGTTAAGGACTACGGCATGGTGCTCTGCACGGGCCACATCTCCCCGCGGGAGGTGAATGCCGTAGCCGACAGGTGCATCGGCATGGGCATCGGCAAGGTAGTCGTGACCCACGCGATGTCGGAGTTCGTATGCAGTGAGTTCCTGACGGCAGAGGAGATGGTGGCGCTTGCCAGAGCCGGCATCGTCATTGAGCACTGTGCCCAGGCGGTCTCGCCGACCAGCGAGCGTCGCGACCCGGCGCTGTTCGTGGAGGCTATCCGGGCTCAGGGTCCGGAGAACTGCATCCTGACGACCGACTTCGGCGGCACGCCTCACCCGACCATTGCGGAAGGACTAAGGATGTTCATCGCCACGCTGCTGCGGAGGGGGCTGGCTGCATCCGACATCGAACTGATGGTCAAGACGAACCCCCGAAGGCTGCTTGACATCTCCGGCTGAGACCCGGCTCGGCGCCGCCGGCTATGGCGTCAGGTTGAGGAACACGACGACGTCGTCGCTGTCCCAGTTGGCCACGGCGATGTCCACGCGGCCGTCCATATCGAAATCGGCCGCAGCCGCCGAGCTCGGACCGCTGCCGGTCGCAAACTCGGCCTTCTCGCTGAACGTGCCGTCTCCCTTGTTGCGCAGCAGCGAGAGGCGGTGAGCGTAGCCGTCGACCACCGCGATGTCGCGCATGCCGTCGCCGTCGACGTCCAGCGCCGTGGCCCAGCACGGGCCGCCCCGACCGGTCAGGTAGTCGACCGAGCGCTCGAAGGAGCCGCCACCCTGGTTGACGAGGATCGTGACTGCCCCGCTCGTGTAACGCGTGGCGATCAGCTCGGGCAGCCAGTCGCCGTTCAGGTCGGCCGCCGCTATCGACCACAAGCCCGCATCGAGCGCCATGGCGGTCCGAGTGTTGAAACCGCCCTTTCCGTCGTTCCAGAGGACGTCAACATACCCATCCTGGTAGGACGTCACGGCGATATCGACGGCGCCGTCGCCGTTCAGGTCAGCCGCGACCGCGCTGAACGGCGCGTGGTGGGTTGTGAACTCGAGGCGGTCGGCGAACGAACCGTCTCCCTGATTCACGTACAGGCTGACCGTGTGGCTGTTGAAGTTCGGCACCGCAATGTCGGGCAGCGAGTCGCCGTCGAAGTCCGCAACGGCGGTAACGTGAGGCCCGCTTGCCGAAGGGATGTTGGTTCGCGAAACCATGGTGCCGTCACCGGAGTTGAACAGCACGCTCAAGGTGCCGGCGCGCTCGTTCGCGACGACGAGGTCGATGGCGGAGTCGCCGTCCACATCTGCAGCCGATACTCCAAAGGCGCCCGCACCGGTCGGGTACTCGATCGGCTTCCCGAATGTGCCATTCCTTTGGTTGATGAGGACGCTCACGGTACCCGACGTGTAGTTGGCAACGGCGAGGTCGGGCCAACCGTCGCTGTTCAGGTCGGCGGACACGATGACGAACGGGTCGGTGCCCACCTCGTAGTTCGCCGAGCGGCCAAGTGTGGCTTCAAGCTGCCGGCTGTAGCTCAGCCCCTTCGACGAAAGCGGTGTGGTGAGCAAGGCCAGCATCACGGCCGCCAGTACGAACGTGGAAGGCAGGAGCCATCGTGTGGTTTCCTTCATCGAGTGCACTCCGTTCACCCCGCCGGTCAGCGCCAGTCCTCCGCTCTCGCGGTCCGGCCGCGCCCGACCGCCTATGCGCCTATCTGGGTGGCGGCGAGCGCACCCTGAGGCAGTTGGATTGTAGCAGGCTCGTTGTAGTTGCGGAAAACGAGCGTTGTGAAGGTGTCTTCCACGACGCGGTCGAACTCCCCGTCCGGGATGCCCAGGGTTGCAGGCGTGAACTCGATGAGCATGCGTTGGTCGGTGCGTCTGAACAGGTAGCCGTCCACGGCGATGTACTGTGTCATCGACACCTGCTTCACCATCTCCCCGAGTTCCGGCGCGCCGGGGTCGATGCCGCCCACGGCGGGAATCGGGCCCTGCACCTGCGCCATCATCTGCCGCACCGAATCCATGTCGGGCACGATCTCCACGACGTAGCACTTGACACCCTCGACCTCCTCGATACCGAGGTAGTTGACCTCGTCCGCAACCTTCAGCAGGTCCACCTGCTGCCGGACCTGGTCCTGCTGCTCCCACAGTCCCTCAGGCATCCGCATCTTCATCCACTGGATCTCCTCACCCGGAACCGATGCGGAGATGTACATCCACTCGTCAGCCACGAAGACCTCCGTGGTGCTCTCGCTCGCGCCTTCCTCTCGAGTCGTAGCGGTCATAAGCAAATGCATCCTCTGGTTGCGATTGTCCACAGAACCCGTGCCTGTTCCGTAGCTCGACTGCTCGCTCGTTTGCCCCGCGCTCTCGATACTCACCATCGTGCTCGTCGTGAGTTCGAAGCTCACCGTCTCCACCGCCATGTTGGCCGCGATGACGTCCTCGACGGTCCGCTGGATGACTTCCTGGGACATCGGATTGCCGGCGCAGCCGGTCGTGGCCGTCAGCAAGAGCGTCGCCAGTGACGTGACGCTCAGAAGAAGGTGTCGTCTCATTAGCTTGCCTCCAGGCACAGGTCTTCGCAAAGCTACATCTGCAAGGATACTGCGTTCCGGCGCCAAGGGAATCGTTCAGCGATACAGTTTTCGTACGGCTATGCGGGCGATGCGCCGCTCGTCCGTTCGGATGAGAGCGCCGTTGTCCCGCGCACTGCTAGAGCGATATGATGCCCCGCTGCAGCGCTTGAGTCACCGCGCCGGTTCGGTCACTCACGTCCAGTTTCTGGAAGATGGATTGAACGTGTGTCTTCACCGTGCTCTCGCTGATGAACAGAGCCGAGGCGATTGCCTTGTTCGCGGCTCCCGTCGCCATCAGTCGCAGCACTTCCTTCTCGCGTTCGGAAAGGAGCTCGGGGCTTTGCGTCTGCCGCGACAGCGTCGCAAAGCGGTCGAGTACTTTGCTGGCGACCGATGGCTGGATGAGCGACTCGCCCCTGTGAACGGCACGGATGGCCTTGAACAGCTCCTCGCGCGGGGAGTCTTTGAGCAGGTAGGCGCGGGCGCCTGCCTCGATGCCCTTGAAGATATACTCGTCATTGTCGTACGTCGTGAGGACGATGAAGCTGACGGACGGCTGCTGTGCGGCGATGGCGCGCATGGCTTCGACGCCGTCCATGACGGGCATCCTGAGGTCCATGAGGACGACGTCCGGAGACGTCTCGGCGGCTCTCGCCACGGCGGCGGCGCCATCGGGAGCATCGCCTACCACCTCCATGTCTTCCTGCCGGTCGAGCATCGCCGTGAGCCCTTCCCTCACCACCGGGTGGTCATCGGCAATCAGTATCCTGATCTTACCCATCGTCTTGCCTCCTCTCGAAGGGTATCACGACCTCGATGAGCGTGCCTTTGCCACGTGAGCTTGTGACGCGTACGCTGCCATGGCACTGCCGGGCTCGTTCGTCGATTCCTATGAGTCCGAATGAGCCGTCGCGCCGCAGGTCCGGGTCGAATCCCACACCGTCATCGCGCACGCGGAGCGTGATGACTCCCTCGCCGTATCCCAGTTCGATGTCGGCGTGGTGCGCGGCGGCATGCTTGCGTATGTTGGTCAGTGACTCCTGGCAGATGCGCAGCAGTGCGCCTTCAATATCGACGGACAAACGGCGTCGTCGACCGGTCGCGTGATACCTTGTGCTCACCCGCCCCTCGCTCGCCAGCATCTCCGCTTCCCGGCGGATAGCCTCGGAGAGGTCGCGTTGCTCCAGTTGGCTCGGCCGCAGCGCCCATACCGAGCGGCGCGCTTCGTTCAGGCTCTCCCGCGCAAGCCGTTTCGCACTCTCGATGTGCGTTGCGGCGTGCTCGGTCGACTCGCCCAGACTCTGTTCGGCTGCTTCGAGCTGAAGTACGATGCCGGTGAAACCCTGGGCCAGCGTATCGTGTATCTCCCGCGCTATGCGGTTCCTCTCGTCCAGTATCGCCAGGTCACGCGTCTCCTGGGCCAGGCGGGCGTTCTCAAGCACGTTGGCGAGCTGGTCCGCCACGGATTGCACCGTGAAGAGGTCCATCTCCTCCAGACTGTTCACTCTGTCCGACTCGATGTCGAGCACTCCGAGTGTCAGCGCCCCGATGTTGATTGGCACCGCCAGCTCGGAGCGCGTTTCGCGAAGAGCGGGTACCGCGATGTACCTGGCGTCGGTCGACACGTCGCTGACCAGACGTGGACGGCACGATTGCAGCACCTCTCCTACAATGCCTTCACCGGGGTGTCGTACTTCGCCAAGGGGTATCTCGCTCGAGTACCCTCCGACGCCGGCCGAAAGCCTCAGGTCGCCTGACTGGGAGTCGACGAGAAACACATTGACGGAGTAGTACTTGAACGTCTGCTGCAACGCATGAACCACGTACGTGAGCAGGCCGGGGAGGTCGTTACTGGAGTGTATCTGCCGGCGCAGGTCGAAGATGCGACGCACCTGCTCCGTACGCAACTCCTCGCGCTCTGCCCGTTCCTGGAACCTGGCCTCCAGCCGGCTGTGAGCCTGCTGCAACTGAGACTGCGACTCCTCCAGGTTGTCCGCCATCAGGTTGAAGCTCGTTGCCAGCACACCTATCTCGTCCGCTCTGCCTTCCGGCATCCTCAGGGACAGGTTCGTTGAGCTCATCGCCTGCACCGTGTCCGTGAACGAGCGCAGCGGGTTCACGACGGTGCGACGAAGGTACCAGAGCAATGCGGCCGCCGTCACCACGAGGAGTCCGGTGACGATGGCTGCAAGTGCACGCGTCAGCCTCCTCACCTGGTCTTCTATGTAGCGGTGGGAGAAGCCGACCTGAACTCTCCCGATGACTGCTTCCTCGTGCAGCAGAAGCCGGCTGACGGTGTTGGCCGGCGTCGACTCGGCGCCGAGTTCAACCACCGAGCGGACGAGCGCATCGTCCACGTCGTAGACCTCGACGGAGACGATGTTCTCGTAGATGAGCACGGCGTCGATGGTCCGCTCGACGCGCGGGTAGTCCTTCAGCGCAAGCATGGGTACAAGCGATGTCGTCAGGTACTCGAGCGAAGCCTCCTGGTCTGCCCGATAACGCTCGGCCAGTTCAGCGCTGACGACCTGGGAAATGATGGACACGGCAAGCAGACCGCACAGCCCGATGACTGCTGTCACGAAGACGACGATGCGTCCGCTGAGGCTGTGTTCAAGCCGCGCGGAAACCGGTGCCCCTTCCATCGGCCGAATTGTAGCATCGAGCCGCCGCAGTCAAGGCGAGAATTAACCGGCCCGTAACCTGCTCGCAACCTCCGCGCAACCGGAGCGGCCCAGACTGCACGGGACGCTTCAAAGGAGGATGCGCAGAATGAGAACACTGTCTGGTGTGCGCCACCTGGGGCGCATCGCAAAGGGGATGGCTCTTGCGTCTGTGCTGGCCGTGGTCGCGCTGACGACGGTCGGACCTGTGCTGGCGGCCGACCCGTCCGGAGCGGCCACGCTGGCTGACGATCCAGGTTCTCCGGTGGACTTCGTCTGGGTGATCGTTGCCTCAGCCCTCGTCTTCATCATGCAGGGGGGATTTGCGATGCTCACCGCGGGGTTGTGCCGTGCCAAGAACGTGGTGAACCTGATGATGAAGAACCTGATGGACTTCGCCATCGGTTCACTGGCGTTCTTCATCGTTGGCTTCGCCCTGATGTTCGGAGCGGACAGGGGAGGACTGGTCGGAACAACGGGGTGGCTCCTCGCGGGCGACAACTACGACGTGCAGACCTATCTTCTGTTCCTGTTCCAGGTCATGTTTGCCGCCACGGCTGCCACCATTGTGGCCGGCGCGGTGGCCGAACGCCTGAAGGTGAAGGCCTACTTTCTGTACGCGGTCGTGGTCTGCGCCGTCATCTACCCCATCTACGGACACTGGGTATGGGGAGGTGGCTGGCTTTCGTCACTGCCGTACGGCGTGGGGCACGTCGACTTCGCCGGCTCTGGTGTGGTGCACACGGTCGGCGGCTTCCTGGGACTGGCTGGCGCGGTCGTTCTCGGGCCGCGGATGGGCAAGTTCGACAAGAACGGAAAGGCGCGCGCCATACCCGGCCACAGTATCGTGCTTGCCGCTCTCGGCGTCTTCATCCTGTGGTTCGGCTGGTACGGCTTCAACGCCGGCAGCACGCTCTCGGCCTCCGAACTGCGGACCTCGGTCATAGCTGTCAACACCACGCTCGCTGCGTCCGCCGGGGCGGTCTCTTCTCTGGTCACCATCTACGCTGTCACCAGGAAGCTCGACGTCGGCATGACCCTCAACGGCTCCATCGCCGGGCTCGTCGGCATCACTGCACCCTGCGCCTGGGTTGAGGCTTGGGCGGCCGTCGTCATCGGGGTAGTCGCGGGCGTAATCGTGGTGGCCGGGGTCCTGTTCTTCGACCGCACCGGCGTTGATGACCCGGTCGGTGCGGTGAGTGTGCACGGTCTGAACGGCATCTGGGGCCTGCTGGCTGTCGGTCTCTTCGCGGACGGCAGCTACGGTCTCTGCACGACGCAAGCTCCGACAGTGGTCGGTCTCTTCTACGGCGGCGGTTTCGGCCAGTTGCTTGCGCAGGGAATCGGCGCCGTTGTGGCGGCCGCGTGGGCCTTCGGCGCGGGGTATCTGCTCTTCAAGGTGCTGGACCACGTCCTGGGAGGCATCCGCGTGAACCCGCAGGAAGAGTACGAAGGACTGGACGTGGGCGAGCATGGCGGCAGGGCGTACCCGAACTTCCCCGTAGTCGAAGACCTGCCGTATCACGACTAGTCGGTCAAGTGATGATACTGGAGGCGAACGCATGAAGAAGATAGAGGCCATCGTACGTCCCGAGCGCGTCTCCGCGGTCAAGGACGCGCTGGAGAAGCTGGGCTACCCCGGGATGACGTTGACGGAGGTCAAGGGTCACGGGAAACAGAAGGGCCTGGTTCAGCAGTGGCGCGGCAGTCAGTACCGCATCGAGTTCCTGCCGAAGGTGAAGATCGAGGTCGTAGTTGACAGCGAGGAGGCGGTGCAGCCCGTGGTTGACGCCATCATACGGCAAGCGCGCACGGGCGAAGCGGGGGATGGGAAGATATTCATCTGGCCCATAGAGGAAGTGGTGCGGATCCGCACCGGCGAGAGAGGTATGTCGGCGGTGTAGCCGCACGTTCTCTGCACAATCGAGGAGACGAGTACAGGGTCCCCTGGCGCTGCCCCGGGACCCTGCGGACATCATGCGGCGACAGCCGCTGCGGCTACGCGCGGTCGGCTGCCTTGCGACTGCGGGCCGTCCTCCGTGCCCATCGCGCCGGAGGCGGAGCCGTTGTTGGGGCTCTGCGGGCGTGTTACCTTGGACGCTGCGGGCTCGGCAGACTCAGGGGAGGTACTCGATGGCGAGAAAGGTTCGCATACTCCGGGCGAGCGATATGGTTGGCACGCTTGCCATGCCGGATGTTCTGGCGCTGGTGGAACAAGCCTTTGCGGAGAGGGGCCGGGGGCGCACTGAGATGCCGGCCAAGAGCTACCTGCACTTCCCGCAGTCGCAGGGGGTGCTGCTCATCATGCCGGGGAACCTGCCGCAGATGGGCGAGGCGGCGGTCAAGCTCATCAGCGTCCACACAGGCAATCCCGCCGCGCACGGTTTGCCGACGCTGATAGCCACGATCGTGCTGATAGACTCCGATACGGGCGAACCGGTCTGCATCATGGACGGCACGTACATCACCGGCATGAGGACCGGCGCCGCGTCCGGCGTAGCCACGAGGCTGCTTGCGCGGAGAGACTCCCGCGTGCTGGGACTCATCGGCGCCGGTTTTCAGGGACCGTTTCAGCTCGAGGCTGTCCGGCACTCGATGCGCGTGCAGAGACTGCTGGTGAACGACCTCGTCGCTGAGAAGGCGCGCCGGCTGGCTGACATTGCCACCGGACTCGGCATCGAGGCGCGTGCCTGTGAGACTGCGGAGGAGGTCGTCCGGGGCTGCGATGTGCTCGTGACAGCCACCCCCAGCGACCGCCCCATCGTCAAGGACGAGTGGGTGCACGAAGGAATGCACCTCAACTGTGTGGGCTCTTATGCGGCCGGCAAGCAGGAGATCGACCCGGCCATACTCAAGCGCGCGAAGGTGGTCGTCGATGACTGGGAGCAGGCCAGCCACGCGGGCGAGGTGAATGTGCCCGTCAGCCGCGGCTGGTTCGGCCGGACTGACGTGTACGCGGAGCTTCCTGAGATCGCAGCGGGACTGAAACCCGGACGCACCGACGAGGCGGAAGTGACGGTATTCGATACCACCGGACTTGCCATACAGGACGTGGTGACTGCCTGGAACGCGTTCGAAGTGGCCGAACGCACCGGTCTGGGCGTTCTGATTGCCCCGCTCTTCACGGCCGACTGATGCGTTCAGGCGCCGTCTGTCGGAGCGACGTGGTCCTCCGAGCCCGGAGATTCCCCCGGGCGTCGCCCATCCCCGATGGCGGATGGGTTGACAGGATGGTTCATCTCATGCGAGCATACCCCCGGGCACATCCATCGACGCGAAGCCCACAGCCCGAGCCGGTGACTCGTATTCACCATGCGGGGAGCCGGGCGAGGCGCGGGACAAGGCTGAGGTGAGTGTGCCCTTTCTTGTGTCCGGGCGCTGTTTCCTCTGCCCTGACGAACGACTCGACGCATCGTATATACTGTCCGCACAGCTACGCCGGCCGCGGGCGAAGACGAGGGCAGCATGACGTCTGAACAGGACACGGTCACCATCTACTGCGACGGGGCATGCTCGGGGAATCAGTTCAAGGGGAATCGAGGAGGCTGGGGAGCGGTACTCTCCTGTGGAGGTACCGTGAAGGAGATCCATGGCGGCGAGAGGAATACCTCGAACCAGCGCATGGAGTTGGCCGCATGCATCGAAGCGCTGGGACGTCTGAAGGGCCGGAGTCTTACAGTGGAGGTGTTCTCCGACAGCGCATACGTGGTCAACGGCATGCGGCAGCGCTGGTACGACCGCTGGGAGAAGAACGGCTGGCTCAACTATCAGCGCAAGCCGGTCGAGAACCGCGATCTGTGGGAACGGCTGCTTTCGCTCGTCCGGATGCACAACGTCACGTTCCACAAGGTGACCGGGCACTCGGGTGTGGGCCTCAACGAACGCGCCGACGAGCTTGCACGCCTCGGAATCAGCGAAGTGACCTAGTCAGCCGAGCTGAGTTGCACAGTCGCATCCTGGTCACCGCGCTCACGTCGCCGGATGCGTGTCTTGAGCATGCGGACGAAGTCCTTGAGCAGGCCGCGCTCTTCTCCAGTCAGGTTCGGCCATTCGTCCCTGAAGAAGAGCCGCAACTCGGGGTCCGCGATGAGATCCTCGACGGGCGCGATGGGCGTTGCATTGAGGTATCCTGCGGCGCGCAGCATCTCCGTCTCGGGAACTCCGAGTGCCGTGGCGAGGGTGCAGAGGGTGTGCACACCCGGGAGCGTCCGCCCTGTCTCGACGTGAGCCAGGAATCCGTCACTCACGCCGATGCGCCGCGCAAGCTCTCGCTGCGTCAGGGGTGGCTCGAGGTCCAGTCGCCACCTCCGCACGCGGGCCCCGAACTCCCTGTGCTGGAACTCGTTCATGTTTGTCTGCTCCGCATAGCAACAATATGAGTCTACCATACTCCGTCCCAGGCGCGCCGACCACCCCCGGCCGGATGCACCGGCGGTCATCCGTTGGAACGAGGCCGTGAGGCCCATTCGAATCAGGCGAACCCGTCGCCGGGACGATGGTACGCATCGTGCGACTCGTGTATCCTGTCGCGGTGATTTCTCGTGCGCGACCACGGAGGTGACGCGAATGCTTGAGGTGACGCAACTCACCAAGCGGTTTGGCCGTCAGAAGGCGGTCGACAACGCGACGTTCAAGGTGGACGAAGGCGAGGTGTTCGGCTACCTCGGACCCAACGGGTCGGGGAAGACGACTACGATGCGACTGATACTCGGCCTGCTGAGGCCGACATCCGGAGATGCTCTCCTCTGGGGTGGCCGGGCCTCAGAGATGCCGGACATAAGACGCCGCGTCGGCGTGCTCCTCGAGGCTGACGGCCTCTATCCAAGGCTGAGTGCCTATGAGAATCTCGACTACTTCGGCCGGCTGTACCGCGTGCCCGGGCTGGACGGGCGCATCGACAGGCTTCTCGAGTTCGCGGGCCTTGCTGAGAGACGGAATGACAGGGTCGGCACATTCTCACGGGGCATGCGGCGCAAGCTCGGCCTCATTCGAGCCCTGTTGCACTCACCGGACCTGCTGATGCTCGACGAGCCGTCCGCCGGCCTCGATCCTGAGGCACAGAAGATGGTTCGCGACCTCATCGTCACCCTGTCCAGCGAGTCGAACATCACCGTGTTCCTCAACTCGCACGACCTCGATGAGGTGCAGAGGATCTGCGGACGGGTCGCTATCATCCAGGCCGGTCGGATTCGCGTCTGCGACACGCTGAAAGCTCTGCAGTCCTCTTCCGGGTCCCCCGCCGTGGAGTTCGTGCTTTCCGACGCCTCGCGCGTTGAGGAAGCCGCGCGGCTCCTCAGAGCCAGCGAGGGTGTTCGTGAGGTGCATTCCCGAAACGGAAGCTTGCTTGTGGACCTCGCCCGGGAAAGTGCCTCGCCGGTTCTGCTTGCGCTGCTGGAGGAGCGCGGCATGCGGGTCGAAGAGCTTAAGCGCGGCAAGCGGTCTCTCGAGGACATCTATCTCGACATCGTTCACCGGGAGGATTCGAATGAGTGAAGCCCGCACCGTATTCCGCAAGGAGCTGCGAGAGCTTGCGTTCAGCCGCGGCACTGTGGCATCAGGTGTTCTCTTCGCAGTGGTGTTCGGCGCCATGTACTCCCTCAGAATCACGTCGAACATGGCCGCCACGCTCGATGTCTCTCTTGGCAGCCTCCTCTTCTTCCTGACGACGCTCCTCGGTGTATTCATGGGCTACTCGTTCACAGCTCAGGTCTTTCTGAGGGAGAAGACAGACGGCGTCGTCGAGACGCTTCTCTGCAGCCCGGCGAGCCTGCGAGGGCTCTGGCTGGGAAAGACGCTTGCCGTGACGGTCTTCGCGCACGTGCTGGCGGCCGCTTCCGGCGTGCTCACTGCACTGGTGACGAGCGCCCGACTGGGGACCGTCGCGGTGCCGAACGTCTCCGTGATTGCCTACCTGGCCTGCGTCGTTCCCCTTGTGATCGCGTGTCTGGTCGGCGCCCTGGGCTTCGCGCAGTTGCTGCTTGGCATGAAGGAGAACCGGGTCATCGGCCTGGCGCTCTTCATCCCCATCTTCGCCGGGCTGTACGGCCTTGGCTACAGTTCCACCGGCACGTTTGTTGTGACCTGGGTACACGTAGGGCTCGTGGCGCTTGGAGCGGCAATCGTGCTCGCGGTTCTCGCCTGGGCTTCACGGTTCCTCGACCGCGAGCGGATAGTCACGACGTTGCCATGAGGTTCCCGTCGGCTGAGCGCGTGGTCACGGTCGAGGAAGGTCTCGCGGGCGATTGCAGCAGAGGGGGCACTAGTCGTAGCCCATTGCGTGGCGGGTCGCGCGGACGTTGTCGGACGACGTGAGCATGTCGAGGAGCGCGAAAGCTACGTCGACCGCGGTAGCCGGAGAGGCGGAGGTGACAACACGACCGTCACGGACGAGCGGGGCATCGATGACCTCTGCACCCATCTCCGCGAGCTGTTGCCGTCTCTTGCCGTCCAGCAGATGGTAGGTCGTGGCTCGTCGCCCCTGGAGAACCCCGCTTCGGGCCACCGGCAGCGCACCTGTGCAGATGGCGGCGATAGGCTTCCCCGCTGCGGAGAAGCGCCGGATGATGTCGAGAAATGCGTCCGAGTAGGCGTCCTCGTAGAACCCCGCCCTCTCGAAGCCGCCCGGAACGGCCAGGGCGTCGAAGGTGTCATCCTGTACGTCGCTGGAGAGCATCTGAGGGATGACCCTGAAGCCGAACGTGCACTGGAGTTGGGGATGAAGGCCAACGGTGATGACCTCGATCTCCTCCTCTCCGAATGCGCCGGCGAAGCCGAGCACATCCGAGAAGGCGGCGGCCTCGTATGCCTCGAAGCCGTCCGAGAGCAGCAGCAGGACTCGTTTCATGCTCACCTCCTTGCGCGCTCTATCCTTAGCGGGCACCTGATCGGGAGTCTTCGGGGTGATGACAGCACTGCGCAGTCCTCGTGCAGGGGCCGTGTGTTGCCGGGAAACCGGGAGACTGGAGATGGACGCGAGATGACGCTGAGGCAAGGCTCGGCCTGCCACTCCCGCATGTGACGGAGAGGCGGAGCCTCATGAGCACAGGCTAGCATCGCATGGTCGAGTCGTCAATCATTGTGACCGATATGACGCGCACCGGCTCCGGCATTCCGGCGGCCGGGATTCCCTTCGTGCGGGGGCGTAGCGGCTGCCTTGACACGGTATGTGTGCTGACATATGCTTTGGAACGCGGCTCCGGCTGTCGGAGCCATTTGCTGGTTGTCTCGCGGAGCGTGCCGAAGGCACATCGCCTTGCTCTCTGGTCGCCCACCTGTCCCGCAGTTCGGTGCACTCGTGCGGGTGCGGTCGGCGCGGCCTCTGTGGCGGAGATGTGTGAGAGGGGAGCCTTTGAGAGCGGCTGGAGACTGCGGCTGCGGTTCGGGACCGGCGGCCGAGGTGAATGCGCCACGCGAGAGGTATCCTCAGCACCGGAATCGATGGGAAGATGAGCAGACACAACAGGTTTCGCAGGACGGACGAGTCGGAATCCCAGCAGACGCCCGGGAGTGAGACGCCGGCTGCGGAGCCAGCCGCGGCGCCGGAGGCTGGACAGCCGGCCGGCAGCGTCGTGACGCTGCGGCTTGGTGGCAGGAATCCCCTCAAGTCCTTCAATGCGTATGTCATCCGGGGCCAGCGTCACATCCTGGTTGACCCCGGGCCTCCCGACCGGGCCGGAGAGCTTCTGGAGCAGCTCTCCCGCAACCGCATATCGCTCGGGGATATCGGTCTCATCGTGCTGACGCACGGGCATCCCGACCAGTTCGGCAGTGCGTCGCGACTCAAGGAGTGGACGCAGGCTCCTGTGGCGGTTCACGAGCTCGATGCCGAGTACGTGCACTGGGGTACAGTCCCCCCGCTCAAACCCGTGACGAGGCTCGGGACGCTCTGCAAGTTCGCGTACAACGCGAAGCCGGAGCCGGTTGAGCCTGACATCATCCTTCGCGAGGGAGACCGGCTGAGTCGCTATGCGGGGAGCGGACGGGTGATACTGACGCCTGGACACACCGCCGGGTCCATCTCCATCCTTCTTCCCGACGGCCAGTGCATCGTCGGCGACCTCCTTATGCGAAGCCTTCGCGCGGGCACGCCCTCATTGTCCTGGTACGCGGAGGCTCCTTCGGACTTGCAGCAGAGCCTCCAGAAAGTCGTGTCGGCCGGCGCCCGTGCGCTGCTTCCCACTCGCGGGGGACCCTTTGACGTTGCGACGCTGTCTCGCAGGTTCAGTTGGCTTGAAGTGCCGCAGGATGCAGGCGGTGGCGAAGCGGAAGACACGCCTCGGGCGAAGCCTCCCGTGCCGGTGGTCGAGCGAATATCTGCGCCGGCGGCGCCCGGCCCGGTTGCGGCATCGGCTGCGCGGGCTGAACAGGGTGACCCGGACCGTCCGCGAAGGCATCGCCCGCGCCACCGCAGACCGGGGCGACGCGAAGGTGGGCCGGATGGCGGGCAGCCGCCAAGCGCCGACAACAACAGGCAAGGGGACACCTAGCCCCGACGCCGATGATGGGTCGCCGTTGGGGCCGCTGCGAGGTCACAGCAGCGAGGCCATCAGGCGTGCGTTCACTACTTCCTGGTCGCCGTTGTTCGTGTTGAACAGGACGTGCACCTCGGAGGCCGTCCGGGCGCAGTCCTTGATGCGGGCAGCCCACGGGGCGAGTTCGCCGTCCGTGTAGTAGTAGTCGAACCGCTCCGCCGGCGACGCGTTCTTCTTCTCCCACGCTTCCGCCTTCCGGCCGTGAAAGCGGACCACTCCGATATCCGCCGTGATTTCGGCTACGGGCGGAACGCTGGACGAGAAACCCTGCGGCTCATCGACGCATACGAATGAGAGGCCACTCTGCCTCAGGAACGCCAGTGTCGCGCCTCTGTTCTGCTCGGACAGCCAGCGATTGTTGCGGAACTCGACCGCGATCGAGTATGACGGCAGACGCTCTTTGCAGCCGAGGATGTAGTCGAACTGCGCCACGCCTGGAAGAAACCACGGAGGATACTGGAACAGCACGACACCAAGCTTGCCGGCGGAATCGAGCGGCATGAGTGCATCCTCGAAACGAGACCACAGATGCTTGAGCAACTCCTCCGGGAGTTCCCGCGCGTAGAAGCGCTCCTTTGAAGCAAGGTTGGCCGGTAGTGCGCCGCGGATGTCCGACGGCAGCGACTGAGGCTGCGTGGGGTGCTGCGTGAAGAGCCGGAACGCCTTCACATCGAAGACGAACTCCGGGGGCGTTCTCTCGGCCCAAAGGATCGCGTTGCGCCTGGAAGGCATCGAGTAGTAGCTGCTGTCCACTTCGACGACGTCGAAGCGGCTCGCATAGTGTGCCAGACGGGCCTCCGCCGTGCCCGCCGATTCAGGGTAGAACGTCCCGGCACGGATGAGGCTCGGGTCCGTCCAGGAGCACGTGCCGATACGTATTCGACCTGGCATCTGCTCTCGCCTGTCTCGAATGTACCCGCCTGCCCGTGAAGTCTAGCCTCGTGCGCTACTCGGCGCAATGCGCCGCGCCATTCGGCGCCGTGGCTCCTTGCCGGCGCTGATGCTATTGTATGGGCGCCGTGACTGGACGCGGTTCTCAGGGGGTTCGCGGTGCCGCCAGGAGGCTTGCTGCAGCGGGTGTCGTTAGAGAGACCTGGGTGCTGGCACGGCGCGAGGGACCCGTTGCGCTGGCGAGGGCGGCCACGCACCGGTACATCATCGATTCTCATTCGTTCTTCCTCTACGAGCACCGGCATGGCTCTCGGCCGGACGCGGGCTTGTGTGCCTGCCCATCGGGCTTCGAAGAGTTCTTCGTGGAGGAAAACGCGAGCGCTGACAGGCTCAGCGAAGGCCGTTGCGACTTCCGCGATGCGGTTCCCGGCGCGCGGCGCGCGCTGGACTCGGGCGCGGTGGCCTTCTGCCTCTACAACGGGCGTGAAGTGGCTCACGTCGGCTGGCTGGCAACCTCTCTGCGGGGCCGCCGGGCCCTCGATCGTCTGGGATACGAAGTGCGTTTCGACCGGGGAGAGGGATGGACAGGCGCGGCCTTCACAATGCCGCGTTTCCGCAATCGAGGGTTGCTTGCGTACAGTTGCCTCCGACGTTTCGAGTTCCTTTGCGACGCCGGCATCGCCGTCTCGAGGGCTGCCGTCGCAACGGACAACGCGTCATCTCATCATGTCACGATGCGGTTTGAACCACGAGTCTACGCGATCGGCCACCAGTTGCGCATCCTGACCTGGCGCAGGTGGACCGAGCGACCGGTGACCGCCGTGGACCTGGTGTAGCCGTCTCGATCCGCCGCCCGAATGCCGTTGCGCGGGCTCTCACGCCTGGCCTCACACCCGCCTTGCCTCTCCTCGTGCGCGAATCATAGCGGTACCTGCCCGGTCTGGCGGTGCCTGTGGGCGGGTGCCTCCGGTTGCCGGAAGACCTGGGTCGGCCCCCAAACCGGAGTGTGAGTCGCATGCGGCGATCGAGCGGACGGTGTGCAGTCACAGCGCAACGGGCGAGGCATGCCTCGCCCCTGCAGATACGCCTCGTCGCAATCGGTGCTGTCGTGAACGGTCTGTGGCACAGGCAGGCTCC
>CAZLPP010000032.1:0-25788 GCA_964561465.1 uncultured Dehalococcoidales bacterium
ATCGCCGCGTGTTCCTTGCGGACCTGTGGCTGGTGCACGTATAATCGTTCAGTCTTGGACGTGTAGAGCCGAAGGCATAGGAGGACCATTCCGTGGAGTCATATGCGCCAGAGAAGATTCGCAACGTCGCGCTGCTTGGCCACTACAATGCCGGGAAGACGACGCTTGCGGAAGTGATGGCGTTCCGCTCAGGCGCCATCAGCCGGCTCGGCAATGTGGACGACGGCACGAGTGTCTCGGACTACGACCCGAGTGAGGCCAGCAGGCACATGAGCATCAATCTCGCCATGCTGCCCCTCGAATGGAAGGGGTTCAAGGTCAACCTCCTCGATGCGCCGGGCTACGCGGACTTCTTCGGTGAGGCGGTGGCAGCCATGCGCGTGTCGGATGCGGTGGCAATCGTCGTCTCCGCCTCCAGTTCCGTCGAGGTTGGAACCGAGCAGGCGTGGAGCCATGCGCGCGAGCTGAACCTGCCGACGATGCTCGTCATCACCAAGATGGACCGGGAGAACGCCGACTTCGCGAAGTGCATGGCTTCGATTCGGTCCAGGCTGTCCTCGCGGTGCGTTGCTATCCATCTCCCCATCGGCGCCGAAGCCGGTTTCAAGGGCTATGTCGATCTGGTCACGCTGCGGGCGTATCTGCCCGAGGGAGAAGGCGACGTGCCGGCCGACCTCAAGGATGCGGCCGCGTCTCTGCGCGAGGCGCTTATCGAGGCCGTCGTCGAGGCTGACGATGCGCTGATGAACAAGTACCTGGAGGGCACTGCGCTCTCCACGGAAGAGGTAGCCTCGGCTGTGCGAGTGGCTACTGCTCAGGGCATCGCCATGCCGGTCGTCGTGTCGTCGGCTCTGAAGGGCGTCGGCGTGGAGGCCGTTCTTGACACCATGTGCGCCTGCCTCCCGTCTCCGGTGGCACGCCAGGTGGCCGCGTCGCAACCTTCGCCGTCAGGCGCCGGTCCGCTCGCCGCACTTGTCTTCAAGACGACCGCCGACCCCTTCACCGGGAAGGTGAGCTACTTCCGTGTCTACTCCGGTGAGATTGCATCCAACTCTCAGATACTGAACGTCAGCAAGGGCGCCACCGAGCGCATCGGCCAACTCTTCCTGCCCCTTGGAAAGCAGCAGGTGACAGTTGTGAAGGTGTCCGCCGGCGACATCGGCGCAGTGGCTAAGCTCGGCGTGACCGGCACCGGAGACACGCTCGGGGCCAAGGAGCAGCCCGCGCTGCCCGGTATCGCCTTCCCCAAGGCAACCTACACCATGGCTGTGGAGCCCGAGACCAAAGGCGACCTCGACAAGATGAGCACGATCCTGCCTCGCATGCTCGAAGAGGACCCGGTGCTTCAGCTCAGGCGGGATGCCGACACCGGCGAGTCGCTTATCACGGGCGTGGGTGACACCCATCTCGAGGTCGTCAAGGACAAGATGACCCGCAAGTTCGGTGTCAAGGTGGTTCTCTCCACGCCGTCCGTTCCATACAAAGAAACCATCACTGTACCCACCAAGGCCGAATACAAGCACAAGAAGCAGACCGGCGGTCACGGGCAGTACGGCCACGTGATGCTGGAGCTGCAGCCACTGCCCAAGGGCGGCGGTTTCGAGTTCGAGGTGAAGGTCGTCGGTGGTTCGATTCCCTCGAACTTCATCCCGTCGGTCGAGAAGGGCGTCAATGAGGCGCGTCACGAAGGCGTCCTCGGCGGGTATCCGCTGGCTGACATAAAGGTCATCCTCTACGACGGCAGCTTCCACCCGGTCGATTCCTCGGATATCGCCTTCAAGATAGCCGCGGCGCAGGCCCTGAAGAAGGGCCTCCAGCAGGGGCAACCGGTTCTCCAGGAACCCATCATGAATCTCACGATCCGCGTTCCCGAGGGTATGACGGGGGATGTCATCAGCGACCTGAACACCAAGCGCGGCCGGGTGTTCGGCATGAACCCTGAACACGGCTACAACGTCATCAATGCCCAGGCTCCATATGCCGAGCTCCTTCGGTATGCTATCGACCTGCGGTCCATGCTGCAGGGCCGGGGAGACTTCGACATGGAGTTCAGCCACTTCGAGGAAGTGCCCGCCCACCTGGCCCAAAAGATCATCGCGCGAAAAGCAGACAAGGCTGAGTAGGGCCGGACGACGGCTGTTGATACGCGTGAAGAGAAGCGGCGCGGTCCTCCAGGACCGCGCCGCTTGCTTGTGTCCGCGCTGGGGTCGTTCAGTCCGCAGTCAGCTCGCGGACCTTGGCCGTGAACGCAGGGAGCACGTCTTCGAATCGCCCCACCACGCCGAAGGTCGCCTCCCGGAAGATGTTGGCCTCGGCGTCCTTGTTGATGGCGACGATGGTGCGTGAGCCGCTGCATCCGGCCATGTGCTGACTCGCGCCTGAGATGGCGATTGCGAAATACAGGTCAGGCGCCACGATCTTGCCGGTGAGGCCGATGTGCATCGATTCAGGAGCCCATCCGTTGTCACACGGCGGCCGCGATGCCCCCACTGCGCCGTGCAGTGCATCCGCCAGTTCCTTGAGCAGTCCGGCGAACGGGGCAGGGCCGGCGGTACCCCTGCCACCGCTGACCACCACGGCTGCGTCTTCGAGCTTGACTCCCTCGACCACCTGCTGGACGCGTTCGGTCACTTTCAGCTTCGGCTCCGGGGCTGCTGCCTTCAGTGGAAGTATCTCGGCCGTTCGTCCCGGCACAGGTTCACCTGCGGAGACCGCCTTGGGGCGGACGGTAGCTATCTGAGGCGCCGAGGCGGCGGAGAACTCGGCCACTGCGTTGCCGCCGTACACGGGCTTGACCATCATCAGCGCGTGAGTTGCCGGGTCGACGCGGACGTCGATACAGTCGGTCGCGGCCGCGACTTTCAGTCGGAAAGCCAGACGAGGGCCGAGCTCACGACCGAGCGACGTGTGGCCGATGAGAACGATGGCCGGCCGGTACGTCTCGACGGCCGCAACCGCGACCGCAAGGTGCGCCTCGATGGATGAGCCGGGCTGGCTCACATCGGGGACCAGCACCCGGGTAGCGCCGCGAGCGGCGGCCTCCTGCCCCAGACCAGCAGCGCCGTCCGGGGGGAGCACGCACGATAGCGCTTGGCCGAGGTCGGTGGCGAGTCTGCGCCCGCACTCCAAGAGCTCGCAGGTTGTGCTGCTGAGCTTCGTCCCGGCGGATTCCGCGTATACCAGTACACCGTTGTGTTCTTCCATCATGACCTCCCTGCACGCGAGCGTGCTTCTAGATGACCTTAGCCTCGCGCAGTCTCTGAGCAAGGTTGGCGCCGGCCTCGGCTGGCGTCTCGCCGGCGATGATCTCGCACCTGGCTTCCTTGACGGGTTGGGAAAGACGGTTCAGTTTGAGCTTCCTGCCGGCAGCGCCGACCGACGCCGGCTCGAGACCGAGGTCGGCGGGACCCCAAACGACCGGCTGCTTTCTGGCCGCAGCCATGATGCCCTTCAGCACGGCGTAGCGCAGGTTACCCAGTTCGCTGGTCACCGTGACAACGGCGGGCGTCGGCACCTCGACCACCTGGTATCCGTCAGGAATGACCTGCTCGATGCGGAGGCCGCCTTCGATTGCTTCCACCTTGCGGGCCAGCGTGACCAGCGGCCAGCCAAGGAGCTCTGCGATGCCGGGACCGACCTGCCCGGCGTCCCAGTCTGAGGACTGCCTGCCGCAGAAGACCACGTCGCAGCCTCCCATCTTCTCGATGGCCTTGACGATGGCAAAGGCGGTTGTCCAGCTATCCGAGTCCTCGAATGCCTCGTTCTCAAGCAGGATGAGCTCGTCGCCGCCGACTGCCAGCGCCTTCTTGATGACGTCGCGGACGAGCTTGTTGCCGAGGCTCACGACCGTGACCTTGCCGCCAACGGCATCCCGCAACCGCAGCGCCGCCTCAAGAGCGAACTCGTCGTACTGCCCGATGACCGGCTTGATCTCAGCCGGCAGCGTCATGCGCTTCGTTGACGGGTCGATCTTGAAAGCCGTAGGTGATGCCTCCGGGTCAAGGACTTGTTTGCAGCAAGCGACCATTCTGAGTTCAGGCATTGACCAACCTCCTTTGTTCAGCTTGCCTGTTCCTGGGCTGAAGACTCAAGCAACGAAACCGCAGTACGGAGACGCCGCAGACACCGCTCGGGTCCCAGCACCTCCATCGTTTGGAAGAGCGGTGGCGCCGCGGTCCTTCCCGTCACCGCGACTCTGACGCTACCGAACACGACCTTTGTGGACAGACCCGGCTCGTCGCCGAGGGGGCGGATGCTCTCCTCGAGTTCAGCCAGGGTCCAGCGGGGCACGCACTGCACCGCCGCCAGTACTCCCTCAAGCGCACCGCGCGCGGAAGTCGCATCCAGCCCCTTGCCGATCAGCAGGGACGGGGGGTAAGACAGTTCCTCGCTGAAGAAGAAGCTGCACAGCTCTCCAAGCTCACACAGGACACGCGTGCGCTCCTGCACCAGAGGGGTGACCTTGCGGACGTAGTCGAAGTCGAGTGGTCTGGCGACCTCCGTGGGAAGATCGCGTTCCAGGAACGGCAGCGCGCGCCGCGCGAACTCGTCGGGGTCGAGGCTGCGGATGTACGTGCCGTTCATCCAGTCGAGCTTGGGGATATCGAACACCGCCGCGGTCTTGCCGACACGTTCCAGCGTGAAGCTGGAGACGAGTTCAGCCCTCGAGAACAGCTCAGTCTTGTCGTCCAGTGACCACCCCAGCAACGCGAGGAAGTTCACGACCGCCTCGGGGAGATAGCCCTTCTCTCGATACTCAATGATCGTGGTGGCCCCGTGCCGTTTGGACAGCTTTGACTTGTCCGGGCCGAGTATCATCGGCAGGTGAGCGAACGCGGGCGGCCTCCAACCGAACGCCTGGTAGAGCATCGCGTGGAGCGGCGTGCTGGAAATCCACTCATCTGCTCGCAGGACGTGGCTGATGCTCATGTAGTGGTCGTCCACCACGTTCGCCAGATGGTACGTAGGATAGCCGTCCGACTTGAGCAACACGTAGTCGTTCAGTGTGGCGTTGCTGAATCGCACCTCTCCGCGTATGAGATCCTGGAAGACGGTGTCACCTTCCGTCGGCGTCTTGAACCGGACGACGCCGGGCTCTCCCGCAGCCAGCCGTGCCGTCACTTCGTCTGTCGACAGCGCGCGGCAATGGCCGTCGTAGCGGGGAGGGACGTGCTGACGGGACTGCTCCTGCCGGACCTGTTCGAGTCGCTCAGGTGAGCAGAAGCAGTAGTAGGCGAACCCGTCGCGGACAAGAGTCTGAGCCTCGCGCCGGTAGAGTTCGAGGCGGTCCGACTGGAAGATGGGGCCTTCGTCCCAGTCGAGTCCCATCCACTTGAGCCCGTCCATGATGGCCTCGACCGCTCCTTCGACGCGGCGGGCTGTGTCGGTATCCTCAATGCGAAGAATGAAGTGACCGCCGTAGTGTCTGGCGAAGAGCCAGTTGAAGAGCGCAGTGCGGATGTTGCCGACGTGGGGGAAGCCTGTTGGGCTGGGAGCGAAGCGAACCCTGACCGCGGTCTGACTGTCGGTCACCATGCCGTGCACACGTCCCGGGTAATTGGTCGGGGCCGGAAACCGGCTCCGGCGAGCGCTACTTCGAGAGGACCTTCTGGAGAGCCTTCAGGCGGGCGACGTGCTTCTTCAGCTTCAAGACCAGTTGCTCGGTCTGGCCGAGGGCCACCTCGGTGTCCTCGATCTCCGCCTGAATGGAAAAGAGCAGACGGCTGTTCTGCTCGGCCAGGTTGGCCTCGTACGCAGCGATGTCGTCGTATCCCGCCTCGCCGAGCATCTCGCTCAGGAGCTTGCTCTCGCGACGTTTCTGATCGCCCGCGATGCGGTCGATGGATTCGATGTACTTCTTGCTGTCCATATGGAGGTTCCGCGCACTATACCATGTCGGAAATGCAGGGGCAAGGCTGTCAGGCCGCGTCCGCCCGCGCTGCTGCCAGCGCCTGCTGGAGGTCGGCCGGAAGGGGCGACACAAACATCTGCGGTTCGCGCGCGTCCGAAGCCCTCAGGGTCAGCTTCTCCGCATGGAGGAAATGCCGGCGCAGCCAGGGCTGCAGTTGCCGCGCCGCCCCGCGACCTCCGTAGGTACGGTCACCCGCGATGGGATGCCCGATTGACGCGAAGTGGACGCGTATCTGGTGGGTACGGCCGGTCTTTGGCAGTGCGCTCACGTAGGTGTAGTCCCTCAGTCTCTCCCGTACGCGGTAGTCGGTCCAGGCGGGTTTGCCTCCGGGAACGACAGCCATGCGCTTACGCTGCGCAGGATGCCGGCCGACGGCGGCGACGATGCTCCCGTCTGCGTCGAGACGTCCCGTCACCAGGGCGGCGTACTCCTTGTGCACCAGGCCCTGTTTGAACTGCGAAACGAGCCACAACCTGGCGTCCTCGTTTCTGGCCACCACCATCAGCCCCGATGTGTCTTGGTCCAGCCGGTGCACGATGCCCGGCCGGAACGCGTCGCCGCAGTCGAGGTCTGGGTACCGGTGCAGAAGCGCGTTGACCAGCGTGTGAGCGGTGTGGCCGGGAGCGGGATGCACGACGAGTCCGGCGGGCTTGTCGACGACCAGTATGTCTGCATCTTCGTAGATGACCTTCAACTCGATGATCTCGGGTTCAGGCCCTTCGCTCGGACGGGGCAGGACGACAGCCACGACGTCGCCAGGCCGAACAGGGTGCGCGGCCTTGGACGCGGTGCCGTTCAGCGTAGTAGAGCCGTCGTGGACCAGTCGGGCTGCCTGCGAGCGCGTCACGTCGGGAAGACGCATGTGGACGAAAGTGTCGAGTCGCGGCCAGAAGGCGTCGGCAATGAGGACGATAGGCTGAGGCACTCCGTCAACCGGCGACGTTGACCTTTCCATCGAATACTCCACGCCTGTGCAGGAGGAAGAAGAGCGCAAGGGTGCCGACCACGATGCACGAGTCGGCCAGATTGAAGGCCGGCCAGTGCACGCCGAACAGAAGCTCGACGTCAACGAAGTCGGTGACCGAGCCGAAAGCGATCCGGTCGATGAGATTCCCGATGGCCCCGCCGGCGATGAGTGCGAGGCAGGCTGCTTCGGGTGGGGCAGGGACGTAGCCGTATCGGATGCGCGCGCGCCGAACTACCAGCGGCAGCGCGACCAGGATGATGATCGATGCGATGGTAGGTACAATGACGTATCCCTGTCCGAGCCCGAACACGGAACCGCGGTTGGCCACGTGCACGATGTACACGGGGCCAAACACGTGAATGGAGTCACCCAGGGCAAGCGACGACCTGACGAGCGCCTTGAGAACCTGATCAAGGACTACGACGATTGCCAGAATCGCCCCGGCGAGAAGCAGTGTCCGTCTAGGCACCTGGAGAGCTCTTCGGTTGCTGTCCTTTGCAGCGTATGCAGAGGCTTGCCTGCGGTCGGGCTTCGAGGCGGTCGGCCTCGATCTCGTTCCCGCACACTTCGCACCGGCCGTAGGTCCCGGCCTCAAACCGCTCCAGCGCGCGGTTGATCTCGGCCAGGCTCTCCCGCAGGTTGCGCTCAAGCGCTATGCGCTTCTCCAGCTCGAAAGCCTCCGTCGCTTCCTCTTCGCGCTTTCCGAAAGGGCTGCCTTCGCGCGTGTCATCGGCGCTCTCGGTATCAGCTCGCAGCAATTCAAGTCGCTCCAGGAGCTGAGCCCTGTCCCGCTCAAGCCTGGCACGAAGTTCTTCGAAGCTTGCCATGTCCCTCTAACCTCACTTCCGGGCTGGTACACACCATTGTACTGAGTCACTGCCGCCATACCAAGTGCCCGCACGGGACCCGGTGGCTTCGCGGGGTCCCGTGCGGATGCTCAGAGCACCTTCAGTGCCGAAACCGAACGGCGTCAGGGCCGGGCGTCGAACGCCGCGCGTATGGTGGGTTCCAGGCCCGCTCCGATCTTCTCGATCGCTTCACGACGGACTGTGTTGAGGCGTGTCTGCGCCTCGGCGAACTCGGACGCCGAGAACAGCTTCTCGGGGTGGAAGTAGATGTCGTCCACCGCCCGCACCGAGCCGGGCACGAGGAAGCCAGTCGGCGACTCGACCCAGTTCTCGAGGCCGCCCCTGAGCAAAGAGTCGAGAATCGCCATGGTGTCCTCGAGCCGTATGTCGCGGAACCTGCTGTCGGAAGGCTCGTCGAGGTCGCCGCCGTTCTTCGCCAGAGTGCCGATGCCACCGGTGTTGAGCAGGTAGTAGTTCATGTCCGGAAGGCCGCTCAGTATCTCGTAGAACCGGTTTGCATGTGCGGCGCGGTTACCGGCGACGAACGGGTCATAGAAGAACTCGCTTCGTATCGTGCCGGCAAGCGCCGGATTGCCTGCTGACGATTCCATCGCCTGACCGAGCACCATCAGTGCAGCGGCCTGCTCACGCGTGAGTCTGGAGATGGCAGGGATGAGGGGGCCACGGGTGATTAGGATGAAGTTGTCGACCCGCTCGACGTCGATGTTGCTGCTCGCGTGCATGAAGTCGGCGCGACGCACGACGGCCCGGCCGTTCGACGTCCGCTGGAAGTTGTAGAAGTCGTAGTCCCCGTCGTCAGTCACATAGACGTTCTCGCACAGGGTGGATGGTTTCAGCAGTCCGTAGAAGATCTCGGCCTGCGTGCCTGGGTTCACTCCCTCCGTCTTGACGAAGACGCCGCCCCCCTCAAAGCCGTGGAACGAGCCGTCAGGCATCAGCGTCCCGCCGTCGTCCTGAATCAACCAGGACTTCTCGTTGCCTTTTCGGGCCAGTATCTTGCAGGTGGTCGACGTCTTGCCGTTCGCACTGAGCGCTACCAGCATCGTCCTCACCGTCCGGTACTCACCGTGCGCGGATTGAAGATGGTCCTCGCGGCAGCCGGCGTGGAGGAATATGCCGCGTCCGTGCGCCTTCGCAGTCCAGTCCTCTGCGGCGAAGACGCCCTTCTTGTACTCGCCGATGTAGTTGCCATTCCGGATGATCTTGACGAAGTGCCCGTCCTCGAGCATGGCCAGCCGGATGGTGATGTCCTTCTGGGCCAGCGGAAGGTCACGGTTCCTGTCGAATGCGTCGTCGTAGAAGAAGATGATGTGGTAAGAAGGCTGCTGCACCGGATGCTCGACAGGAAGGAAGAGGTGACCTCCGCCGTAGGCGACGTGAGCGAACCTCTCAGGGACGATGAGCCGGACGACCTTTCCGCTGTCCTCGTTGCCGACGATTCTGTCCAGCGAGATGAGCTGCTGTTGCGCCAGCAACTGCTCGCATTGGGCGAGCAGCCGTCGCTCATCATCGCCGAACGCGTCGTCCACGCTGTTCTTCGTGAACATGGCCGACCGGGACGTAGGCTCGCTCTCGACCACGTAGTTGCCGTACCGGGTCCGGCGGACGCCAGGCTGGCGCGCAAGGATGGCTCTCAACTGTCGCTCGTCCGGGTTCTCGGTCAGACGTCCCTCCGCCCGGGCTTTCTCACGGATCCTGTTGGCGGTCCGCTCGAACTCGTGCAAGTCTAGTGTCATGTGCTATACCTCTCTGAACTCGCCTTCAACGGTGCCTTCGTCGCCCTGCTGGGCGCTCCCGGATGGCCCACCCGCCTGACCCGTCTGATCCGCCTGGCTCGCCTGGCCGTACACGGCCGAGCCGGCCTTCTGAACGGCGTCGGAGAGGGCCTGCATGGCGCTCTTCATGGCCGCCACGTCGGCGCCCTTGAGGGCGGCTCGGACGGCAGCGGTCTTGCTCTCGATATCGGCCTTCACGTCGGCGGGAAGCTTGTCACCGTGGTCTCGCAGCGTCTTCTCGGCGGTGTAGGCAAGGCTGTCGGCGGCGTTCCGCGTGTCCGCCTCCTCCTTCTTCCTGGTGTCGTCCGAGGCGTGCTGTTCGGCCTCCCTCCGCATCTTCTCGACCTCGTCCTTGTTGAGGCCGCTGGAGGCTGTGATGGTGATCTTCTGTTCCTTGCCTGTGCCCTTGTCCCGCGCGCTCACGTTCAAGATGCCATTGGCGTCGATCTCGAAGGTGACCTCGATCTGCGGCACTCCGCGTGGCGCCGGGAGGATGCCGTCAAGCATGAACCGACCGAGCGTGCGGTTGTCGCCCGCCATGGGACGTTCACCCTGCAGTACGTGTATCTCGACGCTGGGCTGGCTGTCGGTCGCCGTGCTGAAGATCTGGCTCTTCTCGGTCGGTATGGTGGTGTTCCGCGGTATGAGCGGGGTGGCGACTCCACCCAGGGTCTCGATGCCGAGCGTGAGCGGTGTGACGTCGAGCAGCAATACCTCGCCGACCTCGCCCTTCAGCACCCCCGCCTGGATGGCGGCGCCCAGACCGACCGCCTCATCAGGATTGACGCCCTTGACGGGTTCGCGGTTGAAGAACTGCCGGATTATCTCCTGCACCTTGGGCATGCGCGTCTGGCCGCCCACGAGGACGACGTCGTTCACCTGAGCGGCAGTGATGCCGGCATCCTTCAGCGCCTGGCGCAGCGGCTCCAACGTGCGCTCAAGCAGGTCGCTCGTCAACTGCTCCAGCTTGGCGCGACTGAGTCCCATGGTGAGATGCTTGGGGCCTGTCGCATCGGCTGTGATGAAGGGCAGGTTGACTTCAGTCTGGGTGACGGTCGAGAGTTCCTTCTTCGCTTTCTCCGCGGCGTCCTTGATCCTCTGCAGCGCCATGCGGTCCTGCTTCAGGTCGATGCCGGACTCCTTGCGGAACTCATCGCAGATCCAGTCCATCACGCGCTGGTCGATGTCGTCACCGCCGAGGTGCGTGTCACCGTTGGTTGCCTTCACCTGGAATGTCCCGTCGCCGATGTCGAGGATGGAGATATCGAACGTGCCGCCACCGAGGTCGTACACCGCGATGGTTCTGTCTCCGGTCTTATCCATGCCGTAGGCGAGGGAGGACGCGGTGGGCTCGTTAATGATGCGCAGCACGTTGAGGCCCGCAATCGTGCCTGCGTCCTTGGTGGCCTGTCGCTGGCTGTCGTTGAAGTACGCGGGTACGGTGATGACGGCATCGGTCACCTTCTCACCGAGGTATGCTTCCGCGTCGCTGCGAAGCTTCTGCAGGATCATGGCCGATACTTCCTGCGGGCTGTACTCCTTGCCCGCCATTACCACGCGGCAATCGCCATTGGGAGCTTCGGCTATCTTGTAGGGAAGCCGCTTGATGTCGTACTGGACCGACGGATCCTTGTACTTGCGGCCGATCAGCCGCTTGATGCTGAACACCGTGTTTTCGGGGTTCACGATAGCCTGGCGCTTGGCGATCTCGCCGACCAGCCGCTCTCCGTTCTTGCTTATAGCGACGACCGAGGGCACGAGGTTCCCGCCTTCGGCGCTCGGGATGATCTTGGCTTCGCCACCTTCCATGACCGCCACGACACTCAGCGTCGTGCCGAGGTCAATGCCGATTGCTTTCCCCATGGGATTCCTCCTTACTCCTTCTCCACAGATTCACTGGATTCAGATTCGCCCACGACAACGGCGGCGGGCCTGAGCACGCGACCGTTGAGCGTGTATCCGTTCCGCAACACGGCCAGCACCACCCCCTCGTCACCGGGCTGCCGCATGATTGCGTCATGGTAGCGCGGGTCGAACGGCCGGCCGACAGCGTCGATGACCGACAGCCCCTCGCTGTCCAGTGCGGATGTCAGCTTGCTCACGCTCAGGCGCACGCCCTCCACCCACTCGGCCGTCCCCATCTCTTCAGCCGGCCGGCGGAAAGCTCGCTCCAGATCATCGACGGCGCTCAACAGCCGGGCGACCAGGCTGCTCTGAGCCAGCTCAAGAGCATCCTTCCGTTCCTGCTGGACGCGTTTGCGGTAGTTCTCGAAATCGGCCTGCGTGCGCTGCCATCCTGCGAGATGCTGACGAGCCTTCTCCTCGGCGAGACGCAACTGCTCTCTCAGGCTGTCGACTTCGTCGACGCCCTGCTCCGCAGCACCCTCCGCCGCATCCGTGTGTTCTTGTTCGTCTTGGGGCAATTCAGGCCTCCTGCGGACGTCGCGCCTACTCTCGCAGAGTATCACTCAGCAACGACGCCAGGTAGTTCACCGAAGAGATGGCCCGCGTGTAGTCCATGCGCTTCGGTCCGACAACGCCGATGACGCCTTTGGACCGGCTGCTGGAACCGTAGTTGCCTATGACGAGGCTGAGATCCTGCAGCGCCTCTTCCCGGTTCTCATGTCCGATGATGATGCGAATCCCGGATACGTCGAGATCAGGTCCCAGCGCGTTCTCTATCCAGTCATCCCGCTCCAGCAACTGCAGCAGGGCGAGGGCCCGAGGGCTCTTGGCGAACTCGGGCTGGCTGAGAACGAGGTGCAGGCCTTCAAGATGTGCTCGCCCGAGCTCAGGCTTGTCCTCCGCGCGCATCAACTCGACGATCTGAGCCACCACATCCTGGTCAGGGCCAGGCTGTTCCGCCTCAACGGCTACCTCGGCCGCCGTCATTGCCGACAGCCGGGCGGTCAATCGATTCGAAACGGTGATGAGTTCGTCCTGAGTTGTGGGGAGCGGCAGGGATACCGACCTCTGCCGCACAACGGTTGGCTCGCACAGTACGACGATGAGCAACGCCAGCATCTCCTGCAGCGATACCATGTGGACGTGCTTGAGCCGGGCGCGCGCTGCCTTAGGCTGGGTCACAAGGGCTGCATTGTGGACGAAGTGAGCGAGCAGCGTGGCGATGAGGCGCAGCCTCTTCTCGAGCCCCTCCACCGCGTCCTGGCAAACCTCAGCGATCAGCAACTGCTCCGCGACCGGCAACTGCACGTCGTGGCCGATGGTCTCCACGTAGAAGCGGTAGGCGCGATCGGTTGGAACCGCACCCGCGGAGGAGTGGGGACGGCTGACATACCCTTCTTCCTCGAGCGACGTGACATCGTTCCGGATGGTGGCAGGGCTGACGCGGATGTCGGTCTGCGCAATCGCCTTTGACGCCACCGGTGTGCCGGTGGCGATGTACTCGCGCACAATCGTACGCAGGATGTCTTCCCGCCTGTCTGTCAGGTCCATTAGCACTCCACCATGTCGGCTGCTAATCCACGGTAATCTATCACGGGGCCTCTACACTGTCAAAGCAGGCGCAGCTACGAACGGGGCTGTTGACCGCTGACGACATCACATTGTATAGTACCGCGATTATGGCCTCACATTCTTCGTGCGACTCGTTGACCTCACTCGACCCTGAACTTGCAGCCCTGGTCCGCCGCGAACATGAGCGGCAGACCAACACGATAGACCTCATCGCTTCTGAGAATCACGTCAGCCACGCCGTCCGCACGGCGCTCGCCACGCTGCTGACGGACAAGTATGCCGAGGGCTATCCGGGCCGGCGCTACTACAGCGGGTGCGGAGTTGTCGACCAAGTTGAGACGCTGGCCATTTCCCGCGCAAAGGCACTCTTCGGCGCGGAGCATGCCAACGTCCAGCCGCACGCTGGAAGCCAGGCAAACTTTGCCGCCTACCAGGCGCTCATCAGGCCGGGCGCCACTATACTCGGGATGGACAGGAGCCACGGCGGCCACTTGACGCACGGCGCCGAGGTGAACTTCTCGGGCAAGCTGTTCAAGGTGGCTACCTACGGCGTCGACCGCGTGACCGAGCGCATCGACTATGACCAGTTGCGTGCGATGGCGTTGCAGCATCGCCCTGCTCTGATCGTAGCCGGCGCCAGCTCGTATCCTCGCATCATCGATTTCGCCCTATTCGCCGACGTTGCTCACGAAGTGGGCGCGATGCTCATGGTGGATGTGGCGCACATCGCCGGTCTGATTGCCGGCGGTGCTCATCCCTCGCCTGTTCCTTACGCCGACGTCGTGACCGGCACCACGCAGAAGACGCTACGAGGACCTCGCGGCGGTTTCATCCTCTCCAAAGCCAGTCACGCTGCAAGCATCGATTCGGCGGTGTTTCCGGGAAGCCAGGGCGGTCCGCTGATGCACGTGATAGCGGCGAAAGCTGTCTGCTTCCACGAGGCCCAGCAACCGGAATTCCGTGCGTACGCTGCGGCCATCGTCCGCAACGCTGCAATCATGGCGGACGAGCTTGCGGCCCAAGGACTGCGTGTTGTCAGCGGCGGCTCGGACAACCATCTGGTTCTCGTTGATCTGACGCCTCTCGACATGACCGGCAAGCAGGCCCAGGATGCCTTGGAGCGAGCCAACATCATCGCCAATCGCAACAGCATCCCGTACGACACCCGTCCTCCCATGGTTGCCGGCGGGCTTCGTGTGGGTACCCCTGCCATCACCACGAGGGGCTTCTCTGCCAGTGAGGTCCGGCTTGTCGCGTCCCTCGTCTGTCGCGTTCTGCGGGCGCCTGCGGACGAGACGGTCCGCAGCGAGGTGCACCGCACTGTTCTGGAGCTCTGTGCGGCGCATCCTCTTCCCGGTCTGGACTGACCGTTGCGCTGGCGGACTGAGGTTCATCGTCCACGTTCGGTCCAATCTGCCGGTGGTATAATGCTGACACGACCCCGACGTGCCTGAGGAGCAAAGCGCATGGATGAACTCAAGGTATTCACGGGCAACGCGCATCCACGCCTGGCATCAGCTATCTGCGACTACCTTGGAATCCCACTCGGCAAGAGCGAGGTCTTCGAGTTCTCCAACGAGAACATCTTCGTGCGCATCCTCGAGAACGTCCGCCAGCGCGACGTGTTTGTGGTTCAGCCCATCTGCAGTCCGGTCAATACCAGCCTCGTGGAGCTCCTCATCATGCTGGACGCGTTCCGGCGGGCGTCTGCCGGCCGCATCACCGCGGTTGTTCCGTACTATGGCTATGGGCGAACCGACAAGAAGGACCAGCCGAGAGTGCCGATAACCGCGCGTCTTGTGGCAGACCTCCTCACGACCGCTGGCGCCAACCGCATACTGACCGTCGACCTCCATGCCCCCCAGATTCAGGGATTCTTCACGATTCCCGTCGACGAGTTGACCGCGGTTGCGATTATCAGCCAGCACTTCCGCGGGAAGCGGCTTTCGGACCTCGTGGTCGTCGCCACCGACATCGGCATTTCGAAGCGCGCACGCGACGTTGCTGCGAGCCTCGGCGCCTCCCTTGCCATCATCGAGAAGCGGCGGCTCGGCAACAACGATGCCACCGAGGCCCTGAACGTCATCGGCGAGGTCAGCGGGCGCACGGCTCTCACTGTCGACGACGAGATCGACACCGCGGGCTCCCTGGTCGGCGTCGTCGATACGCTCCTTGCTCGCGGGGCGCGCGAGGTATACTCCTGCGCCACGCATCCCGTGCTCTCCGGCAAAGCCGTCGAGCGCATCAGCCACAGCGCAGTGAAGGAGGTAGTCGTCACCGACACCATCCCACTCACCGACCAGAAGAAGCTGGACAAGATTACCGTGCTCTCGATGTCCTCGCTCCTTGGCGAGGCCATTCACCGCATCCACACCGGTCTCTCGGTCGGCGCCATGTTCGAGTAGCGGCGCGGCCGATATCGTGTACACTTACGAACCGTGGGAAACCTGGGATCGCTGCTGGGCCGCGCCTTCGGCGGACTCATCGACACGAACGAGAAGCAGCTCAAGAAGCTCGAGTCGCTGGTCCTGAGCATCAACGAGCTGGAAGCTGGTTTCCTCGAACGCAGCGACGACGATCTCAGAGGCTGCGCCGAGAGGCTTCGCAACCGGCTTGCCGCTGGTGCCACCCTTGACGACGTGCTTCCGGAAACGTTCGCCGCGGTGCGAGAGGCGGCGCGACGCACCATCGGTCTTCGCCACTTCGACGTGCAGTTGCTCGGCGGAATCGTGCTGCATCGCGGCGAGATCGCCGAGATGAAGACCGGTGAGGGCAAGACGCTCGTGGCTACCCTGCCCCTCACGCTGAACGCACTGATGTCGAAGGGCTGTCACCTCGTGACGGTCAATGACTACCTGGCCAAGCGCGACTGCGCCTGGATGGGGCCCGTCTACCATGCGTTGGGCTTGACGGTCTCCTGCATAACCGGGAGACAGGACGACTCGGACCTCCGCCCGTCGTATCAGTTCGACCCATCGTACGAGGACCCGGCGGGACGATGGCCTCGACTCAGACCCGTCTCCCGCAAAGAGGCCTACGCCGCCGACATAACGTACGGTACGAACAACGAGTTCGGTTTCGACTACCTGCGCGACAACATGGTCACCGACCTCTTGCAGTGCACGCAGCGGTCGCTGCATTACGCCATCGTGGACGAGGTGGACAATATCCTCATCGACGAGGCGCGCACGCCGCTCATCATCAGCGGTACGTCGGAGGAGGCTGCCAGGTTCTACGTCCTGTTCGCGCGTATCGTCGCCGGTCTGCACCGTGACGTGGACTACGTCATCGACGAGCGCACGCAGACCGTGCACCTGACCGACGACGCGGGCATCCCGAAGGTAGAGGGCATGCTACGGTCGCAGGGACTGCTGCGGAACTCCGACCTGTACGACGACACCAACTCCTCGCTGACCTTCTTCCTTGAGGCGAGTCTGCGCGCTCAGGCGCTGTTCCGACGCGACAAGAACTACGTCGTCAAGAACGGCCAGGTTATTATCGTGGACGAGTTCACCGGCCGCCTTATGCCCGGCCGCCGCTACTCTGAGGGACTGCACCAGGCCATTGAGGCTAAGGAACGTGTGCCGGTCCAGGCCGAGAGCGTGACCCACGCGACCATCACCTTCCAGAACTACTTCCGCATGTACGAGAAGCTGGCCGGCATGACCGGCACGGCCGCGACGGAGGCGGAGGAGTTCAACCACATCTACAAGCTCGATGTCGTTGAGGTGCCGACGAACCGGCCGATGATCCGGAAAGACCTGCCGGACCGCGTGTACCGGGACCAGAACGCCAAGTTCAAGGCGGTCACTGAAGAGGTTGCAGCCGCGCACGCACAGGGCCGTCCCATTCTTGTCGGAACAACCTCAATCGATACGTCCGAGATCCTGAACGACATGTTCGTGCGCCGGGGGCTGCGGCCGCAGGTGCTGAATGCGAAGAACCACGAGCGCGAGGCCGGCATAATCGCCGAGGCCGGCCGGCTGGGCGCAATCACTGTTGCCACCAACATGGCCGGCCGTGGAGTGGACATAATCCTTGGCGGCAGCCCGGAGAGTCGCGTTCCCGGGGAATGGTCTCGCGAGCACGATGAAGTTGTCTCTCTTGGCGGACTGTACGTCGTCGGTACGGAGCACCACGAGGCGCGACGTATTGACAACCAATTGCGCGGCCGGTCAGGTCGCCAGGGCGACCCGGGCTCGACGGTGTTCTTCGTGTCGCTTGACGACGAGATAATGCGGCGTTTTGGCGGGGAGCGCGTCAAGTCCGTGATGCAGTGGGCCGGACTGGATGAGAACACGCCCATCGAGCATCCGATGGTCACGAAGGCCATCGCGAATGCTCAGGTGCAGACCGAGGGCTACCACTTCGATGTCCGCAAGCATCTCGTAGAGTACGACGATGTCCTCAACAAGCACCGCGAGGTGATGTACGAGCGAAGGCGGCAGGTGCTTAGCGACGCCAATCTCACCGAGCATATCCTCGACCTGCTCGACGGGGAGGTTGTCATGGCGGTCGAGCGCCATGTGAACGCCGACCTGGCAGAGGTAGACCGTGAAGGCCTCGTTCGGGAGATCGGCGCCTTCTTCCCCTTGACGGGCGACGAGGCCGCCGCGTTGCTCGAGTTGCCGGGCAACGGCGACGTCAAGGCGGAACTGGTCGACCGTGCGACGAGACTGGCCCGGGAGAAATATGCCGGCCGTGAACAGGAGTTGGGGCCCGACGTGATGCGGATGGCCGAACGAGCAGTCATGCTCCACACCATGGACCGCCTCTGGGTGGAGCATCTGACGGCGCTTGAGCGCATGCGGCTCGGCATCGGGTTGCGAGCCGTGGCCCAGCAGCAGCCGCTCGTTGCCTACAAGATGGAGGGCAGGCGGTACTTCGACGTGCTGGAGAAGAGGATCAGGCACGAGGTCCCGGAGGCACTGTTCCACGTGGCGGTGAAGAAGCAGGTAGCGGCCTCTCCGTTCAAGCCGGTGGTATCCGCTCGTGCCACGACTGCATCCGGGTCGGGCAAGGTGGGGCGCAACGACCCGTGTCCCTGCGGCTCCGGCAAGAAGTACAAGCACTGCTGTGGCAAGTAGTGCGTCGGCGTCGTCCCGAGTCGCTCTCGGGTAGGGAGGGGATGGGCAGGAGGCACTCGATGGACAACCGCGACATTGCCGACGTATTCGCCGCGATCGCCGACCTCCTTGCGGTTCAGAACGAGAGCGCATTCAAGATTAGAGCCTACCGTACGGCTGCCGAGACGATTTCCACCTACCCCGATGAGTTGAGAGACATCGTTGCGCGCGGTGGAGACCTCAGAGATATCTCCGGCATCGGCGAGGCAATTGCCAAGAAGACCAATGAACTGTTGTCCACGGGACGGCTCGAGTTCTTCGAGAGACTGAAGAGCTCATCGCCACCGGGCGTCCTCGATCTTATGGAGGTTCCGGGCATCGGGCCCAGGACGGCGGCGAAGCTTGCAGGGGAACTCGGCATCGCTAGTGTCGAGCAGCTCGAGGCAGCGCTGCAGCGGGGGCCGCTCCCCGGCCTGGGCGAGGCGAGGTCCCGGACCCTTCTGAAGGCGGTATCCGAATTCCGTCAGCGGACGTCACCGCAACACGGGATAGCGCCGGGGTGACGCTGGCGGGCGCCTCTCTCAGGTAGCCGGGCAGCGTGGCGGGCGCGATGGAGCCTGCACGTACTATACTTGTCGTTCATGGCCTCATCTGACACACATTCCGTCATAGAGGAACTCAGGGCTCGCATCGCTTCCGGCGACGACTGGTACCGGTGCCTGTTGCGTGCGGCGGAGCGGTGGCCGCTGGATGAAGAGGTGGTCGATGGCGAGCGCTTCCTCTACCTCATTGACGGTGAGGCGTTTGACCTGCTGCGCCTGTGCGAGCGCATCAGCCTGGAGGTGTCCGACCTCGTGCCGGAGGAACAGATGCTGGCGTTGCTGGCCAGCGATCGGCCGCCGCGGGCGCCCGAACGCGAGGATCTGCGTGACCTCATCGGCGCGGAGAGGTACCGGGCGTATCTGACGTTCATCTACGGCGTCATGGTTGAGGAGATGGTGGTGCAGGCGGTGCTCGAGGACCTGAGGCGGCGGCGCCGGACATCGGGCCTGACACGCTATGACGCCACGCTGGATGACGCCTTCACACACGTCTACGGCAGCACTCGCGCGGAGCTGTTCGACGCCTTCAGGCGCGAGCGTGGGCTGCGGCCACGCCGGTCGGTTACGCTGACGCAGATGAAGGAGTTCACCTACTGGCGCTTCAAGCTGCGACTCAGGAGCGCGGACAAGTCGCGGGTCGCCAGCGACACGAAGCGCGCGCTTACCCTCCTGCACCGGTACATGAGTTCGGCGGGAAGGCTAGCCGTCTAGCCGAGGTCGCGCCGTTCCGCCTCGAGGCGTTCGAGCTTGTCCCGCAGGCCTGCCGCGAGGTCGCGTTGCCGTGCCACGACATCAGCCGGCGCCTTCGCCACGAAGACGGCGTCGTCCAGCCTCGCCTCAATTGCCTGCAGCCGGCTGCGAGTGGCCTCTGCTTCCTTCTCGAGCTGTGCGCAAATGCGCCCTGCCTCATCGGCTGATGCCTTCGAAACCACCACCTCGGCGTCCGCCAGAACGATTGCCCGTTCAGTGTTCGTGGCTCCGGTCCGCTCGTCGCGGTCAGCCACACGCTGTATGTGAGTGCGGGCGAGGCTCTCGATTGCGGGGACGAGTGCTCTCAGTTGCCCGAGCAGACCGGCGCCGGAGAAGACGGACGCGTCCAGCCGGTCCTGGGGTTCCAGGCGCCTCTCGGCGCGTGCGTTTCGCAGCGCGCGAACAATGTCGATAGCCGCGCCGACCACTCGCTCCGCTACGGGGTCATCCAGTTCCGGCCGGGCTTCCGGACACGGCGACACCATGATGGAACTGACGGAATCGGCACTCGCCTCGGTGGGCTGGAGCGTTTGCCAGAGCTCCTCGGTGACAAAGGGCATGAAGGGATGCAGCAGCCGCAGGGCGGCGTCGAGCACAGCCACCAGATACGGTGCGGGCGAGCCTGACCCGCCGGCTGCGCCGGCGGAGTTGGTCTGACGCATCCTCAGCTTGGCAAATTCGATGTACCAGTCACAGAACTCGGACCACAGGAACTCCTGCACCTGCCTCTCGGCTTCCCCGAGCTGGTACTCCGCCATCAGGGCCCTGACCGACGTGACAAGGCGGTTCAGGCGGCTCAGGATCCACCGGTCTGTCAAGTCTGTGGGCGCCGGCGTCGCCGGGCGAGTGTCCGAGGATGTCGCCCGCCACTCCCGGGTGGCCTGGAGTACGAACCGGGTGGCATTCCAGACCTTGTTCACGAAGTTGCGGCCCGCTTCCAGCTTGGCATCTCCAAGCGAAAGGTCATTGCCCGGCGAATTGCCGGTGGTCAACGCGTAGCGCAGGGCATCGACACCGTACCTGGCGACGGCGTCATCAGGTCTGATGACGTTGCCGCGCATCTTGCTCATTTTCTGGCCCTGCTCGTCCCGTATCAGCCCGTTCAGATACACGTACCGGAACGGCACCTTGCCGGTGTCCTCGATGCCCATCATGATCATCCTGGCAACCCAGAAGAACAGGATGTCGTAGCCCGTTTCCATCATGGTGGTCGGGTAGAAGTAGCGCATGTCTTCAGTGTCGTCGGGCCATCCCAGCGTGGAGTGCGGCCATAGCCCGGAGCTGAACCAGGTGTCCAGCACATCCGGGTCCTGCTCGATGCGGGCGCTGCCGCAGCCGGAGCACGAGGTAGGGGTCTCGACCGCGACGGTCAACGCCCCGCAGTCGCTGCAGTACCACACCGGGATGCGGTGGCCCCACCAGAGCTGCCGGCTGATGCACCAGTCCTTGATGGACTCCATCCAGGAGAAGTACACCTTGGTGAAGTGGTCGGGGATTATGCGGATCTCGCCGCTGCGGACGGCTTCAATCGCCGCTTCCGCCAGGGGCTTCGTGTCGACGAACCACTGCAGGCTGATGCTTGGCTCGACGGCGGTGCGGCAGCGGCTGCAGTGGCCGACCATGTGGGAGTACGGCTCGATGTGGTCGAGCAGCCCCTGGCGTTCGAACTCTTCGACCACGCGTTCGCGGCACGTCTGGCGGTCAAGCCCTTTGCAGGCGCCCGCCTCCGCGTTCATGCTGCCGTCCAGGTTGAACACGTTGACGTGAGGCAGGTTGTGCCGGTCGGCTACCTGCAGGTCCGTGGGGTCGTGGCAGGGTGTGATCTTGAGCGCCCCAGTACCGAAGGTCGGGTCCACGGCCTCGTCAGCGATGACAGGTATGTCGCGGCCGGTCCCGGGGAGCCTGACGCGTCTGCCGACTGCGCCGCGGTAGCGTTCGTCGTTCGGGCTCACGGCTACCGCCGTGTCGCCGAAGTAGGTCTCGGGTCGGGTGGTTGCGATGGTGAGGAATCCGTCTCCCTCAACGAACGGGTAGCGGAAGTAGTAGAGGTGTCCTTCGGTGTCCTGGTGCTCCACCTCGAGGTCGGACAGTGCTGTCCGGCAACGCGGGCACCAGTTCACCATGCGCTCGCCGCGGTAGATTCGCCCCTTCTGGTACAGGCGCACGAAGGCGGTGCGAACCGCCTTGCTGGGAGCCTCGTCGAGAGTGAACGTGTCCCGGTCCCAGTCGCACGAGCATCCAAGCAGATGGTGCTGCAGTTCGATGGCGCGCCGGCTCTTCTGTGCCCTGACCCAGGCGCGCTCTACGAACTTCTCCCGGCCGATATCGAACCGCGTGAGGCCTTCGCGGGCCAAGTCCTGCTCCACGAGCACCTGAGTGGCGATGCCGGCGTGGTCCGAGCCTGGTACCCACAGCGTCGGCTCGCCCAGCATGCGGTGCCAGCGGATCATGATGTCCTCAAGCGCCATCGTCAGCGCGTGCCCGACGTGCAGCTCGCCCGTGACGTTGGGTGGGGGCATCACGATCACGTACGGTGACCGGTCGGGGTCGATCCGGGGCCGGAAGAACCCGTTCGAGAGCCAGAAGTCATACCACTTCTTCTCGATCCTTCCGGGTTCGTACGCTTTCGCCAGTGTCTCTCGTTCCAACAGCCTGTACCTCGCTTTCGAGATGGACCGTCGTGAACGGTCCACAAGTAGCCGGTTATTGGGCCGGTCACGCGTGGGACAGAAGCCCCACGACCCGGTCGAGCACCCGGTCGGCTACCTCGCGTTTCGACATCAGCGGGAGTCGGTCGATGCCGCCGTCGCGGTCGAGGATGCTCACCCGGTTGTCGTCCGAGCCGAAGCCGCTGTCGCTCGCGGTGATGTCGTTGGCAACGATGAGGTCCAGGTGCTTCTCGGTCAGCTTCGCCTTCGCGTTCTGCTCGAGACTGCTGCTTTCCGCCGCGAAGCCGACGCGCACGAAGTCCCCTTCGAGGGACTTCAGGATGTCGACCGTCCGCTCAAGCGGGATGGTCAGCGTCTCGCGCTCCTTCTTGATCTTGTCCGTGGCGGGATTCGACGGGCGATAGTCTGCCACAGCCGCGGCCATGATGAGCGCGTCAGCACCGGCTGCGGCGCTTCGCGTGGCATCATACATCTGCTGTGCGGTTGTCACGCGACGGACGTCCACAGCGACCGGCGGTTCCAGACTCGTCGGCGCGGTCACGAGGATGACCGTGGCGCCGCGGTCACGGCAGGCTTCCGCCAGGGCGTATCCCATCTTGCCGGACGAACGGTTCGTGACGCATCGCACCGGGTCTATCGGTTCCTGGGTCCCGCCGGCCGTGACGACCACCACCTTGCCGGCCAGGTCTCCCCGGCGCCCAAGCGTCTTCATGGTCCATGCGACGATTGCGTCCGGAGCAGACATCCGGCCGGGACCTGAGTCGCCGGACGCGAGACTGCCCGACTCCGGCCCGATGACCACCGCGCCGCGCTGTCGCAGCGTTGCCAGATTCGCCTGCGTCGCCGGATGCAAGTACATGCGGGTGTGCATCGCGGGGGCCACGATGAGCGGACCGCCGAATGCGAGTGCGGTGCATGAGATGATATCGTCTCCCAGCCCGTTCGCCAGACGTGCGATGATGTCCGCACTTGCCGGTGCTACCAGCAGGGCGTCCGCAACGTCTGCGAGCTTCACGTGCGGGATGTACTCGTCTTTGCCGTGCGAGAACACGCGCGTCCTGACGGGTCTGTCGAGCAGCGCCTCAAAGGTGAGGGGAGCGATGAACTCGGTGGCGGCGTCCGTCATGAGCACATGGACGGTGACACCGCGGCGCTCCAGTTCACGGGCGATCTCCGGAGCTTTGTAGGCGGCAATGCTGCCGGTGACTCCGAGAAGCACGGTCTGCCGTTTCATCGCACTCCCTTCGACTATCGCTCGGATGAGTTCATCTCGTATATGAGGCGGAGTCCAATGAGGGATAGGTCCGGGTTGCACACCTGAATCGACGGCACCCCTTCGACAAACATGGGGGAGTAGCCGCCGGTCGAGACGACGACAGGCTCGGATTCAAGCTCAGCGGAGATCTCCTTGATGAGCTTCTCGATGAGCCCGATGTAGCCGAAGAGGATGCCGGACTGCATCGCACTGACGGTGCCCTTTCCGATCGCGTGCCGCGGACGGGTCAGTTCGATCCGCGGCAGCATGGCCGTGCGACGATACAGCGCTTCGCTGGCGATATTGATGCCGGGAGCGATGGCGCCCCCGAGAAAGTCGCCTGACGCGGAGACGACGTCGAAAGTTGTGGCTGTGCCGAAATCGATGACGATCAGAGGTTTCCCGTACAGACGCATTCCGGCAACCGCGTTCGCGACCCTGTCGGGACCCAGCTCACGCGGGTTGTCGACCAGCAGCCGAAGCCCGGTCTTGATCCCCGGCTCGATGACCAGGGGGTCACTGTCGAGGTAGTTTCTGCAGACCTCCTGGAACACCGGAACGAGCGGAGGAACGACGCTGCACAGGACGGTGCCGCGAATCGAGGCGATGGGTAGGGAGTGTCGCTGCAGCAGGCTGAAGATGAGGGAACCGTACTCGTCAGCGGAGCGATCGATGCCGGTCATAAGGCGCCACGAGTGCACCAGGCGCTCGCCCTCGAACATGCCCATGTTCATGCTGGTGTTGCCGATGTCTATGGTGAAGAGCATGTGACCTCCTCGACTCGGGCGCGATTCAACTGCGAGTGCTCGGGCGACTTCAGAGCCAGTGACGGTGACGCAGGTAGGCAAGCATGGCGGCGCCCGTTCCGGCCATCAGTCCGAGGATGAGCCCCAGAGGGAACAAGCTACCCCCGTCAACTCCCCCGGGGAGAGGGACGTTCATGCCGAAGATGCCGGACATGAGCGTCAGAGGAGCGAGTACCACCGTGATGATGGTCAGGACCCGCATAATCTCCTGGATGCGATGCGACGTGAACCAGTTGCTCGTCTCGTACAGCCCGTCGACGACTTCCTTGCAATCCTCGAGACCGTCCCAGATTTTCCGCACGTGGTCCGCGACGTCGCCGAAGTAGATCTCCTGCTCTTCCTTGAAGAAGGGGTAGTCTTCCTGTTCAAGCGTCTCGATGACGGCAATCTGGGGCCTGATGACGCGCCGGAAGGAGATCAGGTCGCGGCGGAGCAGGGAGATGGCGCGGACCGTCTCGGGCACGGACTCCGTGAAGATGACGTCTTCGATGTCCTCGATGTTCTCGGTGATCTTGTTCAGGATGGGGAAGCAGTAGTTCACGAGACGGTCGATGATATGGTAGAGAAGGTAGCCCGAGCTGCGCCCGAGATAGGCGGCGCGACTTTCGTCGCGCATCTGGCACTCGCGGAAGAACGCCGAGAGCGGCTTCAGATCGGCGTTACAGTGTACCGTAACGACGTAGTCCTCGCCGATGAAGACGTCGACCTCGCTCGGTCGCGTTATGCGGTTCTGCTTGTCGAAGACAGGGAACTGCATGACGATGAAGAGGTGGTCGTCATCTTCATCTATCTTGGGGCGCTGAGCCCGGCTGAGAACGTCGTCTATCTCGAGGGGGTGGAAACCGTACTTCTCCTCGAGGTACTCGCCCTCGGCCTCGGTGGGTTTCTCGATATAGACCCAGGTGAGCTTCCCCTCGGAGATGCTCTGGATCCTGAGTTCCTGTCCCTCGGCGATCGACATGGTCACGCGCTCCGTAGTGAACGACGCGGCTATTGTAGCACCGGCAAGTTCCGAGCTACCAGAGAGGTGAGAATCGCCCTGCGACGAACGGAATCCGCTTGACAGCCCTCTGCGGCATTCTGTACTATATCCGGGCTCGCACCTTAACAGCTGAATAGTGGAAGGAAGGTTCTTTAAACTGAGAGCTTGATCCTGGCTCAGGATGAACGTTGGCGGTGCGCTTTATGCATGCAAGTCGTACGGGACTACGATTCTCGGATTGTGGTCTAGTGGCGGACGGCTGAGTAACACGTGGGTAACTTACCCGTGAGCGGGGGATAACTTACCGAAAGGTACGCTAATACCGCATGGTGTGGGATTGCCAAAGCAGTCTCACTAAAGCCGCAAGGCACTCACGGATAGGCCTGCGGCCGATCAGCTAGTTGGTGAGGTAACGGCCCACCAAGGCAGTGATCGGTAGCTGGTCTGAGAGGATGTCCAGCCAGATGGGGACTGAGACACGGCCCCAACTCCTACGGGAGGCAGCAGCAAGGAATATTGGGCAATGGGCGAAAGCCTGACCCAGCGACACCGCGTGAGGGAAGAAGGCCTTCGGGTTGTAAACCTCTTTTCTCGAGGAAGAATTCTGACGGTACTCGAGGAATAAGTCTTGGCTAACTACGTGCCAGCAGCCGCGGTAA
>CAZLPP010000033.1:0-25773 GCA_964561465.1 uncultured Dehalococcoidales bacterium
GCGAGCTGGGTTCAGACCGTCGTGAGACAGGTCGGTCTCTATCCGCTGTGGGCGCCGGAGATTTGAGAGGAGCTCTCCCTAGTACGAGAGGACCGGGAGGGACAGACCGCTGGTGTGCCAGTTGTTCCGCCAGGGGCAACGCTGGGTAGCTACGTCTGGTTGGGATAAGTGCTGAAAGCATCTAAGTACGAAGCTCGCCTCAAGATGAGATCTCCCACTGGGTCAACCAGGTAAGGTCGCAGGAAGACCACCTGCTTGATAGGCGGCATGTGTACGCACAGCAATGTGTTTAGCTTAGCCGTACTAATGACCGAGGCCTTGACCTACGTCAAGTCGGACACAAAACGTAAGAGATACCGGAAGCGCAAGCGCGCATCCGTCGCGGGGTAGAGCAGTGGAAGCTCGTCGGGCTCATAACCCGGAGGCCGTTGGTTCGAATCCAACCCCCGCTACCAATCCCGCATTCCGCAAGGGGCACTGGACACAGTGCCCCTTTCCTTTTCCCCGGCGGCCGCCCTCTTCCGGGTGCGACCGTCTCCTCCGTCATGCGGTTTCCGTGCCGGCCCAAGAGCAGTCGCGACGCCGGTGTCACCCGGTCCGAACCCGCAACTGATCGCCCAGCTTGTCGAATGCCGCCAACCAGCGCGCCGCGACGGCGTCTCCTGCCTCGGTTCGAGTGCGGTGCTCCTCCCTTGCGGACGGGATGAGACGGTAGAAGAGATGCTGGACCTCACCAAGGTCGATCGGGAACGGCAGCCGCTGAACCAGGGCCACCGCCGCCGTGAGACCTGCCAGGGCGCTCTCGTCGTCCGGGCTCTTTGACAGCGACTCCATCATCCGGCGCAGCGACAGCCGGAGAAGATACGCGTGGCCCTCGGTGTCCAGCTCGGCATTCCAACTCGCGGCGCTTGAGAACAGCCCCTCGACCCGTTTCAGGTCAGGGGGATCATCCGCCAGGACTCTGCGCAGATCCGTATTGATGATGAACTCCGCGGCGTCCTTGAACGCCTTCGGAAGCGGGTTTCCTATCTCGGTCAGAAAGCGCATCGGCGGGTTGTGATGCTCGTACAGTTGCCTGAAGACCTGTTCGATGTCCGCCAGCGTCCCTTCAAGGATGTAGCCCATGATTTTCCGCTGCTCGTCCTTGAACAGCGACTTCAGGGAGTACGTGGATTCGCCGAAGTGCCGGTGGAGACTGCGGGTGATCTCCGGGAAGTCGGCCGCCTCGAAGAGGCGTCTCAGTTCCTGTGCTGTCTCCTCGTACGATGAGTCGCTCTGGAAACGCCCTACGGCCGCGTGCAGGTTGTGCTCGCCGAAGTAGACGACGCCGAAAGCGAAGAGGTCAGACTCGGTCGTTATGTCCGAGCTCAGACGTATCCTCCCGACCACCAGGCGGGACCGCCCCGTCTCCGAACTGCGGATGTCCTGTACCTCGACGGGATAGCAGAACATCTCGAACTCCCGGCCGTAGTGCTCGAAGACGGAGCTGACAGCGAAGTGCGCCGCCACCGCCGGGAGGTCGGCCATCGCCGGCCTCACGAAGCGCTCATAGATCTGGCGGCCGTCTCCCTGTTCGGTGAGATTGCTGTGTGCTCCGGCAAGGTGCTCGAGGAACTCCGTCTCCGTCCCGTTCCGGAACAGCTCCTTCGCGAGCTGGGCAACGCGGCCCGCATACTGCAACACCTGCACCGTCTCTATGCGTGACAACTCATCGAAGAACCAGCCGCAGCTTGTGAACATGAGCATTGCATGACGCTGCAACTCGAGCAGTTTGAGCAGCGTCACGCGCTCCGTCTCGCTCAAGGGCCGGCGTGCCTGTCGATCGAAGAGCGTCGCCAGGCTCTCCGGCGACCGGTCGAGAATGACCTGGATGTACTGGTTCCTCGCCTCCCAGGGGTCGCCTACCAGCGTCCTCGCCTGTTCCTCGAAAGCAGGGGCGACCGCATCGCGAAGCCAGTCGAGCGACTCCCTCAGCGGGACTCTCCACGCCTGGTTCCAGTCGCGATTCTGTCCGGTATTGCAGCCGCAGTCACCGCGCCATCTCTCGATGCCATGGGTGCAGCTCCACGAGGTGCGCTCTGCAATCTCGACTTCGTGAGTTGGAGGATACTTCTCCAGGTACTCGCCGTAGTTCGTGGTCTTCGCCAGGCCGTTCTCCTCGACGTAGTCGATTGCGTAGGCCAGGGCCATCTCTCCGAATCGATGGTGATGCCCGAAGGTCTCGCCGTCCACCGCTGCGTGCACCAGTTGCGGCCACTCACGCGTGCCGTTGAATGCTCCTGTCAGACGCTGCGCGAAGGTCTCGCCGCTCGAAAGGATTCCTTCGAAGGCGATGGCTCTGGCGATGGGGCCGTCATAGAAGAAGATGGCGATGCTGCGGCCGGAGGGCAGGCGTTGCAGGTAGGCAGTGGTGGGATCGATCGTCTCCCCGGATACGTCTCGCCACTCCGTCGAGCCGGCGCGTCGCACTCGCGCAGCCTGTCGCGGGGCGAGCAGGGTAAACCTGATGCCGTATTCAGCCAGGACGTCGAGTGTCTCGATGTCGACGGCCGTCTCGGGAAGCCACATTCCTTCCGGCTCGCGCGCGAAGCGATGGCGGAAGTCATCGATGCCCCAGCGCACCTGCGTCACCTTGTCGCGCCTGTTCGCCAGCGGCATGATGACGTGGTTGTAGACCTGTGATATGGCCGAGCCGTGACCGGAGAAACGCCGGCGGCTCTCCTGGTCTGCGCCAAGAATGGCCCGATACGTCTCGGGCGCCTTCCGCTCCATCCAGGAAAGGAGGGTGGGGCCGACGTTGAAGCTCATGCGCGCGAAGTTGTTCACGATGCGGGTTATGTAGCCCTCACCGTCGAGGATGCGCGCTTCGGCATTCGGCCGGTAGCATTCGGCGTCGATCCGCTCGTTCCAATCGTGGTATGGGTAGGCGGAGTCTTGAATCTCAATCTGCTCCAGCCAGGCGTTCTCGCGGGGAGGCTGGTAGAAATGCCCGTGCACGCAGATGAAGCGTTCCATCCCTGGTAATCCCCTTGCTCAATGGTAACACTGGGGGCGGTCCAACCCGTCGCGCCTGTCCGGGTCCCCGGCACGAAGCGGGGCTGTGGTCGGGACTCCTCAGCTTCCCTGCCCGGCGGGACTTGCCTCGGGCTCAGTTGCCGACGGGGAGCGCAGGAACACGACTGCAAGAGGAGGAAGCGTCAGCTCGATGGAGAACGGCCTGCCATGCCATGTCCGGCCGGACGCCGCGACTGAGGAGCCGTTCTCGACGCCGCTGCCCCCGAACTCCGCTGAGTCGCTGTTCAGCAGGACGTTCCACGCGCCGTCGCGTGGCACGCCGACCCGGTAGCCGTATCTCGGCACCGGCGTGAAGTTGCAGACCACCAGCACCGTGTCGCTCGCTCCCCTGTTCTTCCGCAGGAATGCGATGACGCTCTGGTCCACGTCGTCCCCGCTCACCCATTCGAATCCCGACGGCTCGCAGTCGAGTTCATGCAGCGCGGGGACAGCCCGGTAGGTCGCGTTCAGCCGCGCCACCCAGGCCCTCATCTGTGCGTGGCGCTCGTGATTCAGCAGATGCCAGTCGATGCTCAGGTCGTGATTCCACTCCTCGCATTGGGCGAACTCGTCTCCCATGAACAGCAGCTTCTTCCCGGACATGCCGTACATGTAGCCGAAGAGAGCCCTCAGGTTGGCGAACTTCTGCCACTCGTCCCCGGACATCTTCCTCAGGAGCGAGCCCTTTCCGTGCACGACCTCGTCGTGAGACAGCGGCAGGACGAAGTTCTCGCTGAAGCCGTAAAGCATTCGGAACGTGAGCAGATTGTGGTGGTACTTCCGGTGCACCGACTCCCTGCCCATGTAGTCGAGCATGTCGTGCATCCACCCCATGTCCCACTTCAGCCCGAAACCCAGCCCGCCGAGGTAGGTCGGGCGTGACACCATCGGCCAGGCGGTAGACTCCTCGGCTATGGTCTGCACGTCGGGGTAGCTCCGGTAGACCTCCTCGTTGAGCCGCCTCAGGAAGCCGATTGCATCGAGGTTCTCGCGTCCGCCCTGCCGGTTTGGCAGCCACTCGCCTCGGTTCCGCGAATAGTCCAAGTAGAGCATCGACGCAACCGCGTCGACTCTGAGACCGTCCGCGTGATACTTGTCGAGCCAGAAGAGGGCGCTGCTGATGAGGAAGCTGCGCACCTCGTTGCGGCCGTAGTTGAAGATGTAGCTCTTCCAGTCGGGGTGGAACCCCTGTCGCCTGTCGGCATGCTCGAACAGGTGCGTGCCGTCGAAATACGCCAGCCCGGATTCGTCGGTAGGGAAGTGCGATGGCACCCAGTCGAGGATGACGCCGATACCGTGCTGGTGCAGGTAGTCCACGAGGTACATCAGGTCCTGCGGCGTGCCGTACCGCCTGGATGCGGCGAAGTAACCCATGATCTGATAGCCCCAGGATGCGAAGAAAGGGTGCTCCATCAGGGGCAGGAACTCGACGTGCGTGAAACCCGTCTCCCGCACGTAGTCGGCCAGCAGCGGCGCCATCTCCCGGTAGCTCAAGGAGCGAAAGCCCTCCTCCGGGACGCGCCGCCAGGACCCGAGGTGTACCTCATAGATCGACAAGGGCTGTCCGAGCGAGTTGGCGGTCCCTCGGCGGCTCATCCATTCCTGATCGCCCCACGAGTAGTCCAGATTCCACACCACCGAGGCGGTCTTCGGCGGCACCTCGCAATGGAAGGCGAAGGGGTCCGTCTTGTCGACGCGGTAGCCGCGGTGGCGCGAGTGTATGTGGTACTTGTACAGCCCTCCGCCACCCATGCCGGGACAGAATCCTTCCCAGATGCCGGATGAGTCTCTCGGATGCAGCGGGTGCGCCGAGCGGTCCCAGTTGTTGAAATCGCCGACCACGGACACGTGCTCTGCGTTCGGCGCCCATACGGCGAAGTGCGTTTCCGGCCGTCCATCCACCTCGATGGTGTGTGCCCCGAGCTTGTCGTAGAGCCGGAAATGGTTCCCCTCGTTGAAGAGGTAGATGTCGTCGTCGGTCAGCAGGGACCGTCCATACTGCATCTGCTGGATGGCGCCTTCCATCTACGGGTCTCCTCCGCCCGTGCCCGCTCTCGACCTCCGTACGACGTCGAGGAGGGCGGCCACGTCTGGACTGCTGCGGATCTGCTCAATGGTCAGGGCGGCTCTGTGCCGCCACGAGGGGTAAGCGGCTCCGATACCGGGCACGTTCGGCTGTCTTGTCTCAAGCCAGAGGTCTTCCAGGTTCACAAGCATGTAGCGCGCCCTCCGTGCGCCGAGCCACTGCAGAGTGCATCGTAGCACGTCACGCGCACCAGCCTTCTCCATCTCCAGCCGGCAGGGCAGAAGGGAGAGCAGCGACTGTTTGAGACGCTGCCGCCTCTCCCTTGCTGCCGGCGCATCGGCGGGCGCTACGATGCCAAGCTCCTGATGTTGACAGATGTCAAGGCCGTTCCAGATAGCTGCGAAGGGAGGCATGTCATGCGTGTTGAGCGCGGCCAGGCAGGCTTGGGGCACGCGCAGCTCCGTTCTATCCGCCATACCTTCGAGCTCATAGTGCACCACGAACATCCGGTTCAGTCGATGGCGCCCCATCTCCCGTCGGACTTCGCGGGGCACGGTGCCAAGGTCTTCTCCAACCAGGACGGTCCGGTGGCGGTGCGACTCGATGCTGAGGACCGCATACGTCTCCTCCGAGCGGTAGCGGAGGTAGGTTCCCGCCGCTGAGGTGCTGCCCCTCGGTATGCAGAAGAGGTGATGCAGCCCCATGATGTGGTCTATGCGCAGAGCTGAGGCGCTTCGCATGTGGTGGTCGAGGACTGCCCGGAAGTAGTCGTAACCGCGGCGCCTGATGACCTCCGGATGCAAAGGCGGACTGCCCCAGTCCTGTCCGGTGGTGAAGAGCACATCTGGCGGCGCGCCGCACGACGCGCCTGAGAGAAAGCACTCTCTGTACCGCCACGCGTCGTAGCCATCCGGGTCCACACCGAGCGGCAGGTCGAGGTACAGTCCAGGCCCCGCGTCCTTCGATGCCATGGACGGCATCTGCAGCTGTGCCAACCACTGTGCGTATTCGTAGAGGCCCGTCGTTTCCCGGTCGATTCCGGTCTGCGAAAGGTCGCCGAGAGATGCGCGAGGGGACCACTCCCGCCAGGGCCGGCCCATTGCCTCAGTTGCAGCTCGGAAGGCAGCGTAGTCGGAAACCAGAGGGTGCTCGCGCAGGAAGTCCCGCTGCGCTTCACGGCAACCGTTTCCGCCGCCAAGCGCCTGTCGAGCCAGCGCCTGGAGGACCGCACGCTTCAGGCGCCACACCTCGGAGTAGTCGACTGCAGCGCCGCGCCGCAGCGCATCTCTCCGCTGCACCAGAGTCGGTGACCGCAGCATCTCCAGCGCTTCTTCGCACCCGGCGAGGTTCGGCGCCGACTCAACATCGATGAAGAACTCGCTCCAGAGCAGCCGCGTGACCGGGAGGTATGGACTCGTCTCTCCTGCGGGGCCGTGAAAGCACGGCAGAAGCGGCAGGGTCCCGACGAGGTGACCGCCTTGCTGACCTGTCCATTCCGTGAGCCGGGCGAGGTCGGTGTAGCTCCCGGCCCCCCAGTCGCTGCTGGTGCGAAGCGCGTAGAGGGGCAGGAATGAACCCCATCGTCGCAGTTCCTCCGGCGGGCGGTACACATATCGCGGCGCCGAAAACACATGCGCCGTGGCGCTTCTCTCGCTGGTGCTGCAGTGCAGGCTGTGGTAGCCGCGGGGCAGCGGTGCGTTGATGCGAACCTCCAGCGAGCGGTACCTCCGGCCCTCGCATTCGATGAGGCCCCTCTCTCGCAGGCTCACTCCGCCGCTATCGAGAGGTGTCTCTGTCCCGTCCTCGGCCGTGACGCTGAGGTGGATGGAAGCCGCTTCCCCTCCGCGGAGCTGCAATTCGAACGGAGCCAGAATCCCGTCCCACGCCACGAGCACGGGTTCGACCATCTGCTCACGTTGCCGCAGGCGCTGCTCGCGTACGGCGTTGCAGCAGTCTCCGGGCGTCTCCACCTGTACACCGAGTGCACCCAGCAGCGCCAGCAGCGTCGCCTCGGGAACCCGAATGCGGCGACCCGTCACGTCGTAGTATGACGTCTGGATCCGGTGGAGCTCTGCGAGAGCATGCAGACCTCGCATGCCCGTCCCGTGTCTCATGGCGTTGACTCGAGCACCTGCAGGACTCCCTGGAGAGGCACTGTCAGCCAGTCGGGGCGGTTGTTCAGCTCGTAGTTCACCTCGTAGAGCGCTTTCTGCAGCAGATACGCGTCAAGGACTATGCCGATGTCCTCCGGCCTGGATGGGAGCACAGGCGTGTCGGCCATCAGGTCCACGTATGCCCGGAGGAAGGCGCCCGATACCCACAGGTACCAGGCTCGTGCCCATTGCCCCAGCACCGGCAGGTCCTCGCTCCGGACAACCGTGCTTGTCTGGCCGCGCAGCGCCACGTGCGTCGCGTAGTGGAATGAGCGCAGCATACCGGCAACGTCTCTCAGCGGCGAGTGCTTTATCCTGCGCTCGCCCAGGCTGCGCGCCGGTTCACCTTCGAAGTCGATGATGACGAAGTCGTTGCCCGTGTGCAGCACCTGGCCGAGGTGGTAGTCGCCGTGGCACCGTATGCGCATCGCCGCTATGCGCCTGCGGGTGATTGCCTGGAACCTCGCCAGTATGGCCTCACCGCGGGCGACCACCGTCTCTGCATCCTGCCGCACCTCAGTGGGGAGCGAAGGCAGCGCGCTTCTCAGTTCGCTCAGCACTTGCACGGTGTAGGCCCGATGCCCGTGGTAAAGCGAGCGCTGATAGATCGCGGAGAACGGCTCGGGTGCGAAGCCTTCGTCCTCGACGGCTGAGGCAAGCGCCAGGTGCAACTCTGCGGTTCGCTGCCCGAGGAGGCGGGCGGATTCCAGGTACGGCCCGACCGCATCGTCCGCCTCGGCAGACGCCGGCTCGCGGCTGAGCGCCAGGGGGGAGATGGCGGCCGGCAGGGGTGCGGCAGCGCTGGTGCGGGCCAGGGCATGGTCAAAGTAGCGTCCGAGCGCGTCGAGAGTGAAGCCCCACGCGTCTCCCTCCGCCCGGGCGTACTTGTGCAGGATGGCAAGCGTGACTGGCTGGGCGGGAGGTTCTCCCCGGTACTCGATTGCCCCGGCCACCGGCGTGACGTTCGGGAACGGCTGCCGCTCCGTCAGGTAGCGGCCGATCTCAAGCTCCGGCGATGTACCCTCCTCCAGCCTTCGATACAGCTTGAGGATGAACCGGTCTGCGTAGACGATCGAGCTGTTGGACTGCTCCGATCGCACCGGAGTGGACTCCAGCTTCTCCTGCGCGGATCCGAGGGTTCGGGTGTACACGCCCCTTGTCCGGAGGCCGGACACGGCGCCGTGCTGACCTCTGAGACTGCGGCGCCGCCCGATGGTCTCGATGAGTGCGGTTCTGAACTCGGCTGAAGCGAGCGCATCGTAGGCGACGTACCCGGTTCCGGCGGGTGAGCCTTTCACCTCCACGCCGGCGATGACGGACCACGGGTAGTCGCTCGCGACTTGCGTCGCCGCATCCCTCTGGGCGAAGTCAACCGGAATCAGGTAGGACTCAGGTTCGCCTTCGGTGTACTCGACCCTGAGGATGGCGAGGAAGGCCGTGCGTTCACCTATCGGGACTGGCACGGTCTCGACGATGGTGCTGCTCCTGACCTGGCGGGCCTTGCCGCCGAACCACCTTGAGCGCCGCACGTGCCGGAGCAGGGCTGTCTCAAAGCGAGAGCGATAGGCTCGCTTCAACAGGTCCTCGGGCCCTGACCGGACGACGATGGCCGCTGGCGACGCTGCGTCGCCGGGGCGCACTGCCTGGTCTACCTGAGCCGCCCGAGTCTCGAGGGAGAACCAGTAGAACGCATAGGGCCCCAGCGAGATGAGGTAGGGGGTCTCGGCAATCGTCGGGAAATCGTTGCGCCCGAAAAGCTCCACCGGCACCATCCCGGCCAGGCCCGGGAGAGTGAGAAACGAGTGCTGGGCGTGCCGGGACAGGTTCGCCACCACGAGCAGCGTCTCGCCTTCATAGCGGCGAACGAACGCCAGGATCTTGCGGTTCCCGGGATGGAGAAACTCGATGCTTCCCCGGCCGAAGGCACGGTACCGGCGGCTGACCGCTATGAGCCGCTTCATCCACCAGAGGAACGAGTCGGGGTTGTTCTGCTGCGCCTCGACGTTGATGGTCTCGTAGTGGTACTCGGGGTCGATGGTCACCGGCAGGTAGAGCCGCTGCGGATTGGCTGCCGAGAACCCGGCGTTCCGGTCAGCGCTCCACTGCATCGGCGTGCGCACGCCGTTCCGGTCGCCCAGGTAGAAGTTGTCCCCCATGCCTATCTCGTCGCCGTAGTACACCACCGGCGTTCCCGGAAGGGAGAACGTCAGAGCCTTCATCAGCTCCATCTTCTTCCGGTCGTTGTTCAGCAGGGGAGCAAGACGCCGCCGTATGCCCAGGTTGATGCGCGTCTGGCGGTCGTGCGCGTAGACGCGGTACATGAAGTCGCGCTCTTCGTCCGTGACCATCTCCAGCGTCAACTCGTCATGGTTTCTCAGGAAGATGGCCCACTGGCACGAATCCGGTATCTTCGGCGTCTGCTCGAGGATATCGACGATTGGGAACCGGTCTTCCATCCGGATGGCCATGAACAGGCGTGGCATGAGCGGGAAATGGAAGGCCATGTGGCACTCGTCTCCCTGGCCGAAGTAGGCCGCCGCGTCCTCAGCCCACTGGTTCGCCTCGGCGATGAGCATGCGGTTGCGGAAGCGCCTGTCTACCTGCTGTCGCAGCTCCCTGAGGAACGCGTGGGTCTCCGGCAAGTTCTCACAGTTCGTCCCCTCTCTCTCGTAGAGATAAGGCACGGCGTCCAGGCGAAGTCCCGCGACGCCGAGACGGAGCCAGAAGCTCATCACGCGCAACATCGAGTTGCGGACGCGGGGATTGTCGAAGTTGAGGTCGGGCTGGTGAGAGTAGAACCGGTGCCAGTAGTAGGAGCCGACGGCGGGGTCGTATGTCCAGTTGGACCTCTCGAAATCCTTGAAGATGATGCGGGCATCCCGGTATTTGACGGAGTCGTTGTTCCAGACGTAGAAGTCGCGTGCTCGGGTGCCCGGACCGGCGCGCCTCGCCCGCTGGAACCAGGGATGCTGGTCGGACGTGTGATTGAGCACCAGTTCCGTGATGACCCTCAGGCCACGCTCGTCGGCGGCACGCATGAACGCGCGGAAGTCCTTCAGAGTGCCGTAGGACGCGTGGATGCTCGTGTAGTCGGAGATGTCGTAGCCGTCGTCCTTCAGCGGCGAGGGGTAGAAAGGCAGCAGCCAGATGGTGTTCACGCCCAGATCGCGCAGGTAGTCCAGCTTCTGTGTCAGTCCGGGAAAGTCCCCGATGCCGTCCGCGTTCGAGTCAAGAAACGCGCGCACGTGGACCTCGTAGATGACGGCGTCCTTGTACCAGAGAGGGTCGTCGTCCTGCCAGTAGTAGGTCGGTTGCGTCCGATTCACTGGACACCTCCGGGCCGGTCAGACTCGCGCGCTGCTTCGCCGGCATCCGCCGGCATACGGAATACGTGTGCCACAGCCTCAGTCGGGTCGAGCAGCACGTAGTTGCGAAGGCCGGACCAGCGGTACTCTTTGCCGCTGATGAGGTCGCGCACAGTGTACTCGTCGCCGGGCTGGTATCCGGCCGGTTCCGGCGCCTGTGCCAGCCAACCTCCCTGCGCGTGCGACGGGTCCATGTTGACGACCACGAGCACCCGGTCCGACCCTTCTTCGTCCCACTTGCTGTACGCGATGAGGTGGGGGTTATCGACGTGGTCGAAGCACAGGTTGTTCGTCTGCTGCAGCGCTGTGCTCTCGCGCCTGATGCGATTCACGGTCGAGACGAGCGCGGCGATGCTGTTGGGAGAATCGACGTCCCACTGCTTTAGCTCGTACTTTTCCGAGTCGAGATACTCCTCGCTGCCCTCGGCAAGCGGCCTGTTGACGCACAGCTCGAAAGCGGGGCCGTAGATGCCGTAGTTCGAGCTCAGCGTCGCTGCCAGCACGAGGCGCGCCTCAAAAGCCGGCCTGCCGCCGGTCTGGAGGTAGTCCATCAGGATGTCCGGAGTGTTGGGCCAGAAGCTGGGGCGCAGGTACTCGCAGCTCTCCGTGTGCGTCAGCTCGGTCAGGTACTCCATGAGCTCCCACTTCGTGCGGCGCCAGGTGAAGTAGGTGTACGATTGCGTGAAGCCCAGCTTCGCCAGCCGGTGCATCAGCCTGGGGCGTGTGAATGCCTCTGACAGGAAGATGAGGCCGGGGTCCTCCGCTTTGAGGGAGGAGATGAGCCATTCCCAGAAGGCGAAGGGCTTCGTGTGCGGGTTGTCGACGCGGAAGATGCGTACTCCCTGCTCTATCCAGAAGCGCACCACGCTGCTCAATTCGTCCCACAGGCCACGCCAGTCATCGTTCTCGAAGTCGAGCGGAAAGAGGTCCTGGTACTTCTTCGGGGGATTCTCGGCGTACTGCACCGTGCCGTCCGGCCTCCGCCGAAACCACAGCGGGTGCTCGTTCACGTACGGATGGTCCGGCGAGCACTGGAAGGCCAGGTCCAGGGCAATCTCGATGCCGTAGCCCGCGGCAGCGCGCACCAGCGACCGGAAGTCGTCAAGCGTGCCCAACTGCGGATGCACGGACGTGTGTCCGCCCTCCGCCGACCCTATGGCCCACGGTGTTCCGGGGTCGCCTTCCCGGCACGTTTCTGCGTTGTTGCGGCCCTTCCGCGCGGTCACTCCGATGGGGTGGATGGGGGGCAGATAGAGCACATCGAATCCCAGACCGGCGATGTACGGCAGACGGGCTTCGCAGTCGGCGAACGTGCCGTGGCGCCCCGGAACAGCGGAACAAGAGCGCGGGAACATCTCGTACCAGGCGCTGAACAGTGCCTTCTCACGGTCAACACTGACTTTGAGCGCCGGCGAGAGAGTCGTGTCGACGCATTCACGACTGTGCGGCGCTGCAAGCGGGGCGATGCCCGCGTCATCAGCCAGCGCAGAGGCTTCCTCAGGAGTAGCGGCAGTGCGAACGTGTTGCGCCTGCTCAAGCAGGGCGTCGCGGTCCTCTCCGTCCGCCTCGGCCGCGGCTTCCTCAAGAAGCTGAGACCCCAGGAGGAGCTCCGCGGAGACCTCCTGTCCCAGGGACAGTCGCTTCCGGAGCCTTGCTTGCCATGTCGCGACCGCGTCGACCCGGGCGCTCACGGCGTATTCGTACTCTCCGACCTCCTCCGCGAGGAACGCACCGCGCCAGACATCGTTCCCGAGATGCGTCATGGGGCGCGACTGCCACGCGTGCGCCCCGGCGCGGCGGAACAGCAAAGCGCAGGCCAGTTCATCGTGTCCGTCCGCAAGGATGTCCGCCTCGACGACAACCTGTTGCCCGGCCACACGCTTGATCGGAAAGCGACCGCAGTCGACCGAGGGCCGCACGTTCTCGATAACCACGCGGTTGCGCTGGCGTCTGTCCATGGTTCACCACCGGCGACGTACTCGCCACCGGCTCGCCTGACTGAGACTACAACAGACGGGGCGTCCGGTGTCAAGCAGAGGGAGCAGCGTCAGTGTGCGGCCTGGGACCCGTGTTCCCGTTCAAGAACGGGGATGTACATGGTCTCGACATAGTCCTTGACCATGCGGCGGGAGGAGAAGCGGGGCGTGATAGTCCTGATGGAGTTCCTGACCTTCTTCAGCCAGCCGTGCGGCGTTCCGTTGCGATCGCGGTCGTAGAACAGGGGGACGATCTCACTCTCGAGTATGGAGTACAGCGCGGCAGCGTCTTGAGCGTCCTCTTCGTCGTGGCTGGCCGGAACCGTCTCGTCTCCGATGACCCAGCCGTTTGAGCCGTCGTATCCTTCCGGCCACCAGCCGTCGGGCACACTGAGGTGCAGCACGCCGTTCATGCAGGCTTTCATGCCGCTTGTTCCTGAGGCCTCGCGTGGCCGGCGCGGAGTGTTGAGCCACACGTCGACCCCTCTCGTGAGCAGGCGTGACATGTGCATGTCATAGTCTTCGACGAAAGCAACGCGGCCCCTGAACTCGCGGTCCAGGCACATGCGATACACCTGCTGCAGCAGCAGCTTGGAGGCCTCATCGGCGGGATGCGACTTGCCGGCGAAGACGATCTGCACAGGAGACCAGGGGTCCCGGACGAGACGCTTCAGACGTTCGATATCGCGGAACAGCAGCGCGGGCCGCTTGTACTCGGTGAACCGGCGCACGAAACCGATCGTCAGTGCACCCGGCTCAAACAGGGCTCCCATGGCAAGAGCCTGCTGAGGGCTGCACCGGCCGCTGGCCCAGCATTCCTGCCCGCGCAGCGCCATGGCGGTGATGAGCCGCTGTTTCTGCTTGCGCCGCGCGGCCCAAAGTTCCTCGTCCGACACCTCGTCGAGCTTGTTCCAGAGTGCGACGTCGTCGTGCCGTTCAGCCCAGTCGTGGCCCATGTGGCGGCAGTAGAGTTCCGCGAGTTCGGCCGACAGCCACGTCGGTGGATGCACCCCGTTGGTGACATGCGAGATGGGCACGGATTCTTCCGGCGTGTCCGGCCACAGTCCCTGCCACATGCGCTGTGTGACTCGCATGTGCTTCGCGCTGACCGCGTTGCTTCGTGCTGCAGTGCGAAGCGCGAACGTGGTCATGTTGAACTGGTCCGCATCGTCCGTCCGGCCCAGCGGGAGCATCTGATCCCGGTCTGCACCCGGCAGAGGCCAGTAGCCGCTGAAGTACTGGTCCATCAGTTCGAACGAGAAGACGTCGTGCCCGGCGGGCACGGGCGTGTGTGTGGTGAACACCGTGCCGGCACGCACCGACTCGAGGGCTTCTTCCGGGCTCCGACCGCGCTGCCGCTCGATTCGGATGCGTTCCATCATCATGAATGCGGTGTGCCCCTCGTTCGCGTGCCAGACCGTCGGCTCGATGCCGACGGCCCTGAGGATGCGAGTCCCGCCGATGCCGAGGATGATCTCCTGCTGGATGCGGCGCGACTGCTCCGCCGTGTAGAGCCTCGACGTCAGCTGACGGTCTTCCGGGGAGTTGCCGTCGACGTCCGTGCAGACGAGGTACAGCTCGACGCGGCCGACCCGCACAAGGTAGGCGCCGAGTTGCACGTTCCGGTCTCCAAGTCTGACGGAGGTGAGCGGAGCGCAGGCCACATCAGGAGACATGCGAACGGGCGAGATCGGGGCCGATCTGAAGTCCAGCTCCCGGTAGACCTCCTGCTGCCACCCGTCGGGGCCGATGTGCTGCTGGAAGTAGCCCTGAGGGTACATGAGGCCGACGCCGACCATCGGCAGACCGAGGTCGGATGCCTCCTTGAGGAGGTCCCCGGCCAGTATGCCCAGGCCGCCGGCGTAGATGGGCAGCGAGTTGTGGATGGCGAACTCGGCGGAGAAGTAGGCAATCACGTCCCGGCGGTGCTCCGGGTGGGCCTGCTGGAACCAGAGGTTGTTGCCCAGGAGGTCTCTGTCCAGCTCCGCGATTGCCGTATCGTAGACCTGGAGGAACTCGGGATCTCTTGCGGCGAGCCGCAGCCTCACGGGGTCTATCTCGTGCAGCATCCTGGCGGGGTTGTGGCCGCTGAGCGACCAGAGCGGGTAGTCGAGTGACCTGAAGACAGCGCGGGATGCGTGGTGCCAGCTCCACCACATGTTGTGGGCCAGCTCGCTCAGCCTCTCGATGCGCGCGGGAAGGGCGGTTTCTGAAACCATAGATGATTCAGGTCCGGCTTAAGCATATGATGATACAGGGCCGCAGGATGCGCCGCAAACTGGACTCTTCCGGGCGGCCATCCGGCGCGAGGTTCGTCTGATCGGCTCATGGTACCATCTTCAGACTGCGCTTCAGCAGGCTATCGACTCGTTGTTGAAGGGAGGACTTGCGCGTGAAGAGGTCGGTCCAGGTTGGAGAGAAGGTGACCTTAAGACTCCGGGTCAGCGAGAAGGACGTACACTACGCAGGCGGTCTCGTCAACGGCGCGTACGTGCTTGGCCTCTTTGGCGACGTCGGCACCGAACTGATGATTCGCTTCGACGGAGACGAGGGATTGCTGGCCGCCTACAACTCAATCTCGCTGAAGAGCCCCGTGCGAGCCGGGGACTTTCTCGAAGTTACCGGCTGGATAACAAGAGTCGGAAACACGTCACGAACCATAGCTCTCGAGGCGCGGCGATACATCACCGTTACCGGCGACCCGTTCGAGTCGTCCGCGGATTGCCTCTCCGCGCCGGAACTGGTTGCGGAGGCCGAGATGGTGAGTGTTGTCCGGAAGCCCCAGCAACGCTGCAGCGATTGAGAGGCCGGCGTCTGCGAACATGGGGGCAACGACCCACCGCGGGAGCAGGGAGACGAGGCTACAGCGGCAACTGCGTCACGATGGCTGTGCCGCTCTCGTCGCTCGTGAAGGTCACGCCACCGCCGAGGACCTCGGCGCGGTCCTTGATCAGCCCGAGTGCAATCGCTCGCGCGGATTGCGTGTCGTTCGCCGAAAGGGGCTTCCCGTTGTCGACGATCGAGAGCAGGACGTAGCGACTCTCGACGTTGAGCGTCACATTGACTTCGGTGGCGGCCGAGTGGCCGGCCATCTCCGCCAGCGACTCCTGCAGGATTCGGAACAGTACCAGCGCCCGGCTCGAGTCGACCGTGGAGGGGTCTCCCCGCACGGAGAGCATGGTGTGGATGCCCTTCTGCTTGCCGAACTCCGAGAGCTGCCACTCCATGGCTTCGTTCAAGCCAAGGTCTCCCAGGATGCTGGGATAGAGGCCGACCGACATGCGCTTGACCGTCTCCACGAGATCGTCAACGACGTGTGTCATTTCCTCGAGCATGCTGGCCGACGGCGCGGCTCCGCGCGCGCACGTCTTCGTCAGGGTCGCCAGGTCCATCCGCAGCGTCGTCAAAGACTGTCCGATACGGTCGTGCATTTCGCTGGCGACCAGCGCGCGCTCCTCCTCCCGTACCGATTGCAGGTGCCGGGTGAGCCGCCGCAACTGGTTGGCTGTGGTTCTCAGCTCCTGCTCTGCGCGTTTGAGGTCTGCGGTCGTCTGTTCGAGGTCGTCGTGAGAACTAAGAAGCTTCGCATGCGTCTGAGCAAGGGCCTCGAACGCGTCGTTGATGGCCCGCGCCAGGTCGCCAATCTCATCGTTTCCGGCTTCGGACACCCTGCCGGCGAAGTCCTGCGCCTCGCCGCACGCCTGAATCTCCATTGCCAGACGCGCGATGCGCCGCAGGACCACGCGGTCGATGACCACCAGCAGTAGCAGGCCAAGAACGGTGCCGAGTATCAGCATCAGCCCGAACAGGTAGCGAAGAGTGTGCTCACCCTCCGCACGAATACTCCTGGCCTGTGAAACGGTAAGTTCCGCCACCGCCTTTCCGTACACGTCGAGAAGCTGCGTGTGTCCTTCAACCGTGTCTTCCGTGACCGGCATCACCCCGATGTCACCGGACAACAGCAGGTTCGGCTCTGCAACCACGGGCTCTCGCGCGGGTGTTGATACGGCTGTGGGCTCGATCGAGAGTGACAGGCGGGTCGTGGAAGCCAGCGCCTGCACCAGAGCCTCGTCCAGGTATATGCCCATGAGCATCGTGCCCTTGACGGGGCTTGTCTCAGAGCTGGACACCGCCGGCCGGGCGGAAACCAGCATCAGACCATCCCGTAGAGCGAGCACTCCGCAGACGACGCTGTCCGGACTCTCATGGGAGAGCAACAGGCTCCCCGGGGAGAGGTGCGCCTCGAGCCCGTGAGGAATGTCGATCTGGTTCTCGAAGCTCGAGTCCATCGCCTTGGCGTAGACGATGTCATCCTCTTCGTTCAGAAACACCATAAGGTGCACTCCGATGTTGGCGAGTGAGTCATTCGAGAGGTTCGACTCGATGAAGGCATCCGTCCCGCTCTGAACGAAGTCGTAGGTGTCATCCCAGGCCGACCAGTCGTGGTTCGTTGATGAGAGGGAATCGAGTTGCGCGGCCACTGCTCCCACCGCCCGCTCCACGTTTGTGCTCACGAAACGTTGCTCCAGGCGAGCGTAGCTCGGCTCGGGTGCCTGGCGCGATACGAGAAAGACAGCCGTGAATCCGAATGCCAGGGCAGCCGCAAGCAGGACAAGGGCCTTCAGACGCACAGACACGGGTTGCCCTTCCGGAGAGAACTTGAAGACTGAATCATTTTCGGACCGGTGACTCTCGACCGGGCGCCGGGACGGGAACCGCCGCGAAGAGCGGCAGCCAACCCGTTGCCATGCACATCGTGTCTCATTGTACTGCCGTGGTTTACACTGGTCAACGTGCTCTGAGCGCGCATCGCCTACTCTTGTACGGGGGGAGATGGTCACGCGTCGACCGATTCCGGGCTCGAAGGAGCGCTCCGCGACGCTTGCTGCGGCGCTCCTCGTGCGGGAGTCACGCCGGTGCCTGCTGCCCCGCCGGGAACTCGCTTTCGGATGGCGCGCGCAGCACGTGGCGGGCGAGCACGTACTCAGCGCCAGTGGCTGTCGCGGCCTTGACGCAAAGGAAGCTCCCAAAGAGTCCGAAGTACAACGCGCGCTGCTCTACGACGGCCAGGCCGTCCCGCTTCATCTCGTGGCGAAGCGCCTCGAGGGAGAAGCCGGCATCGAGAGCAGGGGAGTGCCCGGTGAGAGTTCGCTCGAACCTGAGGAACGGAGCATCCGGCTCCTCGAGCAGGAGCACGCCACCATCCTTCAGCACCCGTGCAACCTCGGCCAGGCCGGCGCGCCATGTCCGGCAGTGGTGCAGGACGCCGCATACGAACACGGCGTCGAACGACTCGCTTGCCAACTGCAGCGCCGAGATGTCTCCGGCGAACACGGTGGCGGGCACGTTGCGCCTGCGCGCCAGTTCCACCTGCGCAGGCAGGATGTCGAAGCCGACGAGCCGGGAAGGACGGAACCTCTCCCGGATGAGGGTGAGACTGTAGCCGGACCCGCAGCCTGCATCAAGGATGGCACGATTCTCGAGGGAGATGCCATGGCGGCGCAGAAGGGAGGCGAAAAGCGGGAAGTCCCAGTGCCGGAGCAGCAACTCCCTGCCGCGGCTGTTCATCACCCGCCGTTCCCTCTCCCCGATCGGATTGTCGCCACCCGGGGCTCGGCCGTCTGCAGTGTCGCTGTTCATTGCCGAACTCCACGTTGCGGGCTGCAGTCGCTCCATTATACATCCCGTGTCTTCTACCTCCGGCTTGACCGGATTCCGCTCACGGTCCGGGGACGACGGCCGACGGGCCCGGCCGGTTTCTGATACAGTCATCCGTGGGAGGGTCTGCTGCCATGCTGAATGTGCTGGTGACCTACCGGAACGTGCCAGGTGCCGGATTGGTGGAGCGATTGCGAGAGCGATTCCACGTCACGGTCAATCCTGTCGAAGGGCAGATGGCGCGCGACCAGCTTCTTGGCGCCGTTGGCGAGGCTGACGGCATGGTCGCCATGCTCACCGACCGGGTAGACGCACTGCTGCTGGACGCAGCGCCCCGGTTGAAGGTCGTTGCGAATTACGCCGTTGGCTTCAACAACGTCGACGTGGCTGCGGCAACGGCGCGCGGCGTGATGGTTACCAACACGCCGGACGTGGTGACGGATGCCACGGCCGACCTGGCGTGGGCAATCCTGATGGGCATTGCGCGCAACGTCGTGGTCGTCGATCGCTTCACTAGGTCGGGTCAGTGGACCGAGTGGCGACCCGAGGCGTTCATCGCGGCGGACATCACCGGCGCGACGCTCGGCATCGTCGGACTGGGCCGCATCGGCCAGGCGGTGGCGAAGAGGGCCGCCGGGTTCGACATGCGGGTCCTCTACGCGGACATACAACAGGCGCCCCGAGAGGTCGAGCTCCGTTCAGGCGCGTCCTTCGTGCCTCTGGACACGCTCCTTCGGGAGTCCGACTTCGTCACCATCCACGTGCCGCTTCTTGAAGCGACCAGGCACCTGATAGATGCCAGAGCGCTGTCACTCATGAAGCCGACGGCGTACTTGGTGAATGCCGCGCGCGGCCCGATAGTCGACGAGCGAGCGCTCGTGCACGCGCTGCAGGCGGGCACGATAGCCGGCGCGGCGCTCGATGTCTACGAGGATGAGCCACGCCTGGCCGAGGGCCTGGCGGAGTTGGACAACGTCATCCTCATTCCCCACCTGGGTGCGAACTCGAGGCGCACCCGCGACCACATGGCTGCGATGACGGTGGACAACATCGTGGCCGCGTTGAGTGGAGCGGCGCCGCCCAACCTCGTAAACCCCGAGGTTCTGCCCCGCAAGCGGCCGCTGTCTGCGGCCTAGGCTGTGCGGGACCGGATTCGCTTCTCCGCTTCGACCTCGAAGGGGGTCCTTCTGAGAGACAGGATCAGCGCCAGGGCTGCCACTGCCATGCCCACGACCACGAGGAACGGCAGTCGGTAGCTGCCCAGCGTGTCGAAGGCGCGCCCCGCCAGCAGCGGTCCAAGGGCGCCACTCATGCCCCCACCCGCCATGATGATGCCGAAGATGGCCCCGTGCGAGCGTGTCCCGAAAAGCTGTGCCACCACCGGCGCCAGAAGTGTGAAGAACCCACCGTGGCTCAGCCCGTACAGCACCGCGAAGACGTAGAGCATCCAGACCGAGTCGGCGAACTGCAGCCAGACGAGCGCCGAGATGGACGGCACGAAGCACAGCAGCAGCGCCCGCCTCGAGCCCAGCCGGTCCAGCGCGACGCCAACGACGACGCGGGCGCCGATGCTCGCCCCCCCGAGGAACGAGAGGATGCCCGCGGCCCCGGTCGAGGATATGCCTAGGTCTTCCGCATGCGGAACAGTGTGCACCATCACGGTTTCAGAGCACGCGATGAGCAGGAAATACGCCACGCAGACGGTCCAGAACTGCCGCATGCGCAGCGCCTCGCGTAACGGTGTGCCCTCTTCCTTCCCCAGGACAGTCGCGGGCTGTGTGCCCGCCCCGTAGGCCGTCAGGCCCATGGTGGAGGGGTCTCGACGGATGAACCGGGCGATGATGAGCAGCACCACAAGGGCGGTTGCTCCGAGGGCAAGGTATGCCGTCCTCCAGCCGTGCGTCTCTATGAAGTAGCCTGCAACGAGCGGCGTGGCCATCATGCCGACTCCGGCGCCTATCTTGGACAGGCCGGTGATGGTCCCTCTGGCCTTTATGAACCACCGTGCCACCGTTGAGAGAGGCACGACGTCGGCGGCACTCATGCCCACCGCAAGGACGACGTAGAAGAGGTAGACCTGCCAGAGGCCACTCACAACGGACATCAGGATGTAGCCGGCGCCAAAGAGGACGCCGCCGATGGCGAGTGTGCGTCTCGGGCCGAAGCGGTCGACCATCGCGCCGGCAGGGAGGTTCATCAGGCCGACGATGAGCCATCCCATGGAGGCCGCTCCGGCTACCTGCTCACGAGACCACCCGAACTCGTCGCCCAGCGGATTGAAGAAGAGCCCGAAGCTCCGGTACGTGCCCCAGAACACGGCCTGGATGAGAAACGCCAGAGCCGCAATCACATAGCCGTAGTAGATGCGGGACGGCCGACCGGCGTCAGTCAATATGTCCCTCTGCGGCCAAGTCTTCCCGCTTCATTCGCCTGTCAGTCCCCGTGCAAGTCACTGCTGGGCCGGGTTGGTCCTTTGCCACTCCTCTTTGAGCCGCCGATAGGTGGCAACGTTCTCGGCGAGCATCTCCCGGATCGGAAGGTGATAGGGGCACCGCTCCTCACATGCACCGCACTCGGTGCATCCGGCCGCCTTGTCCACGGCGTCGGCTATCCATCCCGAGACCACGTTCTTGGGTGGCATGCGGCGTACCATCGTCGGGTAGGACATGACCGTCGAGATGGGGATGCCCGTCGTGCAGGGCTGGCAGTAGTCGCACCGCCGGCAGAACCGGTTCCCCGTCTCGCGCCGAATTCGCTCCATCTCGACCTGTTCAGCCTTCGTGAGGTCCGCTGTGCCTTCGGCAAGGCGAACCACCTGGTCGATCTCCGCCAGCCGCTCCATCCCGACTATCGGGACCACGTTGTCGAACCGGAGCAGGTACTTGATGGCCAGCGCTGCGTTGTCGATCATCCCGCCCGCGAACGGCTTCATGGCGATGAAGCCGACATCGTGCTTCGCCGCGAGGGCGGACAACTCTTCTCCTGGCTCGTGAGCGATGAAGTTGAACGGGTACATGATGGTCTCAAATCGCCCCGACTTCACCGTCTCCTTCGCCACATCGATCTGGTGCGAGGTGATGCCCATGTGCTTGACCTTGCCGGCCCGGATGGCCTCCTGCACCACCGGGATGGGTCCATTGGGGTCGAGGATCTTCTCGAGTTCCGGGAAGCTGCTGACGTTGTGGAACTGGTACAGGTCTATCGAATCGACCTGCAGCATCTTCAGGCTCTGCGCGAGGTGCGCCGCGACACCTTCCGCGGTACGGCTCTGCGTCTTCGTCGAGATGACGACCGCCTTCTTCCATTCCTTCAGGGCTCTGCCGATGCGCCCCTCACTCGTGGAGTAGGCGTTGGCGGTATCGATGTACGTCATGCCCCGTTCAAGGCACGTGCGGATGACGGCGACGGCGTCGTCGTCGCTCAACCGCTGTATCGGGATGGAGCCGAATCCCACGCGCGAAACAACCAGACCCGTTCGCCCCAGCCGAATGCTCTGCATCGGATTTCCTCCAATCGGGTTTCAGCGTTGAGGCTGAAGTCTACCTGATACGGGAACATCTTGTCTGCCGCACGAGACGCGCTTGACCGGGCCGCCCGGCGTGGTATCATATGTTAGTCATGGCTAACAATTCCGCTGCACCGCGAACTGAAGACGACAGCAAGAGCCCCAGCGCCTCCCGCGCGCGGCCCGAGAGCGCGGAACGCGCCCGCCACCGGAGCGCGAACATGGAGGACTATCTGGAGTCCATGAGGTTGCTTGGCGGGGAACACGGTTCGACGTCCGTGACGCGCCTCAGCAGGGCGCTGGGGGTGAGCAAACCGAGCGTCACGGCCGCCGTTGCACGGCTCTCCGAAGAGGGACTGGTGCATCACGAACGCTACGGCGCCGTGACGCTGACGGCGCGCGGCACGTTCGTTGCCGAGGATGTATGGCGACGCCACCGTGCCCTGCGCATCTTCCTGACGGACATTCTGGGCCTCTCGGGTGACACGGCTGAGGCGGATGCGTGCAGGCTGGAACACCATCTCAGCCCTGCCACGTCGGAACGCCTCGGGCAGTTCGTGGATTTCGCTCTCGCCGGACGCGCAACGCCTCCTCGATGGCTCAGTGAATTCTCCGCGGCTCTCCACGCGACCGGGGAGGGACGAGCTTCCACGTCGTTGGCGAGGCCGAACCGGTCGCGCTCTTCGGAGGCGTTGTGATGTTCGGCTGGTTGAGACACAGGAGTGCCGATGCGAACCGCGCTGACGGCGACACTCTGGTGTCGATGGCTCCCGGTCAGAGCGGCATCGTCCTCGATGTGCGGGGTGGACACCGGGCCGTCGAGCGCCTGGGCGCGCTCGGCATACGCCCTGGCAAGAGAGTGACCAAGGTGAGCGCGATGGCGCTCGGCGGGCCGGTCACCGTCGAGGTGGATCGCTCTCACGTGGCCATGGGCCGGCACATGGCTGACAGGGTCCTCGTCCAGGTAAGTGGACGATGAGAATCCTGCTGATGGGCAACCCCAACGTGGGCAAGAGCGTTGTCTTCTCACGACTCACGGGCGTGCGCGTCATCTCCTCCAACTACCCGGGCACGACGGTCGGCTACTCCGAGGGCCGCATGAAGGTAGTGGACGAGGTAGCGCAGGTCATCGACGTGCCAGGCACATACACGCTGGACCCCACCTGTGAGGCGGAGGAGGTCGCCTTGCACATGCTCCAGATGGGCGACGTGGTCATCAATGTCGTGGATGCGACCAGCCTGGAGCGAAACCTGTTTCTGACGCTCCAACTCCTTGAGAAAGACATCCCCGTGGTCGTTGCACTGAATCTCTGGGACGACACAAAGCACTGCGGCATCACCATCGACGTGGAGAGGCTGCGCACCGAGCTCGGAGGCGTCCCTGTCGTGCCGACGGTTGCGGTGTCCGGCCAGGGGATCAAGGAGCTGGTTGAAGCTATTGCGTGTGCGCGTGGCGGACAGCACCCCGCGAGAAGTCGTGACGAGCGCTGGGCCGCCGTCGGCCGGATTACCGATGCGGTACAGACCATCACCCATCGCCATCACACTTGGAGTGAACGGCTGTCGGATGCAACGGTGAAGCCGGCGTCGGGTGCGGTCATCGCGCTGGGCGTGCTGGCCGCAAGTCTGTGGGTGATCCGCCTCATCGGAGAGTCTCTCATCTCGTACGTTCTGGACCCGCTCTACCAGGCGTTCTGGCTCCCTCTGGTGGAGCGACTCAGCATCTCCCTCGGGGGGCAGGGAGTCCTGCACGCTCTTCTTGTCGGAAGGCTGGTCGATGGGGCCGTCCACCCGGTGGAATCGTTCGGGTTGCTCACGAGCGGCGTGTACGTGCCCTTCGCCATGGTCCTGCCCTACATCGTGGGCTTCTACCTCGTGCTTGGTCTTCTCGAGGATATCGGCTACCTTCCGAGGCTTGCCGTCCTGCTCGATTCCGGGATGCACAGACTGGGACTGCACGGCTATGCCATCATTCCGACGTTGCTCGGTCTGGGCTGCAATGTGCCGGCGGTGATGGCCACGCGCATACTCGAGAGTCGGCGGGAGCGCTTCATCGCTGCTACACTCGTCGCGGTCGCGATTCCGTGCGCTTCGCTTCAGGCGGTCATCATCGGACTCGTCGGAGATTTCGGCCTCGAGTACGTGGTCCTGGTGTATGCAACGCTGCTGTGCGTTTGGCTCGTGCTCGGTATCATCCTGCACCGGGTGACCGGTGGCTTCAGCCCCGAACTGCTGATTGAGATACCCCGGTATCGCTTGCCCGTGGTGAAAGCCGTGCTGAGCAAACTCTGGGGCAGGGTTCGAGGCTTCCTCATGGAAGCTCTGCCGATCTTCTTCGTCTCTGTCCTTGCCGTCAACCTGCTCTACGCCGCGGGAGCCTTCGGCGTGCTGGCTCGCACGGCAGCCCCGATCATGACGAAGCTTCTGGGTCTCCCGGCGGAGTCGGTGGTGGCAATCGTGGTGGGGTTCCTGCGCAAAGACGTGGCCCTCGGGTTGCTTGCTCCTCTCAGCCTCACCGCTCAGCAGTTCGTGGTGGCCAGCGTCATGCTCGCGATGACCTTCCCGTGCGTGGCTACGTTTGCCGTCCTGGTGAAGGAACTGGGGTGGCGGGACACAGCGAAGTCTACGGCAACGATGCTCGTTTCGGCGCTGGTCGTCGGGGCTATCCTCAATGCGGTCCTGTAGGGCAGCGGTACCCGATTGTGCCCCCTCCGCGGCCGGCGCTAGAATGTTCGCCGGACGGCTGGGAGGATGCCGCTCCCGGAGAGTGATGAACCCTCGTAGCGACATAACGTACACCGCGCATCCTGCGCTCCGCCGGCCCGTGATGGTGCTCGCTCTTGACGGCTGGGTGGATGGCGGCGAGGCGGCGACCGGCACTGCCCGGCTCCTGCGCCGCAAGCTGCGGTGCCGCAAGCTCGCTGAGATTCCGCTGGGACACTTCCACGTGTATCAACTGCCCGGCCAGCTTGAGCTTCGTCCCTACACCAAAGTCGAAGAGGGGCTCCTGACCGAGTACCGGCCGCAGCGAAACATCTTCCACTACTGGGAGAACCCGGCCGGCGAGCGGGACCTCATCCTCTTTCAGGGGATCGAGCCGAATCTGAACTGGGACGACTACGTGGCGGCAGTCCTGGACGTCGTAAGAACGTTTGGCGTCAGCCGAATCTACATGCTTGGCGGTGTCCTCGACAAGACACCGCACACGCGGGAGCCTGGCGTGTCGTGCGTCTGCACGACAGCCGAGCTGCGGGACGAGCTTCAGGAGATGGGCGTCGAGCCCGTCAACTACGAAGGCCCTGCGGGAATCCGGACGGCTATCGCAGGCGCCTGCCAGAGGCTCGGCATGGAGATGGCCATTCTCCACGTTCGCGCGACGTACTATCCGGAGTTCAACATGGTCATCGGGCACAATCCGAAAGCCATCCGGGCGCTGGTCCGGCGGCTTGTCAGACTGCTGGATCTGCATCTTGACCTGAGCGAGCTCGACGTCGAAGTGCGTGAGTACGAGGCGCGCCTGGAACACATGGCGGTTCGGAACCAGGAGTTCCGGACGTACGTTGAAGCGCTGGAGCAGGAGTACGTCGAGCCGCATCCGTTCGATGTTCCCGGCCTGACTGCGGGAGAGGCCGTCCAGGCTGTCGAGGATCTGCTTCGCGGCTTCTCCAACGACGCAGGCTGACCCGCGTTCCTTCGCTGTCCCCTCCGTTCCTCTCCGAGTCCGGGATTGTTTCCGCGCAGCGCTGTTCGCCGGAGCCCCGCCCTGCTAGACTTGCCTGCACGAGCATGACAGCGTCCGCCGCGGGCAATCGCCGCTTCTACGGGTACACCATCGTGGGAGCCAGTTTCCTGATGCAGGGTGCCTGCGTCGGAGCGATGATCAGCTATGGCGTCTTCTTCAAGCACCTGCAGGGTGACTTCGGCTGGTCGCGCGCGTTCATCTCGGGGGCGTCTTCCCTGCTGCTGCTCGTTATGGGCGCCCTCGGCATCCTGTTCGGCCGGCTGAACGACCGGCTCGGCCCTCGTCAGATTCTGC
>CAZLPP010000034.1:0-25476 GCA_964561465.1 uncultured Dehalococcoidales bacterium
CGCCAGCATCGCGGCGGCGATCGGTGCGGGTCTCTCAGGGGCGACGTCCGGTGGCGTCCTTGCGGCAGTCTGGGGCCTGGTGATGGCGCTACTCGGGTGGCTTCTCTGGGCGCTTGTTGTGTACCTCATCGGCGCCAAGCTCGTCAAGGGGAAGCAGACGCAGTCGAACTGGGGAGAGGTAGCCAGGACCATCGGCTTCGCCAACTCGCCGGGAGTGTTCAATGTCCTCTCGTTTATCCCCGTAGCGGGTCCAATTATCTCTATTGTCGTGTTCATCTGGAACCTCGTTGCCGGTATCATCGGCATCCGCGCCGCACTGGACTTCTCAACAGCGCGAGCCATCGTGACCGTGCTCATTGGATGGCTCGTGATGTTCCTGTTGCGGCTGTTCCTGCCCATGCCGATGTAGCTTCTGAGTCGTTTGTGGAGCGCCGGCGCCCGGAGAGAGCCAGCGCTCCTTCCCGCTACCGTGCACTCCCGTCTGCCCGGTCGTTCAGCATGGCGGGCATCCGTTACACTGACCTCTCGTGGACATCTTGACCGGCCCAGCCAACGGCGACATAATGCGGTGCAGTGGACTTTGCGCCCCCGCGAGCGGCAATCCCAGCTCACCGGCTCGCTCTCAGGTCCAGCTTGCACTATCTGCCTGCCGCTTCGCAGCGTTTCGTGATGGGTAACCGTTGAGTGCGCCGGTCGGTTCGATCGATTATGCCAGTGGTGACAGACACCGGTTGGAACACAACTGGGTTGGATGGAAGGGAGGTGCGGTATGTACGCCAAGGAGACAGCCATCGTTTTCATCGAGTTCCAGAACGACTTCTGCAAGGAGGGTGGGGCGCTGTATGGAGGAACGAAGGACCAGATAAAGGCGCAGGGCACCGTGGTCAACGCCCGAGACTGCATCCAGAAGGCTCGCGGCAAGTGCTTGACGCTGCTCGTACCCATCGTATTCGAGCAGAGCTACTCCGACATGGGTTGCCAGGGCGTTCTGGGTCCTATCCACGCCAACGTAGTGAACACGAAGGCGTTTCAGAAGGGCACGTGGGGCGGAGCTATCGTCGACGAATTGAAGCCGACGGCGCAGGATATCGTCGTCGAAGGCAAGCGCACCCTGGACGCCTTCAGCTCCAGCAATCTCGACTTCATCCTGCGCGTCAACTGCATCAAGAACGTTGCCTTCTGCGGCTTCCTCACGAACGTCTGCGTCGAAGGCACGGCGCGCTCGGCATACGACAGAGGCTACAAGGTTTTCCTGCTGAAGGACTGCTGCGCGGCGCTTTCGGCCGCGGAGCAGGCGTACGTCGAGAAGTCGTTCTTCCCGTACATCGGAGAAGCCCTGACGCACTCAGAGTTTCTGAGCAGGCTGCAGTAGCCCACGGTGGCGCGCTGGAGACAGCAAAGAGCCGTCAAGTACGGCCCGACCCCGGGAGGCCCCCCGTGGTCAGTGCTTGTCGTTCGCATCCGGAGCGGCTTCGATGAGCGCGACGCATAGAGCTCCGGGACCGAGGTAGGTGCCAAGCGTCGCGCCGCAACGGGCCCGGAGAATCCGAGGCTCAGGGAAGAACTGCGACAACCGCGCGGCGAGCCGTTCCATCTCGCTGTCGTCGGTCGTGTGGGCAACGGCGAGGTACGATATGGCCTTGTAAGCCCCGACCAGCTCGCAGAGGCGCTGCAGACCTTGCTCCCGACCCCGGACACGTTCGACGGGATGTGCGACCCCGTCGCGGAGGCAGAGAATCGGCTTGACGTTCAACATCGAGCCGAGGAACATCGCCGCCCGGCCGATGCGCCCGCCCTTGTGGAGGTACTCCAGCGTGTCCAGTACTCCCAGGAAGTGCGTTCGCGGGATTGCGGCTCGCGTAGCCTGCAGTATGGCGTCGAGACGCAGCCCCTGCTGTGCCAACGTGGCAGCTTGGACCACTAGAAGTCCCAGGCCAATCGAGGCGGACAGTGAGTCGACCAGTTCGATGCGACAGGGCGCCTCGACGCCCTGCTTCGCAACCAGTGCGGACGCATGAGTCGCACTCAGCTTGGTTGAAATGTGAATGGACAGTATTTCATCGGTCTCACGCGCCAGGCGTTCGTAGGTTTCGATGAAGCTCCCCGATGAGGGCGCCGAAGTCTTCGGCAGGATGTGACCGGAGGTCAACAGGTTGTAGAACCCGTCCATGGATATGGTCACACCATCCTGAAACGTGTCTTCTCCGACATGGATGTTCAGGGGTACGACTGAGATGCCGAGTCCCTCGGCCACGTCGGTCGGGAGATCAGCTGTACTGTCGGTGACGATTCGGACAGCCACGTGTACTCCATTCCCTCCGGACAGGCTCATCGGGCTGGTACGAGCGTGACCGGCTCCGGAGTGCTGTCAACGTACCCTATGTGGCTTCGGCGGTCAACTCCACGTTTCCACCACGGAGTGCCGCCGCCACTGCCATCGCGATCAACACCAGCGCGCAGAAGGAAGACACGGTAGTGCGGGGTTTTGGGACAGTGGTCCCCGTGTCCGGTGTCTTCTATCCGAGACTGGCGGAATCTGGGATAATACCGCCGGCGGCCATGCAGCAACGCGAAGGTGCAAGCACAGACACGATAGCCGGCAGGCAGCCGGTCCTGGAGGCGTTGAGATCCGGACGCCCGATAAACAGGGTCGTCCTGGCGCACGAGGTCGGCCGGCACAGTATCGTGGCGGACATACTCCGGTTGTGCCGGGAGAGACGCATTCCGGTCGACTATGTCCCGGGCCGGTCGCTCGCCGATGCTGCGGGCGGGTCTGTCGACCAGGGCGTGCTCGCGTATGCCGCAGCGAAGGACTACGTCGACCTTGACGACCTGCTTGAGCGTTCCAGGATCAAGGGCGAGGCGCCCCTGTACTGCATCCTGGATGGCATCGAGGACCCCCAGAACCTGGGGGCGATACTCCGGACCGCCGATGCGGCCGGCGTGCACGGCGTCATCGTGCGGTCGCGCCGGGCTGTGGGGTTGACGGCCGGTGTCTCCAGAGCTTCCGCGGGAGCGATCGAGTACGTCCCCGTGGCGCGTGTTCCCAACATCGCGCAGACCATCGAAGGACTGAAGCAGCTCAACGTCTGGGTGATCGGAGTTGACCGCGCCGGATCAACTGAGTTCACGCGGATGGACTACACCGGCGCGATCGCCCTCGTGATTGGCAGCGAAGGAGCGGGCCTGTCCGACCTGGCGAAAAAGCGCTGCGACATGATTGCCTCGATACCAATGCGCGGTGAGATCAGCAGTCTGAACGCATCGGTCGCCGCCGCCCTCGTCATGTACGAGGCCTTCCGACAGCGCCGGTCGGCATCAGCATGATGGCGACCCAAGTGATAAGCGGGAGGCCATTTCAGCAGCCCGGTGTGTTACCAGAAGGAGCCAGTCTGAGAGCCGGTCGCCCCGTCTCTACTTCTTCTTCGGTTCGGGAGCGGGCGCCGCTGCCCCCTTCGCCTTGTCCTGCTTGGGTTTCTTCACGTTCTTGCGTCCCTTGCTGCCCATGAGAGCGAACCTCCGCGTTCCTGATTCAGGCTAACCATATCGCATTTCGTGCGGTCGCCGCCAGTCCCCACCTGCCTCCTCGCGAGCGTGTGCGACTCTCCGCGGCGCCGCGCCCATGCCGCATGCTCCTGCCAGGCGGCTGCGGGACTGCCGTCCAACGGTCGCGGCGACGTATCAGAAAGCCGGGCGGATGTCCCCGCCCCCTTCCCTCTGCCAGTAGGGCAGCCAACCTAGGGCGACCACTCTCACGACCACATTGGTCTTGGTGGGGCGGAGCGTCACCCGTTCGAGTGTGGCGGTCGCGGGGTCAGGACCGGCACCGATGCGGTCCGCATCGGCGCGGAAGTCCTCCTCGAGCTGCTGCATCCGCTTCTTCAGTGCATCGCGCGACTCTTCGGCCCGCGCGATGTCCTGTCCTTCTCTCATGGTGCGACCGGCGCCACGCGCTGTGGTCGTCATCCGCCCGATGGAGGATGCCACACCGCGCCCGCCTCCAAGAAAGGCGCCCAGGACGGTAGCGCCCAGGGATATCGCGGTCTGGGTCTTCTGTTGCTTCAGCTGCTCCTTCTCCCGGTCGACCGCCTGCTCCGCCTTGAGCATCTGGTTCCTCAGGCTGGAGACCTTGGCTTCGTACTTCTCCCTCAGTTTCTCCGTCTCGGTGTCGCGTTGCTCTCGGGCTGCCTGCACCAGACGGAAACGGAAGTCCTTCTCCGGCTCGCCCGGCCACGAAGTCATCTTGAGGTTCGGAAAGGTGAACAGCTCGATGGACTGGCTGCCGTACAGCCACGTGGCGAGGTCGCGCTTCCAGGCTGTGTAGCTGGCGGCTCTCCCGGCGGCCGCGGGCAACGGAGAGAACGCGGCGCCGGCCGGAGCCACTCTCTCAAGGTCTTCCAGGGGCACCGAGACCTCCTGGCCCTGCGACCAGTCGACAGCCAGCGCCTCCTCGGTCAGCTCGCTGATGGTGGTGAGGTTACGGTCAACGCGTGCTCCCGTCTGCTTGTCGACGAAGCCGACCTGGGCCACGCTGAGCAGGCCGGGCTCGTAGAGCAGCCTGTAGCCGGCCGGCGGCACACCTCGAGTCGGCACGAAGTACTGAGGAACGTCCGGAGGCAGGACGGGTCGGGACGGCGTCGCCACAGACGGAGCCGGGCGCGTCCTGTCCGTGGCGGGAGCTGCCGGTGGCGCAGCGCCTGCTGCCCGCTCCGGTCTCCATCCGGCCATCAACTGTCTGATCTGATTCCGTGTGAGAGGGCCACACAGGTAGGACATGGCCCAGCGGGTCTCAAAGATCTCCGGGGCATTTTCGTGCACGTTGTTCAGCAGGAAGACACGATTCCCAAGGCCGGCTATCAGTCGCTCGGTTTCGGCACGGTTGAATGCCGTGCCGGTAGCAGCCGACACACCCTCGAGCCCCTCGATAACTCTCGCCTTGTCCCGTTCTGTCTGCATCCGGCCGATGAACCACGTGCCGGTGTTGGCAAGACCCTTGTAATCCAGGTCGACCGGGTTCTGCGTCGTAAGGACGACGCCCAGACCATAGGCCCGCGCCTGCTTCAACAGCGTGAGAAGAGGTTTCTTCGAGGGCGGGTTCGCAACCGGAGGGAAGTAGCCGAATATCTCGTCCATGTACAGGATGGCCCGAAGGCTCGTCGTTCCCGACTGAGAGCGAACCCAGCCAACCACCTCGTTCAGCAGAAGCGAGACGAAGAACATCCGCTGCTCTTCGCTCAAATGCGCGACAGATACGATCGAGAGACGCGGCTTGCCGGACGGCGAGTGCAGCATAGCCCCGATATCGAGCGGTTCGCCCTCCAGCCACTGGCTGAAGCCAGGGGCGGCGAGCACGTTATTGAGCGCCAGAGCCAGCGAGAAGCGGTCCTTCGCAGGGAAGAAGGAATCGACGGTCATCACTCCGACCCGTTCCATCGGAGGAGTCTGGATCTGGTGAATGAGCGAGCCCATGTCGAGGTTCTCGCCGCGCTGCCACGCGGCGGTGAGCAGATGACTCAAGAGCACGTGCTCACGACTCTTGACGGGGTCGGCCTGGATGCCCATCAGCCCCAGAAGGCTGGTAACCGTCGTGTTGACACGGTCGCCGAGCAGTTCCGGGTCGTCGAGGACTGCCGCTGACGGAGCGTCGAGCGACTTGAGAATCGACACGGGAATCCCGGACGTGCTGCCCGGAGTGTAGATCAGGCATTCGGCGGACTGTCTCAGCCTCTCGATTCTTCGCCCGTCCTGCCCCCAGGAGGCAAGGCCTTTCGCCCATTGCTGCGCCTGCGCCTCGGCGTAGTCGCCTGTCGACAGTCCTTTGCGGCGCGCATCATCCTCATTCACCCACGGCAGGAAGTCCTGCGGCCGGAGTTCGGGAAAGGTGAGCATCAGGTTGGTCATGTCGCCCTTCGGGTCGACAATGAGTGCCGGAATCCCGTCCAGAGCCGCCTCTTCGAGCAGCCCGATGCACAAGCCGGTCTTCCCGCTCCCTGTCATCCCGACGCACACCGCGTGCGTCACGAGGTCCTTCGACTTGTAGAGAATCAAGCCTTCCTTCGGCTTCTTCGCAGTCGGATCGTATGGACGTCCAAGGTAGAAGAGACCGAGTTTCTCGAAGTCAGCCACCGGTTCCATGTGTCCTCCTTCCCGGATGCCTATACTATGACGTTACCTCATTGCGGTCCTAACTGCACGCACATGCCCGGCCGAATCCCTCTTGACTCTCAAGCTGGTCGAGGGTTCATACTGCCCGGGAATGATCATTCAACATCATCAGAGAAGGGAGGAAGATGCTGAGAATAGGCGAGTTCTCCCGACTGAGCATGGTGCCTGTCTCCGCCTTGAGGTACTACGACGAGATTGGACTCCTCAAGCCCGTCAGCGTGGATGACTTCACCGGGTACCGGTACTACGCGGCAGAGCAGCTTGCCAGGCTGAACCGCATCACATCGCTGAAGGACCTGGGACTGTCGCTGGCCGAGATTGCCGAACTCGCGGACGATGACACGGCCATCCGGGTTCGCCCGCTGCTTCAGCGAAAGCTCGAGGAGGTCCGTAGTGGCATCGCCATGGAGCAGGAACGGCTCCGCCGGATCGAAGCCTGGCTCGAGCATCTGCGAACAACGGTTCAGATGGATACAACGACATACGAGGTATCGATCAAGAGGATCGCGCCACAGCAGGCTGTATGCCTTCGCAGGGTGGTGTCGGACTACGCGGCCGAAGGTGCTCTGTGGGGTGAGCTGTGCAGCTACCTTGAGCAACAGAAGGGAATCCGGTATGCGGGCCCGGCGCTTGCCATCTACTACAACTGCGAGTACAGAGAGCGGGACGTCGACCTTGAGCTCGCGGTCCCGGTTGCGCTGCCGGTTGCCGCGCACGGCGACATTCAGACGCGGATGTTGCCGGGCCACGCACAGGCGGCGACCATCATCCACAAAGGCCCCTTTGAGAAGGTCCATGATGCCTACCAGTTCCTGCTCGGCTGGCTGGAGAGGAACGGATACCGCATGGACGGACCGGACCGTATCGTCTACCTGAACACCCCGGACAAGGTCGCACCCGCCGACCTGCTGAAGGAGTTGCAGCTTCCCATCGCGAGAGCGTGAGCGCCGCGACGATGGCGGCCCCTGTGTCGGCGCACCGGCGTCAGGGGTCGCCATACGTCCGGCCACGCTTGACCCTAAGCCGGTGCGACCGCTTTCCGGCCATGGGCGCACATGCGAAACGGCCCCGGCGTTCGCAGGGCTGATCTCTTCGCAGGGGGCATTCGAGCTTGACATCCGCGCACGCACTCTCTACACTCCACAGCCACGGCATAGGCCGTAGAAAGCCGATGATGGAAAGCTCCAGGGCGCGTTTCGTCTTTGCGTGGTCGTTTAGCTTTGCGACCCGGGTGCCCGGGAGCGGCCTTCTGACGTGATCTAGCGCCACCACAGCAGGAACAAAGAGAAGGACCCTCTCGGGAGGGTCCTTCTTCTTTTCCATCCAGTCGCGTGAGAGCACCAGGAAGAGAGGAGAGGGAAAGACCGTGATAATCATGAAGACGGACGCAACCCCGGAGGACGTACGAAGGGTCGCACAGGAAGTCGAGGCCGCCGGCCTCAGGGCAGTCGTCATCCGCGGCGACTACCAGACAGTCATCGGCCCCGTCGGGGACGAGCGCAGGCTTGACTTCGACCGGCTGGCGGCACTGCCGGGCGTCAAGGAGGCCGCGCGGGTCGAAGCACCCTATAAGCTCATCAGCCGCGAGTACGCGAGGTTCTTCGGCGAACCCGGCGCGCACAAGACGGTCGCCATCCGCGACGTGCACATCGGGAACGGCGAACCGGTCATAATCGCCGGACCGTGCGCCGTGGAAAGCCGCCAGCAGATCATGCGGATGGCCGAGGCGGTGAAGCACGCCGGAGCTCACGTGCTCCGGGGAGGGGTGTTCAAGCCCCGCAGCTCGGTTCATTCCTTCCAGGGCATCGGCGCAGCCGGAATCCACGACGCCGAAGAGGCTCTCGGTTGGCTGAAGGAAGCTGGCGACGCATTCGACCTCCCGGTTGTCACGGAGGTCCGCGGCGAGTCGATGGTGGAACTGGTTGGCAAGCATGTCGACCTCATGCACATCGGCGCCCGCAACATGTACGACCAGGACCTGCTCGTCCAGGTGGCCCAGCAGGGGAAGCCAGTCCTTCTCAAGCGACATTTCGGCGCCAGCATCGAAGAGCTTCTCTCTTTCAGCGAGTACATCGCCGCGGAGGGCAACAAGGACATCATCCTCTGCGAACGAGGCATCGTCCCGGTCGGAAAGGGCAAGAGCTACACGCGGTACACGCTCGACCTCGCGGCAATCCCGGTGATTCACCAGGAGACGTATCTGCCCGTTATCGTAGACCCAAGCCACGGGACGGGGCGGCGGGACCTCATCTTCGATATGAGTTGCGCCGCCATCTCGGCCGGAGCAGACGGGCTGATGATCGAGTCGCACTACAACCCGGCCGAGGCGCTTGTGGACGGCGCGCAGATGGTGACTCCGGACGAATTGAAGGACATCATAGAGGCCTGCCGCACGCTCTATCGTGCCCGGAAGGGCCTCAGGCGCAACGCCGGCACGTAGCACGCCAGCACGACGTTCCAGAAGGAGATGCGTCGGCCTCGTCCGATGGTCCGGTGCGCTTCAGAGACTGTCCGGATCGAAGCCCATCGCCCTGACCGTCTCCAGGTCCACCGGGCCGCCCCGGTGCCTGAAGTACTGCGCCCGGGCAAGACGCTCCGCCGGGGTCTTGTTCTGGGCGAGGTCGCTCTTGGCCGAGATGGAGGAGGGAATTATGCGGACGACCGCACATGCGCGGTAGGCCGGCAGGTCCTCGGTCACGGGCTCGAGTTGCGCGCCGCGCTCGTGCTTGGCGACGAGTGCATTGAGAGCGGCCGTCTTCAATGGGCCGTTGGGCACGACTGAAGCCTCTCCCCGGATAATCACGCAGTGATAGTGCTGGTGGACCTTGCAGCCTCTGCGGTCCGGCTCGAACCCCGCGTCAAGGTACGCCAGCGGTACGTCGACCTCGAAGCAGACACGAGGCTCTCGCGCGATGTTGGCCAACTTCTCTCCGGTCGGGGCGCAATGAAAGTAGATCTCTCCGCCGTGGTACACGAAGTTCACTGGCGTGACGTACGGGTAGCCATCCGCCCCGATGCTCGCCATGCGTCCGATGTTCGTTGAGGTAAGGATGCGCTCGATCTCCTGCTTGTCGGTGACTTCGCTGTGCGCGCGACGCATTCGTGGTTCCGCCTTTCTTCACTTCGCTGGCGAGATTGTACGACTACCAGGCCGATGCCTGCAGACGCCGGCACGCACCAGGCGCTATGGACCAGGATGAGCCAGTCCCATCTCCTTGAGCGCACGACGGTCCATCTTGCCGGACCCCGTCTTAGGCATGTTGTCGATGAACTCGATGCGCCGGGGCACCTTGAACTCAGCCAGCTTCTCGACGCAGAACTTCCGGATCGCCGTTCTGGTGAGGCGTGCGCCCTCGCGTTGGACCACGAAGAGAGTGGGTATCTGGTTGCCATCGGGACCCTCGATGCCCACGTAGGCCGCCTCCGCGACGTCCGGATGCGTGAGCAGCACCTCTTCCACCTCAGTCGGTGGAATCTTGGTCCCCGCTGCGGTCACGATGATGAAAGACCTCTTCTCGACGTACTCGATGTAGCCGTCCGCGTCCTCGCGTACAAGGTCTCCAGTGAAGAACCAACCGTCACGATACACCTGGGCAGTCAACTCCGGGGCGTTGTAGTACCCCGTCATCAACTCGGGACTTGAGACCACCAGTTCGCCTATTTCCCCGGATGGCACCTGTCTGCCGTCCGGATCAACGATGCGATACTGCTGCAACGGCTTCCCAGCCGTCCCCAGTCGGCGGTCCCGGACGCTGCCCATGGTGCTGGCGATAGCTTCGGTCGTCCCGTACAGCTCGCAGAGCACCAGGCCGTATTTCCGTTCGAGCTCGGACATCAGGAAGGGGGATGACTTGGCGCCGGCCGTCACGGCTACACGAAGATGGCTGACGTCGTACTCCGCTACCGTCGACTCGTCTACCTGCGCCAGGGCGTTAAACATCGCGGGAACGCCGACCAACACAGTCGCATGCTCGCGGTGCGAGACATCGAGTACGGCACGCGCCGTGAAACGAGGAAGCAGCACCACGGTCGAGCCCTCACGAACCGAGATGAGTGCAACAATGGCAAGGCCCAGAAGGTAGAAGAAAGGTATCATGCCGACGACCACGTCCGCAGGCGTCTGCTCGAGTCCCGGAGTCACGATGTCCACCGCCGCAATAAGGGAGCGATGGGTGTGCACTACGCCCTTCTGTCGACCCAGCACACCTGAGGTGTACACAATGGTGCATGCCTCCCCCTCGTCCAGCGCGATCGCCGGCATTGTGTCGGGGCTGGCGTCCATAGCTTCGCTGAAGGTCGTGGAGTCCCACTCGAACACACGGCGCAAGAGCGGCAGGTTCGGCAGGACAGTCGAAAGCGCCTCGCTGAACGAGCGCTCCGTAACCAGGATAGCCGAATCGGAGTCCGCCAGGAGCCTCCTGTAGTCCGTCGCTTTCAGGATAGCGTTCAGGACGACGGCCTTGCCTCCGGCCTTCACGATGCCGAAGTACGTGACCAGCCACTCCGGGCAGTACGGCATCAGGATAGCCACGTGCTCACCGCGCCCCAGTCCTTCGCTGAGGAGCCTGTTCGCAACCTGGTTTGAAAGCCTGTCGAGTTGTCGGTACGTCATGCGGCGTTCGCCAAGAACGAGTGCGGCACGGTCGGGAACCAGCGACGCTGTGGCAACAAGCAGATCTCTGACGTTCACAGTCCCCTCCCACACAAGACGTCTCGGTCTGATTGTCCGCGAGCAGGGTCCACGTGTCAATCACCCATCCGGCCCACTCCAACTGCATTGAGGCAACCGGCCGAAGAAGGCCTCCCCCATCCCCGCCACCTCTTGACTATGACGCAACGTCATGGTCTATGCTTCCTCCCCATATGGTCTACTCCGTAAGACAGCTTGCCCGCCTCGCCGGAGTCAGCGTTCGCACGCTGCACTACTACGATCACATCGGCCTGCTCCGGCCGTCGTACCGCGACAGCAACGGATACCGGCGGTACGGCGAGGACGCGGTCGTCCCTCTGCAGCAGATTCTCTTCTTCCGGGAACTGGGCTTCAGCCTGGCCGATGTCCAGCGGATCATGGCCAGTCCGAGGTTCGACGCTCTCGAGGCTCTCGAGTCGCACAGGGCTCTGCTATTGCAGCGGGCTGAGCGCGTATCGGAACTGCTGTCAACCGTGGACAGGACCATCAAACAACTGCAGGAAGGTGATGGCATGCAGACCAGAGACTACTACCAGGGTTTCAGCGACGCGAAGATCGAGGAGTACAGAGACGAGGTGCGCAGGCGCTGGGGGGAAGATGCGCTCAGGGAGAGCGAGGAACGGATCGTCAGTATGGGCAAGTCGGGGTTCGCTGCACTGCAGGCCGAGGCGGACGCCATCTTCCGGTCCATCGCGGACAACATGTCTTTGGGATTCGACAGTCCGGAGGTGCAGCAGCAAGTCGCGCAGTGGAGAGCATGGCTCGAGCACTTCTCGTCATACACGGATGAGGCGGCGCGCGGGCTGGGCCAAATGTACAGTGAAGACCCTCGTTTCGCGGCCCACTTCGAGAAGTATGCGACCGGATTCGCTGCGTTTCTCTCGCGGGCAATCACCCACTACATGCAGGGCATATCCGCAGGGAAGCGAGCCGGGGATATGCCTGCCGCGCATAGAAACACAGGTCGGGGAGACCGTTGATGCCGGCTTCGCCGGAGAGATTCACTCTCCGTTGGACGGCTTCCGCCCGAGTCGCCGGGCCGCCTCATGGTCTCTCCATGGCACAGCGCTTGAGTTCCGGCGGCATCTTCTCGATGGCGTAGCGCAGTGCGGTCCTCGGCATGGTCGCCCGATTGCGGACCACGTAGTCGAAGACCTCCCGCTGATGGCTCTCGCTCGCCGCTTTCAGCATCCAGCCGTAGCCTTTCTGCACCATGTCGTCTCCGTCCATGAGGAGGATGTCCGCGATGGCCAGCACCTCCTCGAGGAACTTCCCGTTCCGTGCGGGGATGATGAGCGTCACGGCAGCCGCTCGCCGCATCCAGCGGTTGTCTGACTGCGCCCATCGCTTGAGGGCTTCCAGATACTCCGGGTACATCTCGACGAACGAACCCACTGTATGGTTGCAGAGGGTGTCGCATGACGCCCAGTTGGTGACATATCGCGCTACCCAGGTCTCGAACACCGCAAAATCCTCGGGCAAGAAGCTCGCCCGCAACGCGTACGACCAACCACACGCTATGAAGGACTCCTCCAGGAAGGCCGACTGCCACAGGCGCTCGCAGAGGGAGAGTACGTCAGCCTTCGTTCGTCCCTTAACCTCAGGGAAGTACTTCTTCTCGATGGCCGTCACCAGTGTGGTCTTCACTCCGTAGAGGAGCACATCCTCCTTGAAGAACCGTGTGCCGCTCACTCGCGTCTGCTCGTCCGAACCAGGTTTCAGCTCGTCGCGAAGCCTGCTGATGATGTCGTCCATACTGTTCGCGCTTCCAGGCGCCACAGGAGAAGACTCTCGCCCACCGGCAGGATGCCGCAGGCGCCGGCAGTCCCCACCTTGTGCCTACTACGCTAGCACAGCTCGCCGACCTCGCGTCAACAGAATCTCACTGCCCGGTTCCGCGCAGGCCGGGCGGCACGTCACAACCATCCGGCACCTGAAGCGACTGGCGCGGCGCGTCTCCGCGTGATACGCTGGACCGTCGTTTTGCCCGCAGGAAACCGTAGACAGGGAGACACATCTCATATGGACAACGATGCGTTGCGCACCGCGCTTCTCAGGACGGTCTGGGCGGAGGTGGATCTGGATGCCGTGGCTCACAACGTCCGACGAATCATCGAGTTCACGGGACCGAACGTACGACTGTATGCCGCCCTGAAGGGTGATGGCTACGGCCACGGAAGTGTGGAAGTGGCTCGAGCGGTAGTCGACGCCGGTGGTCACGGGTTGGCTTTCGCGAATCTCTATGAGTGCATACAGGTTCGGGAGGCAGGTGTGACCGCTCCGATTCTGCTGTACGCCGGCACGCCTGCTTACCTCGCGGAGACGATGGTCCGCTACCGCATCACCCCGACGGTCACAGATCTCGACGCAGCAACCGAGCTCAGTCAGCGCGTCCCGGACGGGTTCGGCGTGTTCTTCAAGGTTGACGCGGGGCTCGACAGAGCCGGTGTCTACGCCGAGGATGCTCTTCCGGCGCTCCAGGCCATCGCTCGGTTGCCGAATATCAGGCTTGAGGGCGTATACACTCACCTCCACTCGGGCAGCGGCTCCGATGAGTATGTGCGCTGGCAGTTCGCGCGGTTTGCCGGCTTCCTGAGGCAACTCGACGATAGCGGACTCGACGTGCCGATACGACTCGCCGCCAGTTCACCGTTCATCGCCATGCATCCCGAGATGCATCTCAACGCGATTGACCCTGGCCAACTCGTCCTGGGCATTCCGGTCGGAAAGGAAGCCGAAGGTATCCTTGACCTGCGGCCGGCGATTCAGGCCGTGAAGACGACCATCGTCCAGATAAGGGAGCCGAAGGAGCGCGGACGGTTCGCCGAGGAGGCCATGTTCGATGCTTCCCATGCGAAGCGCTTCGGCCTTTTGCCGCTGGGCTGGGGCGACGGTCTGCACGCAGGGTACGGAAACGGGGGGCCGGCACTGGTCAGAGGCAGACGAACAACCGTGCTCGGGCCGGTCCACTACGAGCACAGCCGCGTGGACCTCACTCTGTGTCCGGAGGCTCGTGTTGGAGACGAAGTAGTCCTCCTCGGCCGGCAGGGAACCGAACGAATCACGATTGACGAGGTGGCACGGCGCTGCGGTATTCATCGACCGCAGGTGGCCGGCACGCTGTCCAAGTACATGCCGGTGGTGTACTTCAGGTGTGGGCGACCGTGCGCCGTCGTGGCGCCTTGCCGAGCGTCGTTGCCGGGCTTTGCTGACTAGAGCTTGCCCAGCTCGTCCAGCAACTGCAGCACGCGGAACGACTCGGAGAGCCCCGGAGTGCCTCCCATAGCCGTCGCGACGGCGAGTGTCTCGAGGATCTCCTCCTTGGTGGCTCCCGCCTGCAGCGCCAGCATCGTCTGGCCGACGATGCAGTACTTGCAGCCCGCGCGAAGCCCGACGGTGAGGCCCATGAGGCGCTTCACCTTGGTGCTGAGGACGCCCTCTCTGTAGGCCTCGCCCGTGAGGGCGTTCTTGATACCCACCAGTTCGGGCATGACTGCCTGACTCCGGTCCCGGAGCTTGAGATACTCGTTCCAGACTTCGAGCTGGCTCTCCATTGCTGTTCCCTCCTATTGCGCGACCACGGACCCGGTATTATTACCACAACGGGATTCCTCCACCGCTCGTACCCATGCGTGCGTCCGCGAAAAGACCTGAACCTCCCCGGAAGCAGATGCCCCGCTCTCCAAGCCCCAGAGGTTCAGCCCCAGGCGCGTGAGTGCGAGAGCCATCGCCGCGGGCTTCCCTACCGAGGCGCCATACAGTGACCCGCCACGGCCACGGTCTCGCAAAGGCCGGCCTGCGGTTCCGGCTACGCAGGCGGCACGGCCATCTGCAGCGATGCCCAGAAGGAGAACAGGGGAGTGAGGAGCACGAGGACTGCTGCGTGGAACGCCAGGTAGAAGGCCGCGAGGCCGACGAGCAGGCGCCGTCTCCCGACCGTTTCCTCTCTCCGGGCGCGGGCAACCAGCGTCCAGAGCCCCCAGGCCAGGCCAAGACACACCGCCCCGACGGCGGGGTAGAAGTAGAAGATGTAGCTCATTCGGTTCGTGAGGAGGCTCAACGGTATCCACGCCAGGTAGGCGAAAGAGAACCACGAGACGCTGAAGAACCCTACGAGTGCGCCCCGCTTGGCGCAGACGACCATCCACACCATCGCCGGGATGATCAGGGCGCCCACGCTGAAGCTGACAACGGCTACGTACTGGGGATCCCAGTAATACGGCATGACCACCGGCCGCAGCACCCATTCCCAGGGCCGGCTCGCGTACAGGTTGGCGTAATCGGTGAATGTGATGCTCCGGCTCACGTTGAGTATCTCCTGAACCCGTCCGACCGGGTTGTACATCTCGCCTGTCAGCACGTAGTCGAGAACAGGCAGCAGCAGGACGAACAGCAGCGGAGCGACCGAGAGAGAGACGAAGAAGCGGACCGGACGCTCTCTCTGCGCCAGAAGCCAGTAGAGCACCACGACCAGAAGGCCGACTACGCCCGTGAGTTTGGCCAGCATGCTGAGGGCGAACATGGCTGCTGCGGGCACGGGGTTCCTGCGCAGGTATAGCCAGAAGCCGGCCAGCATGAAGGTAACGCTGAATACGTCGAGCATCGCGATGCTGGACTGCACGAAAGAGAGGTTCTCGAAGGCGAACAGGAATGAGGCAACCAGCGAGGCGCCACGTGGCAAGCCGAGCCGCTCGCACATCAGGTGGAAGCACACGATGCCCAGGACGCCGAAGAGGACAGGGAAGAGACGCCAGCCGATAGGTTTGTCGCCGAACACTCGGATGCCTGCGGCGATGATGAGTTGTCCGAGCGGCGGATGCTCCGGCCGTAGTTCGCCTTCGCCCGCGACGACAGCCCGAGCGTCGTTCACGTAGTACACCTCGTCGACCATCAGGTCGTTCGGCTGCTGGATGATGCTCAGGTGCAACGCCAGGTTGATGACTGCGAGCAAGAGCAGACCGAAGTACCGCCATCCGGTGATTCGACGCAGGGGGCGCGTGAACGCTGTCGACTTCATTCTCAGGCTTCTTCTCTCTCCGCCCATGCCCCGGCCTCAACCACGGGGCCCGCCGGCAACCGGCTCGTCCAGGTGGCAGGACAGGCTCAGGCCTGCGATGCGGGAATTATGCCATCGCACACGATTCCAGGTCACTACCGAGCGGACCCCGACAGCGAATCCACCATGACCCAGAAGTGGAACGCGTCGCCTGCCGCACGACGGCGCGGCACAGATTTGACGATGCAGGAACGACAGAGTAGTCTGCGTGTGCGCGATCCGGCAAGCTCCGTGCACGCGTCCCCGGGCGCCAGTCCGGACGCCGCCGGAGGAGATCCAGCCGAGGCCACACGCATGAAACATTACAGGATAGGCATACTCTCGGGCGGGGGTGACTGCGCCGGCATAAACCCGGCAGTCAAGTGGGTCGTCAAGACGGCTCTGGACGCCCGATTGGCTGCTGAGCGCGACACCACATACGAGGTCGTGGGCATCAAGAACGGTTGGGAGGGGCTGATCTCGCTTGACCCGGCCAACATCTCGGATCCGACATGTCTCATGCCGCTCAGCGAGGAGTTGGTCCGAACCTGGGACAGGCACGGCGGCACGAATCTCGGCACCTCAAGGGCTAACCCGTACGACCCGCGTAACGACGTGTCAGGGCGGGTCCTCAGGAACATCGAGAGCCTCCGACTCGACGCCCTCGTCGCGATAGGAGGCGACGATACGCTCGGTGTCGCGTCCCGGCTCTCTCGCGAAGGTGTGCGCGTCGTCGGCATTCCCAAGACCATCGACAAGGATCTGCCCGGAACCGACTACACGCTCGGCTTCGAGACGGCGATGAATGTGGTGGTCGAATGCGTCGACAGGCTCAGGACGACAGCCGGATCGCATCGCCGGGTCTTCGTCGTCGAGACGATGGGACGCCATGCGGGCTGGCTTGCTCTCGAGGGAGGAGAGTCGAGCGGAGCTTACATAATTCTGATTCCCGAGTACGACTTCCAGTTCGAGCGCATCAACCAGCTCCTGCTGGAGGGAAGGGCGTCAGGGGCTCGATACGAGATTGTCATTGTCGCGGAGGGCGCCAAGCCGGCGGGAGGCAGCGAGGTGGTGCGCGACGACCGGGTGGACAGCTTCGGCCACCGGGCCCTCGGCGGCATCGCCGAGTACGTGGCCGCGAGCATCCAGCGAGGCACGGGGTTTGAAACGCGAAGCATGACGTTGAGCCACCTGCAGCGTGGCGGCGTGCCCTGCGCCTACGACAGGCGTATGGGGAGGTACTTCGGCATCGCCGCGGTCGACCTCATCGCCGCCGGTGAGTTCGGCAAGATGGTAGCCTTTCGCGACGGGCGAATTACCGCCATTCCCATCGAAGACGCCCTCGGCAAACCGCATCTCGTTGACGTGGACACCCAGTACGACGCCAGCCGGTACAGCGGCCGGCGCACCATTCTGAGCAGGGACAGATAGCCGCCTTGTCCCTGGCGCGGACCGCGTCCGCCGGCACTGCCCGATTGTCGAGCGGGTGGTGTGATGAGGCATCGGCCTCGGCTGAACACCTTCAGTTCCTTGTCCGAAGCGCCAGGAAGACCACCCAACACTACCGTAGACTTGCTATCATGGTGCCTTGAAATGATGGCTGCCAGAGGGGACCTTGGCTGGTAGACCCGGTTCCCCTCCAGGCGTGGCCGGCCCCGGCCTGAAGACGGAGACGCAGGCGGCCGGCCATACGGAGAAACCGATTTCCACCGAATTGAATCCCGCAGACGCCTGCGCAGGGAAGCGCTTCGGCTGGAGGAGCGTTCTCACAATGCTGCGGGACAACAGCCAGCGAGCCCGCTACATCCGCGCGTCGGTCCTCACTGCGGGTGTTCTCCTGTTCGTGAGCCTCTTCTTTCTGCTGAAGACGAAGTACGCACTCCTCGCTCTCTTCCTCTACACCATCTCTGCCAACTCGTTCATCCCGTTTCCGCACGAGCCGGTGGTGCTCTACTACGGGGCCCTGTACCCCCCTCTGACCGTGGCGGTTATCTGCGGCCTCGCTACCTGCATTAGCGCGCTGCTCGACTACGCGGTCCTTGGGACCGCTTTCTCTCATCGCAGAGCGGTCGAGTTCAAGAGAGACAGCAAGCTCTACAAGGCAGCCATTCACTACTTCAACCTCACCCCCTTCTGGACCATGGTCTTCGCCGGGTTCGCGCCCGTGCCCTTCTATCCGTTCCGGGTGATGGGCATCGCCTCCGGTTACACCCGCTGGAAGTACGTGCTGTCGACGTTCATCGGCAGGACTCCCCGCTACTACCTGCTGGCGTGGCTCGGGAACACATACAGCATACCCATGCAGCTTCTCGTCCTGCTCTTCGTCCTTATGATCCTCCCGCCAATCGTGCGACTGCTCCAGCAGAGGAGGTGCGCCGCCAATGGGGCACAGTAGATGCGCCATCCTCCTGTTTGACGGCGCACGCTTCGACGTGTGGACCGGCCTGCTGTCGGCCGGCCGGCTGCCCAACATCAGCCGGTACATCCTCAGCTCTGGCTCATTCCTCAAGGGCTACTCCACGCTCCCCACGACGACCGGCCCGGCGCATGTGCCGTTCCTGTATGGAGTCTTTGCGGGGAAGGCAGGAGTGCCAGGCATCCGCTGGTTCGACAAGTCCCGGGCCGGAGGAAGGCTGTTCACCCGGGCTGTGATGCGTTCCTACGTGGGCACCGGTTGCTTCGCCATGGGTCAGGATATCGGCGATTGCTACGTGCCTCTGTACGACTACTTCAAGCGTCCGGCGAACATCTTCGGTCATCTGGATGCGAATCGGAGCGTCAGGCTGCGAACGAACAGGCTTCAGAAGACCCTGTACTACGTGCGCGCACACCGCACAAACGAGTGGGACCTGGTGGATGCGGCTGCTGCGAAGGAGGCCGGCAAGCGTCTCCGGAGGGGCGACGATTTTGTCTTCTCGCTCTTTCCCGGCATCGACGAGCTGACTCATCTTCACGACCCGACTCACGACACGGTTCTGCGCCAGTACGAGCGCCTTGACGCGATGGTCGGAGAGCTTGCCCGGAGTCTCCCCGCCGAGGAGCTCAGCCAGATACTGTTCTTTATCGTCAGCGATCACGGGCTCACGGCCACACACACTCACGTGCCGCTCGTCGCCCTTGCCGAGGCGACCGGACACACGCCCATCTTCTTTCCCCGCATCCGCAGGCGACACTACGACCTGGCGATTCTCGAGAGTGGCAATGCGCTCGCATCCGTCTACTTCATGCAGCCGGTCGGCAACAGGCCGGCCTTCTACCGGGAAATCGTGAGCGCTGACAGGAACCGCAGGTTCCTGGACACCCTGCTGGATCACGCGGGCATCGATTTCCTTGCCTACCGCATCGACCACTCCGTCCTCGGCGTGAGCGGCAGAGACGGCGACCTGATGCTGGACTTCGGCGAGCCGCCATTCGTGAACCTCTCGGTGCAGGGGAGCAATCCGCTTGAGTTCGATGTCGACGGCGGCAAGATGTCAGTACCAGAGTCGCTGGAACGCACCCGCCACACCAACTATCCGGACTCCGTGATGCAACTGCTGCAACTCTTCTCGTCTCACCGCACCGGCGACGTCGTTGTCTTCCCGAAAGAAGGCTATGATCTCCGCGCACGCTACGAATGGCCGGAGCACAAGAGCTCGCACGGTTCGCTGGCGAAGGCGCACATGGAGGTCCCGGTGTGCACCAACCTGAAGGTTAGTGCGTCGACGTGCCGGACCGTGGACGTCTTCCCCACGGTGCTGGCGGACACCGGTCGGGCCATTCGCGGGAACGTCGACGGGCAAGTCCTGCTCTAGGCTTCCGGCCGGTTCGCCTGCAGGTCGATACCGGCGCCGCTAGGAGATTGGGATCGAAATCCTCGTCGTTGTCCCCCGCCCAGGGGAACCGTAAATCTCAACGTTTCCGCCCGCAGCCAGCACGCGTTCCCGTATTCCGATTAGCCCGAGTGATTCCCGGCCGTCGATCTCCTCACGGGTGATGCCGCGGCCGTCGTCTGCCACCGTGAGCACCATGGTCTCGGAGTCCCCGGACACGTCAACGACAACGCTTCGTGCCTGAGCGTGGAGCGCGATATTGGTGAGAAGCTCCTGGAAGGCCCGGAACAGTGCCGTCGATGCGGCGCGACTGAGATCGACACCATCGACCGATGAGGTGAACTGGCAGCCGATTCGTGCCCTTTCACGGAACCGCGACAACTGCCACTTCACCGCCTCGACGAAGCCGAGGTCATCCAGGATACCCGGGCGCAGGTCTGACGATATCCGCTGCACATCCTGAATCGTCGTGTCTACCAGTTGCGCCATCTGCCTCAGCAGGTCGGGCTCCACGACGCGTCCGCGCTGCAGGCTGCGCGTGACGCTGCCGAGGTCCATCTTGAGCGCGGTGAGCGCCTGCCCGAGCTGGTCGTGCAACTCTCTGGCGATCCCGGACCGTTCTTCCTCCCGCGTGGCTTCGATACGCCGAGCCAGCCGCCTCAGTTGCTCTCGCGACTCGCTCAACTGAGCTTGAGCCTGCATCTCCGCGGTGACATCCCTCACAACGCTCTGGAGCGCGACCAGTGTTCCTTCTTCATCTCGAAGGGGCACGGCCGATACGCGGCAGTCCATCATCGAGCCGTCGCCTCTCCTGAGCTTCGCTCGAAGCTCTACTCCCGTCTCATGCTGCTGCGCGGTCTCGAAGATGAGATCACGATCCTCGGGGCTGACGCACAGGTCCGCGACGTTCACGTTGCCCACGTCCCGCGGCTGAATCCCGAACAGTTGCAGATAGGCCGGATTCGCATCCACGAGGACGCCGTCCGGGCGCACCAGACCGATGGCATCCATCGCGCGCAGGAAGAGCCTCCGGTACTTCTCCTCGCTGGCGGCAAGATTCTTCGCCGCTCTGAGCTGCTCGGTGATGTCTTCTCCTGAGCTGAGCGTTCCTTTCACGACCTCTCCGTCGGCCAGGACGGAGATGCGCCACGAGATGACGCGCTGCTCGCCAAGGAGAGTGACGATGGGCGCCTCCGCTCGCACGCACGTGCCCACCCCTCCCGCCACGAGTCGCCGGTACCCGGCCGCGACACGGTCACGCTCCGTCGCAGGAACAAACATCGTGACAAAATCAGCCCCGGTGACCTCGTCCGGAGTGCAACCAAGAACCGCGGCGCCCCTCGGATTGATCAACTCAATCCTACCCTCGCAATCGAGGACGAGGATCATCCCCGCAGCGATGTCGAGGTAGCGTTGAGCCAGGTCACGGCCGCGCTCTGCCTCAAGGACAGCATCGGAGAGGTCACTCAGCAACCGTCTCGCCGGCTCTCTGAACCCTTTCTCTACAACCGCACAGTACACCGCGTAGAACGACAGTCCCTTCAGCACGTGCCCGAGCACGTTCGCTGCCGGCAAACTGAAGGCAGGTACCACCATTGTGACTTGGGCTGCGGCGGAGAGAAGCACTGCGCCCACAAGACACCTCGCCACCGGCGGCAGGAGCTCACATTTGTGGTTGTGCAGCCGGACTATGGTAAGGGCGAGGAGCGCGAAGAACGCGTAGTTGCAGGCGAGTTTGAAGTCCGTCGGCTGTAGCGATTGGTCGACGCAGGCCGGAAAGACGCCCCAGCGTAGGATGGAGAGGACACCGGTGCCGACGGCGGCGAGGTACAGAACAGCCACCATGCCAAGCGGCATCCCGCGACGCAGGAACGTCGGCGCCAGCAGCAGAGACACTCCCTCCACGCATCGGGCGAACACTGCCAGTTGCACGACCGTGTTGGGTCCAGTAGACGAGAAGACTCCCATGCCCGGGAAGGCGAGCGCGTGCAGTGCGTCTATGACGCCAACGAAGAAGTAGGCCAGTCCCAGGAAGAGGAGGAAGTCGTTGGGCACCCAGTGCCGGGCGCCCCACGCCATCGCAACAACCGCAACGAGAACAGAGGCGCTGGCAAGCTCAACCACGCTGTGAAACAGCAGGTAGTTCGCGCCGCTCAGCTTGTACAGCAACACGAGCATGCCGACGATGGCCACGACAATGGCGACACGGGCCCGCTCGCTGCGGGGCTGAGTCTGAGTGCGACGGGAACCAGGTGAGTCATCCATTTCCCATCCCTTCATTTCCGATGCTGGTGGACAATCTGCATCAGGCTCAAGGCGCGCATCCAGACACGGCAGGTCCATGAGCCGAAGTCCACTCCTTGTCCGCAGGGAAGCAGACGTCGGGGCAACTCAGTCAGCAGGGGCTACCGAAGGGCCGCCCAGCTCCGGGGCCGGCGACCGAGCACAGACCAGAGCGGCAACACCGCTTGTCAGCGCGGCGTCTTTCCACTCGACGATCCCTCGCAGCACGTCTTCGCCGTAGTCCACGCCGTCGTGCACGCACGCACGAAGAGCCATGCTCCAGAACAATCGAGCCTCTTCGTAGTACCGGAGCTGCAGGCGCCGAATAGTCTCGACCATCAGCCGCACGTCGGGAGGTTTTGATGCCGCACCGGACACCATGGAGTCAAGGCGCCTCAGCAGGTAGCCGAGCGCGCCTGAACCCACAACATCGCAGAGAGGCACGCGTGTAACGTCCTTCCCGGTCGCCAGCATCTGAGACGCGTCGTAGGCGCACCGCTCCGCCCGGTGGACGATGTGGAACCCTCTTGTGCGGCCGCTCTGGCGTATCTGGTACCACTCCAGCCAGCCGTCACGCGCATCATGAATGATGCCGTTGCATGAGTCGCAGCGGAACTGTTCGAGAGGACGCAGCATAGTCGGTATCGAATCCCCACCACACTCGACCACGACATGCAGTCGCGACCTGAGACAACGCAGTTTAGCCACCCGTAGCGCCGAACACAACGCTCGGTGTACGCACCTTGGTATCGGAATCGGCAGACATTGGTTGCAGGGAGCCTGCCTACAGCGCAATGGCGGCCAATCCGGCCGACACCCGGCGGTCGCCGGACTGAGCCTCGATACACTCGTCCGGCGCCGGCTCCGGCCATCCTGCGGTCAGTACGGTCAACGCCTCGCCTAATCAGGCTTCAGGAACGTGTACCAGGGCGAGTACTTCGGATTTCGCCCCGCAGCCAAACCGCGGTACAGCTCCTGCAGACGAGTCGTGAGGGCGCCGACCTCCCCCGTGCCCACCGGCCGGTGGTCTATCTCTACGATAGGAACGACGCCAGCATAGGTTCCGGTGAAGAAGGCCTCCTCCGCCTCGTACAGCTCACTTCTCACAATGCTGCGCTCTATCGTCTCCATCCCCAGTTCGTTGCGAGCGAGTTGCATGACGGTGTCTCGCGTCATGCCGAGAAGTATCCCGTCGCTCGGCGGAGGTGTCACAAGTCGACCCTTCAGCACGAAGAACGTGTTGGTCACGGCTCCCTCGGAGACGTGCCCCTCAGGGGTGAGCATGATGCCGTCATCGAAACCGGCCATCTGGGCTTCCGTCTTCGCCAGCGCGCCATTGGCATATCCACCGCAGATCTTCCCGTGCGTCAGGATCTGGTTGTCACACGTCCGAACCCAGGAAGACGTGCAGCATCGAAGACCACCCTTACTGGAGAATGGCGGCAGGACCGTCGCAATCATGAGCCAGTCTGCATCCAGGTCATGCAGCCGCACTCCGAGGGATTCGGACGACTTGTACGCGACCGGCCGGCAGTACACGTTCTGTCTGAAGCCAGTGCGCCTGACCGCCTCCACGGTGATCGCAGACATGTCGTCCGCGTTGTAGGGCAGCCGCATGTGCAGCATCTTGCAGGCCGTGAGCTGGCGCCGATAGTGGTCCTTCAGTCTGAAGAGGCAGAACTGCTCCAGTTCCTCGTCCCAGGTGGCATTGATGCCTCCGAAGGTGGCCGTTCCGTAGTGGAACGCGTGCGTCATGATTCCGATCTTCGCGTCCTTCGGGTTCATGTACTCTCCTCTGAAGTAGGCACAGGGTTCCGGCATCGTGTTTCCCTCCTTTCGAGACTGGTGCTCATGTGTCCGCCGCAGAAGGGCGGAACGGTCCTCTCGCTTCATGTCCGTCGCTCGGGCTCACAAGCCTCCTCAAGAGCCGGAAACAAAAGAAGAAGCCTCCCGCTCGGGAGGCTTCTTCCTCATCTGTCTCGTTCCGGCTTCAGGTTACTGCAAGTGCGACAGCGTCCTCCCGTGCGTATGCAGGGGGCGCATCATCATGGCTCCATCGATCCGCGTGACTGCGGATGGATTCATGACCGCCGGCTCTCGACTCATGCGGCGCATTGTAGTGGCGTCACCGCTCGGCGTCAAGCATGGCCCGGTTCGCCGGGCAGCCAGGCAGGCCATCAGCCATCACTGTCAAGAGTCTGCAACGGCTGCTCGAAGAACCTGTGGAAGCAGGCGGGCAGCTCGTGGTAGTCCACGTTCGAAGTGTCCTCCGCGGAACGCCTCGAGTTCAGTGTGTTCCAGAACAGGACTGTCTTACCCGCCAGCATCCCCGCGGCGGCGTCCTTGACGAGCGCAGCGAGCGTCTTCCCTGTGTACGTGCCGTCAAGTTCGATTCCCGCGTACTCCCTCATGAGTCCGGCGGCAGCCATTCCCTCTGGAGTGAAGATGGCATATCCGTTGCCGCAGCAGTCATCCCGCATCTCCGCGTCCACAGCCGAAAGCCCGACGAGAGGGAAGGACGGGTCGGCGCCAAAGAGCAACCTGTTCGTCCTTTCGGCCAGGTCGACCAGGCGCCGAGCGGTGGCGAACCCTCCCACTGTCACGCGCACAGCGACAACTCTGGTCTTCAGTCCGGCTGCTCTGAACCCCAGGGCAAGCCCGGCAGCCGTGCCGATGGTACCGGCGGCCACGTAGACGCAGTCCGGCTCAGGCAGCTCTCCCTCGCGGATCTGTTCGCGAAGCTCGAACGCCGCGTTGACGAACCCCACGGTGCCAAGGGGGGACGAGCCACCGGGAGGGATAATCGTCGGACGGCGTCCGTCCAGTAAGCGGTGCATGAGTATCTGGTGAATCGCGGCAGCATACACGCGGGGCATGTTATCCGGCCTGCCCAGACCGGCCCCGGCGAGGTGCAGCTCCGCGCCAACCCGGTGCCCCAACAGGAGGTTTCGCCGCACGTAACGTGCGTTCGGTTGGGGCATCAGAACCGAGATGCACGTCAGTCCGAGCTTTCGAGCGTACAAAGCGGTCGCCAGGGCATGATTCGACCCTGCAGCGCCAAAGGTCATCACGTGAGACGCTCCGCGTTTCAGCGCATCGGCCAGCAGAAACTCCAGCTTGCGAGGCTTGTTGCCTCCATACATCAGCCCGCTCAGGTCGTCACGCTTCACATATAGCTGCGGAACGCGCAGCTCCCTTCCCAGCCGCTCGAGACGCTGTATCGGCGTCGGCAAACACGCAAGTGACACGTACGGGAGCCCCTGCTGCAGCCGTGGAAACAGCTCGAAGAGCACCGGCGAGCGGCCTGACTCTCCGCTCTTGTCGGGCATTCCTTCGCCCCCGGAACGGGGCCGCGGCCTCAAGTCTCCTCCTCAAGAACACTCAACTCTAAGCGGTCACTTCCAGTCTAGCAGTCTGCGGTCACCCACTGATATTGCGCTACCGGCAGATAGCTGGATGCGCTCACCCAACGCAAGACGGCACAGTCGATT
>CAZLPP010000035.1:0-9028 GCA_964561465.1 uncultured Dehalococcoidales bacterium
TCGGAGACCAGCAGACCGGCGAAGACGACGCGGACACGTTCGCCCGCCTCGTAGCACGCCTTCAGTCGCAGCACCCTGTCCCGGGTCTCCTGGCGCAGCACCACGAAGTAGCCCACGGCATCATCACCGGACCGGGCCAGCCGGTGCACTGCGTAGGCCAGCCGCAGGAACTGCAACTCCAACTCGCCGACGGTTGCCGGACTCAGGTCGACGTGCGGAAAGGCAACGCCGAGGACATGCTTCACCGGCGCTTCGACTCCATTCCGAAGCGTCGGCGTGAGACAAGTCCGCCCCAGACCGTCCGAGCCATGGCGCCGATGCTACGCGCCGCACGCCGGAGCAGGAATGAGGAACACGGGAGCCGCGGATTCGCGCAGCACTCTATCGGTGACGCTGCCGACGAACAGACGTGACGCATCGCCACGGCTGTGCTTCGCCATGACCACGATGTCGACGTCCTTGTTCGCAATATAGTCCAGGATCTTCTCGGCCGGCTTCCCTATCTCGACAACCGTCGTGACGGTCGAGGAGAGCGCGAGTTCCTTCTTCACGTGGTCAAGGTACTCGAGCATCGCCGCGCGGGCACGCTTCTGCGATTCGCGGACGCCGTCGTCGCCGAGGTAGGCGTTGACCGCCTCCGAGACGGGCTCGATGACCGAGTAGAGGACGACCTCGGGGATGGCTCGCGTGGTTGAGATCTCCTTCACGTGGTCCATGACACACTCGGCAAACCGGGTGGTATCCAGGGGAACCAGCATCTTCCTGTACTTCATCGTCCCTCCTTACACGCAAGGCGTCGCTCACATCGTCGCCCGTTTCCCCGCCCGAATCCTGGCGCGCGGTCAGGCCGCGCCGGGAGGCGCGGGACCACCCCTATGATAGCAGCATCCGGCCGCGGGGCACCAAGACTTCGCGCTGGACGCCCGCGTCCACCTGTAGTAACGTGAGGGCCGTCCGGGAGCGACCGGACGACCGCACAGGCCATCGGGCCGCACGGAGGACAAGAATGAGCACACAAGAGGAAACCCGCGAACTGGTGGAGTTGGCGCGGGAGTACTACGTCTCGGGGTTCGGACGGACTCCCGAGTTCTTCGGCAAGCCGGGGGCGATCGCAGCCTCGGCCCGGGGCAACTACTACAGCGACATCATGGGCAACCGGCTTTTCGACACGGAGTCCTGCGCCTCCGCGGCCTACCTTGGCTTCGGCCTGCCCGAGGTGATGCAGGCGCTTCACGAGGAGATGGAGCGCTTGCCCTCAACGACTCCGCTGTTCGTGCCGACGGCGGCGCTGCTGCGCCTCGCCGAGAAGCTGGCTTCCATCTCTCCGGGGGACCTCAAGTACAGCATCTTCGCCTCCAACGGCACTGATGCCACGGAGGGCGCCATCAAGATAGCGCGGCAGTACTGGAAATCCCGCGGCAAGGGTGGGAAGTACAAGGTGCTGCACCGCATCCCGGGCGACTACCACGGCATGAGCCTGGCGATGGTCAGCGCCAGCGGTCACACGTTCAGGCGCGCGCCGTACGAGCCGCTGATGGGCGGATTCGTCGCCTTCAACGCACCGAACTGCTACCGGTGCCCCTACGAGCACAGCCTGCCGGGCTGTCGACTCCTCTGCGCCAGAGACCTCGAGCGGGTGATCCAGTTCGAGAGTCCCGAGACCGTCGCCTGCGTCATCACGGAGAACACGAACACCGGCCTCGGCATCGTGCCCCCTCCGCCGGGGTACATGGCGCTGGTGAGGGACATCTGCACCAGGTATGACGTCCTGTTGATAGCGGACGAGATAATCACGGGCATTGCCAAGACCGGAGCCTGGTTCGAGTCCGGCAAGCAGGGTATCGTGCCGGACATGCTGTGCATCGGCAAGGCCATCTCGGCGGGGTGCGGTGCGCTCGCAGTCACACATGTGACGCAGGAGATCGGACAGGTGCTCGCCGAGAGTGGCAGCCTGCAGCACGGCTTCACCTACGGCGGTCTCAGCTACCTGGCGGCGGCGGGGCTGGCCGGCATCGCGTATGTCCAGGAGCACGACCTGCTGCAGCGCGCCCGTGACGTCGAGCGATTCATGCGCGACCGGATGGAGTCGCTGCAGTCGCGGTCACGCATCGTCGGCGATATCCGCATGAGCGGAGCGCTCCAGGGAATCGAACTGGTGAAGGACAGACAGTCGAAGTCCCGGTTCGAGGACTCCAGGGCGGTGGCTGCGTTCATCGGCGATGTCGGCCGCGAGCACGGTGTGCTGCTGACCTGCCAGTTCCCGCAGTACGGCAACATCATCACGATGTACCTGCCGCTGACGAGCACAGACGAGGAGCTGGGAATGGTCAGTGACGCCATCGAGGACGCGGTCCAGCGGGTCGAGCGCAAGTACGCCTGAGACAGGCCTCCGTCCGCAAGGCAGAGGCGACTCTCAGTCCCGGCTCCTTCGTCACGAGCGGGCCAGCTTCTCTGCGCCCTCGGCCATGCGCCGCAGATAGCCGTCCAGCCGCAGCAGCTCTTCGTCGCTGAAGCCGGCCGTGAGACCCGCGGCCCACTGTTCCATTGCCTCGTCCAGCTCGGGAACGAGCGCCTTCGCCTTCTCCGTGAGTGCGAGGTGATAGGCGCGCCGGTCGCCGGGACAGTGCTCCCGGGTGACGTAGCCCAGGTCGGTGAGGCGCCTCACGGCGCGCGCGATGGTGGACTTGTCCAGCCCTGACTCGGCGCTGAGGTCCTCCTGTCGCAGGCACTGAGTGCCATGGAGCCGGCGCAACAGGGGCAACAGGCGTGGCTCGATATCCAGATGGCTGAAGCGCCGGCGGAGGAAGTCCTGACGCGAGCGGTGGATGACGAGGAACCACCTATGGCGAATCGACTCCATGAGACTCCTCGCTCGGGCGCGCCTCCTGACGCCGCTTGAGCTCGCGCAACTGGGGAAGCAGCAGGAAGAGGACGAGGAAGAAAGAGAGCACATCCGAGACGGGATGGGCGAGCCAGACACCATCCGTCCCGAGGAGAGGCGGCAGCAGCAGTACCAGCGGGACGAGGACCAGTATCTGTCGCGACGTCTGCGTGACGAGGGTCTTCAACACCATGCCGAGGGACTGGAACACGGTGGAGCCGACTACCTGGTATCCAACGAGGAAGAATCCGAGCGACATGAGCCGGCCCGCGCGCACACCTTCAGCGATGAGCGCGGGGTCGGTGGTGAAGACCCGCATCACCATTCCGGGAACGGTGACCATCACCAGGCAGGCAGCAAGCGAGACACCGGTGGACAGCTTCAGGGCGTAGCGGGAAACGTCCAGCGCACGGTCGTAGCGGCGCGCGCCGTAGCTGAAGCCGACTACCGGCTGCAACCCCTGCGCGAGCGCTATGAGTGGCATCGAGAGGAACTGCTGGGCGCGGTTCACGACGCCGAAGGCGGCGATGGAGATGTCGCCACCGTACGTCCCGAGAGCACGGTTGATGAGAAGAACGATGACGCTCGCCGCCGACATGCGGATGAGCGAGGGGAAGCCGACGGACAGGATCGCCCGCGTGACTCCGCGGCTGAGGAGGAGGTTGGCGCGCCGCAGCCGAAGCGTGCTTCGTCCGGAGAGGAAGTAGCGAGAGACGTAGACGCTGGTCACGGCCTGTGAGATGACGGTTGCCACCGCCGCGCCGCGCACTCCCATGTGCAAGCCGAAGATGAACAGGGGGTCGAGAACCACGTTCAACACAGACCCGAGTATCATGTTGACCATGGCCACGCGGGCGGCGCCTTCGGCCCGCGCCATGTTGTTGATGGCCATCGGGAAGAGGGCGAAGACCGCCCCGAGCAGGATTATGTCCAGGTACTCCACCGCGGGTTGCATCGCCGCGGGCGAGGCCCCGAAGAGCCGCACCAGTGCCGCGCTGTTCGGGATAGTCACGGCCATGACGAGCAGGCCGAGGACAACCGAGAGCGTGGCGGCATTGCCGAGCGTCCGCTCGGCTCGCGGGATGTTCCCCGCTCCCAGGCTGATGGAAGCAGTCGACGCGGCGCCGATGCCGACCATGAAGCCCAGCGCCATGAGAACCATCATCACCGGAAAGGCGAGGGTGACTCCCGTGAGGGCTATGGAGCCGACTCCTCGGCCGATGAAGATGGTATCGACCACGTTGTAGAGGGACATGGTGAGCATGCCGGCCATGGCGGGCAGAGACAGCGTCCAGAGGAGCTTCTTGACCGGCATGCTGGCGAGCATGTCACGGCGGGCGTCCGCCGCTGAGGGAACACGGTTGGACTGCATCGCAGCCGCACAGTGTAGCAGAGGCATAGTTGCTATCGCAACTACTTCGGACCGGATCGGGCGCGGACGGACCCGTGCGACGGGGAACGCGGCACGATTCCACCCGAAGGGATTTGACAGCCGTCAACAAACAGTAGTAGATTCCCGGCATTCACAGGCAAAGAACGCACCAGTCTGTGAGGTGAAGCACAGCATGGCAGGCAGCTTCCGGCGGACCGCACTCCACAGCACACTCATCCTCTGCGCCCTCATTCTCACATCCGCCCTGCTCCCGGGCGCAGTAGGCGCGGCCTGCTACAACGGCCGTTGCCCCACCGGCGAGTATGACGACTCCGACAGACGTGTGAATGTCAACATCACGCTCAGCGTCTCGCCCGAGGGCAGCGGACACATCGAGGTCAACGGCAAGGAGCTCGAGGACGACGTCTACGTCGCTTTGCAGGGAGATGTGGTCAAATTGGAAGCCGTCCCCGAGCGTGGCTACGAGTTCGCGGGATGGACCGGCTCCTTCGCGAGCAGTGCGAATCCGTGGGAAACCCCGTTCTACAACCATAAGACCCTCACGGCGAACTTCGTGCCGGAGAGGGAGCGGCTGTCCGCGCGCGAGGTCAAGGGTCTCTCGGTCGAGATCCCGGAGGACACCGAAGCCCTCAACGCGGACGGCAGCGAGCTTGACGACGTATCGATCAAGGTCGTCAAGTCCCACGACATCCCGGATGGCATGATTGTAGTGAGCCGCGTGTACGACGTGGCGCCGAACGGGGCCACGTTCGACCCGCCCATCATGCTTTCGATTGAGTACGACCAGAGCAGCGTGCCGGCGGGGGTTGACGAGGACGAGATGGCGCTTGCCTGGTTCGACGAGGCTGCCGGCGCGTGGGCGCTGCTCGATTCCGAGGTGGACGAGGGAGACGGCATCGTCAGTGCCGAGGTCTCGCACTTCAGCGAGTTCTGCGTGCTGTCGCCCGTGCCGGCCGCAGCCGCAGCCACAGGCGCATCTCCGGCAGCGTTCGCGGCAGCGACGGCGACATCGCCGGGATTCAGCCTGAGCGGGCTCGCCGTCGAGCCTTCAAGCGCGGCCGCCGGTCAACCGGTAACCGTCTCTCTGAAGGCCTCCTACGCCGGCCCGGACGCTGACGGCATCACCGAGGTGATGCTGCGCGTAGATGGCGTCGTCGTCGACCAGCAGGAAGTCATCGTTCCGGCAGGCGACAGCACCAGAGTGACGTTCAACTACACGCCCTCGGCCGAAGGCGCGCACGAGATAGACGTGAACGGGCTGCAGGGTGGTTTGAGCGTCACGCCGGCGGCGCCGGTGGCGCTGAGCCAGGCTGTGGCGCGGGCGCAGGCCGACGACTCGCTCCACCTGCCGATTCCGGAACTGCCCTCACTCTCGCTCTCGTGGCTGCGCGGCTGGGGCACCATCGGGTGCGTGGCCGCGGGTGCGGTCCTGCTTCTGCTGCTGCTATCCCTGCCACTGCTGAGGCGCCGGATCCTGCGCTACCGCTACGACATCTAGCCGGCGCGGCCCTGCGCCTGACGATTCGGACTACTGTCTCACCAGGTGACTGCTCTCGTCCCACATCCGCTGCCGGGTCTCATCTCGAACCGACATGACGAGAGACACGTCGGCGCCGATAGCCTCGCAGAAAGCCTCGATGACGTCATCCTCCGCCGGCGGGCAGCCGGAGGCGAGAGGGCCGTACTCTTCCAGCTCCTCGCTGCACCCCCCGATGACGACCATCCGGTCGGCGACTTCGACCTCCTCCGGGTTCCCGACAACGACGGTGAGGCCCTTCATGCGGTCGCCGTAGCCCGCGCCCTTGACGTGCTTCAGCGCCGAGACGAGCTCGGCAACGCATCCACCGCAGAACGAAGGCCCTTCAATGAAGTTGACCTCGGGATACGCCTCCTTGATGACGTCGAAGGCCGGTCTGAAGCGTTCCGCGTGCGCCTGAATCGACTCGCCTACCACCTCGATGTCGTGCAGGCCGCGCACTTCGCCGGGCCACTGCGTCATGTGCCGGAGGTAGAGAACGGAGTCGGGGTCGATGCCCATCAGCGCGCAGCCGACGAGGTCGGCCGCCAGCGCATCCTTGCCCGCGATGACGAGGCCCAGCATCCTCTGGTCCTGCGGCACCCGCCAGGTGCCCTCCATGGCCACACTGGCGTCAACCACCGAGTAGTGGGCCCGCAGCACGGAGAAGAGGTCGATGAGCGAGTCGTTGATGCCGAGCATGTGCGCCGCGCGCTTCTCGGTTCCGGGAAGAGCACCGAACATGTTCTTGAGGGCGATGGTGGCGTTGACACGGGGATGGGTCTTGAGCACAGGGACACTGACAATGACGTCGCTCTCCATGATGGTGCGCGCCACGAGTATGCGGTCCATGGCTCTCGGCTGTGGCACCTCCACCGGAACCGGGTCGTCCGCGTTGAGGTACACGCAGGGAACGCCGAGCCTTTGCGCCACAGCGGACGTGCCGCTGAGGTCGAAGATCTCCTGCGTACCGAGGCAGGCGTCGTCGTAGCCGACCGCCGTGCCTTCGGCGATGACCACCGAGGCGGGGTTGAGGTCGAGCACCAGCTTCGTGACCGCCTCGGTCATGCGCGCGTCGGTGATTGCTCCGCTGCCGGAGGCCTCCTTACGGGCGAGGTTCGGCTTGACCACCACGCGCGAGTCCGACCGTATCAGTGGGGCGAACCCTCCCGCGCGCTCCACGGCGGCGCGCACAGCGCCTTCGAAGTTGCAGTTCTCCACCTTGACGATGCTGACTCTCTGCGTCATCTCTGTCTCCTGTACTGCATCCGGCCCGCCGCGCCGGCAGGGCGGGACTACAGCCCGAGCACCTTCACGACGACTCGCTTTCGCCTGCGGCCATCGAACTCAGCATAGTAGATCTGCTGCCAGGGACCGAAATCGAGGGCGCCGCCGGTGACCGGCACAATGACCTCATGATGCACCAGCAGGCTCTTGAGGTGCGCGTCGCCGTTGGACTCGCCCGTCCGGTGGTGCCGGTAATCCGAGCGGTGGGGCGCAAGCGTCTCGAGCCACTCGTCGATGTCGCCGATGAGCCCGTCCTCCGCGTCGTTCACGTAGACGCCCGCGGTGATGTGCATGGCCGAGACGAGGACGAAGCCTTCTTTGATGCCGCTCGCGGCGACGATCCTCTCGACCTCACCTGTGATGTTCACGTAGTCCCGCTCACGAGCGGTGTTGAACCAGAGGTACTCGGTGGCCGACTTCATCTCCGCAGCGCGCTTCTCCATTGTTTCACATCATACCTGTCGGGAACGCGACGTGTCGATAGGCGCGGCCGCCGGGCTGTCCGCTTGAGTCGTTGTGTGGTATCGTCCGGGAGACACGCTTCACCGCAGGAAGGAGCAGCCGCCGCATGAGCATCACCATCGTCGCCCTGTCCGACTCGCACTGCACCGGCGTACGGGACCTGCCAACCCGGTTGCAGCAGGTGCTGCGCGGGGCGGACATCATCGTGCACGCCGGCGACCACACCGAGAGGGCGCTCCACGAAGAGTTGAAGACGATGGCCGGCGTGGTAGCCGTGGCCGGCAACGTGGACAGCACGGCGCTCAAGGTGCTGCTGCCTCTTCGACAGCTATTCAGCGCAGGCACAGCGGCCGTGGGTGTGGTTCACGGCTCCGGCGCCCCGCGCGGCATCGCTGAGAGGGTGCGCGCCCTGTTCCCGGAGAACCCCGACCTCATCGTGTTCGGCCACTCACACGTTCAGTTTGACGGGCTGCTGGACGGAACACGCATGGTGAACCCGGGACCTGCCGCTCACGGCTACGCCGTCATACGCATCGGCACGGGCATCGACGTGGAGATGGTGAGTCTCCGAGCCAGCCGCACGTCATGACTCCAGCGCAGCCCTGGTCGCCTCCCAGGCCTCGCGGCGGGAGCGATCGCGAACCTCGAGCACCCGGGCGACGTCTGCGCCGCACGCCTGGCATATCACCCTGATGACCTCGTCCTCCCGCGGAGGGCAACCGGCGGCCTGCACGCCGCTACCAGCGTGGTTCCGGGTGCACTTGCCGAGGAGAGCCAGTCGGGGAACGACCTCGACATTGTCCACCTCGCCGATGACCACGTGGAGCCCGGCCATCTCCGGCGAGTAGCCTGCCTGGTCGAGATGCCTGAGCGCGGTGACCAGCTCGCTGGTGCACCCGGTGCAGGCGGACTCGCCGCGGATGATGGTGACTCCGGGGAAGCGCTCGCTGAAGACATCGAACCCGGTCTTGAACCGGCGCCGATGCGTGTCGAGAGGCTCGCCGGCAAGGTGGACGTTCTCGATGGCCGTGGTCGTGCCCTCCATCTCAGCGATGTACCGCAGGTGCAGGACCTCATGCGGGTCGATGCGCATGAGGAAGGCGCCCGCGATGTCGACCGAGAGAGCGTCGGCCCCAGCGGCCACGAGGCCGACCTTCATGCAGTCCTCGGGGTAGCTCCACAGGCCCTGCATCCCGACCACCGCATCGAGCACGACGAAGTGAGGGCGGACGACCCGGTTCAGGTCGGCGATGGCCTGGTCGAGCCCGAGCCGGTGCGTCTTGCGCTTCTCCTCGCCCGGAATGACGCCCTTCATGTTCTTCAGGCTGAGCGTGACATGCGTGCGGATGTGCGTCTTGAGGACGGGAACGCCGATGATGACGTCGCTCTCGAGCGCGGTCCTCGCGATCCTGACCCGGCTCATGACAAGGGCGTCCGGTATCTCGACCTCGGCGAAGGCGTCCTGGTTGAGGTTGCGCAGCTCGACGCC
>CAZLPP010000035.1:9128-25056 GCA_964561465.1 uncultured Dehalococcoidales bacterium
ATCCTCGAACGCGACGGTGCGGTTCACCTGGCCATACCTCCCCGGGGCCTGCGGGAGTCGCAGTGCGCCCGTCGCCGCCGAGTGTAGCCGCGGCTTCAGGCTGCGTCAACGCGGAGGGTCCCCGCGTTCGGGTCTACAGCGTGATGCGGGAGCCGGCGTTGTTGAAAACGAACGCATCGCCGAACTCGTGCTGCAGGGCGCATGCAGCCTTCAGGCCTGTGCAGTGTGAAGCGGCGACCAGATGCACTTCCATGCGCCGCAGCTCCCGGACCGTCATCTCGACGCGGTCGCGGGAGGCCGGTCCCAGATGTGTGCCACCGATGACCGCGTGCACGCGCTCGAGGCCGGTGAGCTCCTGTCCACGCCGCAGGTGGTTGATAATGCCGCGGTGAGCGCAGCCGAGCACGGCGACGAGGCCCTTCTCGGTCTTGATGAAGATGGACTGGTCGTCCGCCAGCGGGTCGGGCACGTATTCACCGTTCACGAGCACCTTGAGCATGGGGTCGATGGTCTCGTACTCCGTGCGCATGGGGACCTCGCCGCTCGTGACTACGTTGTCGCTCAACCAGACCGGGTCGGCGCCCAGGACGAAGCGCGCACCCCACTTCTCGGCCTGCTCCCTGGTATACGGGATGCCGATGTACTCGTAGTCCGAAGCGGAGTTGTAGCTGCACACCTTGTGACCCGGATGGTAGGCGTACTTGCGGCTCCAGATGTCCGGATGACCCATGACATCGACAGGCTTGTGAATGAGCGGCAGGATGTCGAGCAGTCCCCCGGTGTGGTCGAAGTGGCCGTGACTGAACAGGACGGCCTCGACGCCGGTGAGAGAGACGCCCAGCGCGCGCGCGTTGGCGGCGGTGGCAGAAGACGCGCCGGTGTCCGAGAGCACGGTCACGTCATCCGTCTCCACGAGCATTGACAGTCCCCACTCGCCGAGAACGTTCACCCACCCCGCGGTGTTCTCGAGCAAAGTCGTGATGCGAACGGACATGCTGAATACCTCCCTCCGCCGGCGGCCGGGCGCGGGCGGGACAGAAGCGCGGTCAGTACTACGCGATGCGAAGAAGGATAGGAGAGGCGGAGCCACAAGTCAACGGGCTTTCCCCGAGGGGAGCGCGACCGCAGATAGTATACTGACACAGCGGGCGGCTGATAGCCGGCCGGGGAGGACGCCTCATGACGACGGACAAGAAGCGCGGCCAGGTACAGACGGTGCTGGGACTGATTCCGGCGGGGGAGCTCGGCATCACACTACCGCACGAGCACCTGCTCATCGACCAGACACTGGGGGGCGTGTACTTCATCGAGCCTGAACGCCTGAGCGACAGGGCGCTGGCGCATCAGCCTGTGACCCTTGAGAACCTGTCGTGGGTCCGCTACCACACGAAGGACAACCTGGACAACCAGATACTGATGGACGTCGATACCGCCATCAAGGAGGCGATGCTATTCAAGCTTGAGGGCGGCCGCAGCATCGTGGACCAGACTAACCGGGGCCTGGGGAGAGACCCGCTGGCGCTTGCACGCATCTCGCGCGCCACGGGACTGAACATCGTCATGGGCTGCGGTTACTACGCGGACTCGCCGCTGACGCACGACCGGGTCAACGCCATGAGCGAGCAATCCATCGCAGACGAGATAGCGCAGGAGTTCGCCTGCGGCACCGGCGATACCGGAATCAGGCCCGGCATCATCGGCGAGCTGGGCTGCTCGTGGCCGCTGAAGCCCAACGAGTTGAAGGGGTTGCGGGGAGGTGCGCTGGCGCAGAAGTCGACCGGCGCCGGCATCAACGTGCATCCGGGGAGGAACGACCGTGCGCCGCTGGAGATACTCGAGGTGCTCAGTGCGGCGGGCGCAGACCTCAGCCGCGTGGTCATGAGCCACATGGACCGCTGCGGCTACTCGCTGGCCACCAGGTTGGAGTTGCTGAAGGCCGGGTGCTTCATCGAGTACGACCTGTTCGGCTTCGAGGGATACTACCCGGCGCGCGTGGCGATAGCGGAGGGAGCTCTGCCGGACATGCCGAACGACCTGGGCCGAGTCAAGGAGATAGTCGACGTCATCTCACGGGGCTACGTAGAGCAGTTGCTGCTTTCGCACGACGTGGGCATGAAGGTGAGGCTGGTATGCTACGGAGGAGGCGGTTACGCCCACCTGCTGCGGCAAGTTGTTCCGCTCATGCGCCTCTACGGCATCTCGGAGGAGCACATCGAGACGATGATGGTGGCGAACCCCCGGCGCCTGCTGGCGTTCAAGTGAGCCAGTGATGGAGACGACTGACTGGTTGAGCGAGCTGAATCCGCGCCAGCGGGAAGCTGTGACGCATGGCGATGGGCCGGTGCTGGTCGTGGCGGGCGCGGGCAGCGGCAAGACGAAGACGCTCGCCGCCAGGGTCGCCCATCTCATCTCGCAGGGCGTACCGCCGGAGCGGATACTGCTGCTCACATTCACGCGCCGCGCTGCCGAAGAGATGCTGAAGCGGGCGGCGGTCGCGATTGCAGCGCAGCCGCAGTCGGCGCACCGCGTCTGGGGCGGCACATTCCACTCCTTCGCCAACCGCATCCTGCGCATCTACGCTCGCCCGGCCGGCCTTGCGCCGGAGTTCTCGGTTATCGACCGGACGGATGCGGAGGACTTCCTGAACGTCGTGCGCAACGACCTCGGTCTCGCCCGGAAGGGCAAGCGCTTCCCGCAGAAGGGCACCTGCATGGACATCTACTCCAGGCGGGTGAACTCGACCGACGAGCTCCGGCCCCTGCTCAGCACGTACTTCCCGTGGTGTCTCGAATGGGAGGCCGACCTCTCGATGCTGTTCCGCACCTACGTCGAGCGCAAGCAGCAGCAGCAGGTGCTGGACTACGATGACCTGCTGCTATACCTGTACTACCTGCTCGAGGATGAGAGGGTCGCCGCCTCGGTGGGCGGCCGGTTCGACCACATCCTGGTGGACGAGTACCAGGACACGAACCGGATACAGGCCGGCATACTGCGCCGGATGCGGCAGGAGTGCGGGAACATCATGGTGGTGGGCGACGACGCCCAGAGCATCTACAGCTTCCGTTCGGCCACCGTGCGGAACATGCTCGACTTCCCGCTGGAGTTCCCGGGGGCGGCCATCGTGACGCTCGACCAGAACTACCGCTCCCGGCAGCCGATACTGGAGACGACGAACCGCGTCATCGCCCAGGCGCACGAGCGCCACTCGAAGGAGCTGTGGTCGACGCGGGGCGACGGGCAGCGGCCGCAGCTCATCACCTGCGGCGACGAAAGCGGAGAAGACGAGGAAGTCATCCGGCTTGTGCTGGAGCACTACGAGCAGGGCATCCCGCTGCGGCGCCAGGCGGTGCTGTTCCGGGCTGCCTCGCATTCGGCCTCGCTGGAGATCGCGCTCGCAAGGAAGAACATCCCGTTCCGCAAGTACGGCGGCCTGCGGTTTCTGGAAGCCGGTCACATAAAGGACGTGGTGAGCATGCTGCGGCTGCTGGAGAACCCGCGCGACGAGATAGCCTGGTTCCGCGTGCTCCAGTTGCTGAGCGGCGTCGGCCCGGCCACAGCCGCGGAAGCCATCCGGCACGTCTCCTCCCTCGGGTTCGCCCCGTCAGCGCTCGCATCGTTCAAGGCGCCGGCCGCGGCGCGCGAGGAGATGCAGCAACTGAGCGACCTGCTCGTCGACCTCGCCCCTCTCAGGGCCGAAGTGCCCTCAGCCATCGTCGAGCGCGTGCGCTCATTCTATTCGCCACTGCTGCGGCGGCAGTACGAGAACCCGGCGCCAAGGGAGCAGGACATCGTCCACCTGGAGCAGCTCGCCTCGGGTTACGGGTCCCTCCGGGAATTCCTGGACGACCTGGTGCTCGACCCGCCGACTTCGACGGGTGACCTGGCGGGACCGCCGGTGAAGGACGAGGACTGGCTGGTGCTCTCGACGATACACTCCGCCAAGGGGCTGGAGTGGGACGCGGTGTACCTCATCCACGCTGCCGACGGCTGTCTGCCGTCCGATATGTCCACCGGCAGCAGGGAGGAGATAGACGAGGAGCTGCGGCTGGCCTACGTGGCGATGACCCGAGCGCGCGACTTCCTGTACGTCCTCTGGCCTTTGCGCTTCTACGCGAGGACGCCGGGTGTCTCCGACCGTCACGTGTTCGCCCAACTCTCGCGCTTCTTCAACGGCAGTGTGCTGTCCTCGATGGACCGGCGTTCCGGCGCGCGGGCGGAAGCCGCCGTGGATTCCGGCATGCCGCAAGGAGCCGCGGGGGACATCGGCGGTCGCATCCGCGACATCTGGCGCTAGGATGCGCACCTCCGCGCGCAGGACGGCAAAGCCGGACAGTTGGTGCGGTATAATGGCGGGCAGCATCGAAACGCCGGCACGGCTGCAACGAGGGAGACGAATGCCTGCACGTCCTGGAACCAACCGATCGATTCTCGTAGCGCTCCTGGGAGTGACGCTGCTCGCAGCGACCGCTGCCGGCTGCATCGGGGGCGGCTCTCTGCCGGCTCCGAAGGGCGTGGCCGCGGTGCTCGTGCCCGGCGACGCCGGCGCGGAAGACGTGATACTGGTGACGTGGAACGCCAGCAGAGACAGCCGCGTCGATGGCTACGTCATCTACCGCGCCGAACAGGGCGTCGGCGCCGTCGTGCAGCAGAAGACAGAACCGGTGCTGCAGGCGCTGACGTTCGCGACGCAATACAAGGACGACGAGATTCGCAGCACCGAGCTGTACCCGACGATGCGCTACTACTACTACATCGCCGTCATCACGAAGGACGGCGAAGTCGGCCCGATGTCCGACGAAGTGAGCATCGAGTACACGGCAGGCGCCCGGTCCTGAGAGGCATGCGCCCGTTTTCGCAATGAACGCACAACCGTCCCATCTTATCGTGAACCTCAGCCCCACCGGGATGATACCCACCAAGGCGATGACGCCACGCGTGCCCGTCAGCGTCTCGGAGATTGTCGATGACGTGCTCGCGTGCTGCGAGCTGGGCATCACGATGGTTCACCTCCACGCCCGGAACGAGCAGAGCGGTGAGCCGACGTACCGTGCGGACGTGTACGAGCGCATCATCGCCGGCATCCGCAGGCACGCACCGGACCTCGTCATCGCGGTCTCGCTCAGCGGACGCACGTTCTTCGAGTTCGAGAAGCGTGCCGAGCCGCTTCAGCTCGAGGGAGACGTCAAGCCTGACATGGGCAGCCTGACGCTCAGCTCGGTCAACTTCAACACGCAGGCAAGCGTCAACGAACCGGAGATGATACAGCGGCTTGCGAGGGAGATGCAGCGGCAGGGCGTGCCGCCGGAGCTCGAGGCCTTCGACGCGGGCATGATCAACTACGCCCGCTACCTGGAAGGGAAGGAGATGCTGCGGGCGCCGCACTATTTCAACCTGCTGCTCGGCAACATCGCCTGCGCTCAGGCAGACCTGCTGCATGCGGGCATCATGGTGCGCGACCTGCCGCCGGACTCCTACTGGAGCCTCGCGGGCATAGGCAACTCGCAACTGCCGATGAATGCGCTCGCAATCGCGATGGGTGGCGGGGTGCGTGTCGGGCTCGAGGACCAGATCTGGTACGACGCGGGCCGCACGAAGCTCGCCCGCAACCTCGACCTGCTGAAGCGGATACACGTGCTGGCCGACGCCCACTGCCGGGAAGTGATGCAGCCGGCCGAATGCAGAGAGCTGCTGCAGCTCGAACCAGGCCACGGCAGGTACGGCCGGCGTACCGCCGACTCGTAGCGCCGCGATGAGCACACAGCAGCGGCCGGCCGATGCCGATGCCCGGAGATGGGAGCTGACGGCGCAGCGCTACCGCGGCGGCCGGTTCATGGACCCACTCCTGGCGGAGCAGTTCCGCCGGGTGCACCGTGAGCTGGTGCAGCGGTGGTGGCAGGGTTCACCTTCGGCCCGGGTGCTGAAGACGGACGCGTTCGCGGAGGCAACCTGTCCGCCGCGTGCGTTCTCGTGGGACCTCTGCCCGGCCGAGCGGCTTGTCTGTGCGGAGATCTCGCCCGGCCTCGCAGCCACAGCACATGGGAACGCCGTCACCCTCGGGCACGGCGCCGCGGGGTACGTGGCGGGCGACGTGCGCGTGCTCCCGTTCGCTGAGGCGTCGTTCGACCTCGTCGTCTCCGACTCGACCCTCGACCACTTCGAAAGCGTGGGCGACATCGGTGTGTCACTGCGGGAGTTGGCCCGGGTGCTCAAACCGGGAGGCACGCTTGTCATCACGCTCGACAACCCGTCAAACCTGGGGGAACCCCCGTTCCGCCTCTGGCTGCGGCTCGGTCGCGCTCCGTACTTCATCGGACGCACGCTGAGCCGGGGGCGGCTCTGCCGGGCGCTGCGGGAATCCGGCCTCGAAGTCACCGCAAGCACTGCGATACTGCACAACCCCAGGTTCTTCGCGAAAGCCGGGCTGCGCCTGCTGCGGAAGACGGGAACCCGGAGGCTGGACGGCATCATGCGGCGCGGACTTCGCGCCGTCGACGGAATGGAGCGGTGGCCGAGCCGGTGCCTTACCGGGCAGTTCGTGGCCGCACGCGCGGTCAAGCCGGCATCAAGAACTCCGGACACTTAGGGCACGGCCGTTCCGACGGTGAGCGGTCAGCCAGCCGTCATATCCGCGTCTTGATGCCCATCCGCCGTCGTTCTTGCGTTTCGCGCCGCCGGAGTACGATGTAGCTCCAAACCTCACGAACGGAGTGCCGTGCCTGGAGGAAGCGCACCGTCCGCCGCCAGAAACGGTCCAAGCGGACCGACGCGCGAAGCATGCTGCGATTGCTGACGGCGTAGAGCTCGACGTAGGTGCGGTAGTTTCGCGTCCAGTAGAACTTGTACGGCTCGGCGCCCCTGAGCAAGTCGGCCTCGTACAGCCCCGCCTCTATCCAGGAGCGGAGCATGCGCAGCTCGTGAAGATGCCCCACGCTGTAGCCGGCCAGCGCCGGGTCTCTTCCCGACCGCAACAGGTAAACCACGCCGTCGAGAACCGCAGCCAGATGAACCGAGACCATACGACCGTCCAGCAGATAGGCCGACAGGTCGAGCCAACCGAGGCGCTCGAACTCCCGGGCGATGTCGAGGTGGAAGGACCGGCTTGCCTCATGTGTGAACAGGCCACGGATGCCCTCGCCGGCCCAGCGGGCCTGATGCAGCCTGAACAGCTCTTTCATGCCGGCATCGAGCTGCTCGCCCCCGAGCCGCCGGAACTCCTGGCCGGCGAAGGTGCGGTCGACATCCCGCTGTGCGCGATGCAGCACCTTGCGGCGGCGCCTGCCGAGCGACTGCTCGTAGTCCTCCCAGTAGGCAGGCAGCGGAACATAGGGAGCCGTCGATGCCGTCCGGCAGGTGAGCCTGACCCCGGCCGGACAACGCCTGAGGGAGTCAGTCAGCGCTGCGAGGAACGGCTCTTCGGACGGTACGAGGTCCAGCCTCAGGCGCAGGCGGCTGCGACGGGCCCTATCTCCGAGGTGCCCCGCCACGGCATCGGCGACGACCTGAGTCTTCTCCGGGGCGACGAGCGCGATGATATTGCGGCTTTGCCCGCCAAGACTCTCCAGCACGTCGAACCCGAGCCCGCCGATGCGGTACGGCGCCAGCGCCAGTGGCACGATGCCGATGACGCGCTCGTCCTGCTCGACAACGATGACATGCGGCGTCACCCGTGAACCGAAGTGCCTCAGCCAGACATCGGCCCACTCGTACGAGAGAAACGGCGTGCGCCTGCCGCGGCACGCCTGCCAGAGAGCGCGCCACTGCCCGGCCAGACCGGCCACGCCGTCCGCGCCGGTCACAGCACGTACCCGAACCGGTGATACGTCGCCGCCCTGCACGCTCGTCACACCTCTACCACCCGCCCGCCTTCCGGCATCCCCCGTCGCGCGCCGCCCGGCAGAGGCTCCTCCCGCCATGAGTGCCACCAGAGCACCCTCCGGTAGCGGCCGATGCCGTAGATGAGGGGGGCGAATCTGGCGTGGACCTTCTGCGAGGCGACGTTCGATACGCGCACGGAGTTGCGTACGCTCGTGTAGCCTCTGGCGCGGAGATACTCGAAGCGCTCGTGATACACGCAAGCCATGAGTCCATTCCCGCGATACCTGGGGACGGTGTAGGTTCCCCCGGTGCACGCCTGGTGCGCATCGAATGCCACGCGAAACGGCAGCTTGTCGACGTGCCTCTTGCCGGTCTCATCGACCGCCAGCCATCCCACATGAGCAAGCTCCGAGCCGACGTAGGCACAGAAGGCAACCGCCCCCGACTCCAGGCTCCGGTTTGCGAACACGAATGACTCGCAGAAGTCCTCGAATCCTTCCGCGGCCACGGCGTCCGCTTCGGCGTTCGAGTGCATCACCCTCAGTTCCCACGAGGGAAGGCGCGGCTGGAACAGGCTGCGGTCGCGAGCTATGACCGAATGCTCGTAGAGGTACACCGTCCGGAAGTCCAGAACCCGGCTCACCAGGAAGCCGGCGAAGGCGCCCGCTCGCCTGAGCAGACCAACGGGTCCCTCCTTCCGCAAGACGGCGCCGCTTCTCCGGGCGAGGGCGACGACGGTGCCGCGAAGGCTCACGGCTCTCCTCCGCCAAGCCGGCCGGCCCGCCGCACGCCGCGCGACGGCGGCATGCCCTGGCAGGGACCGTCCGGCAGCGGCATCTCACGCCACGAGTGCCACCACAGGAACCGGCGGTAGCGGCCGACGCCATAAATGGTGGGGTTGAACACGGCATGCGCCTTGTGCGAGGCGACGTTCATGACGCCGACGACATTCCGCGAGCTGGTGAAACCCCTGGCTCTCAGATACTCGAGACGCTCGTAGTACCCGTACGACATCAGGCGGCAACCGCGGAACCTGGGCACCGTGTAGGTGCCGCCGGTGCATCCCTGCCCGGCTGAGAACGCCACGCTGTACGGAATCCGGTCGAACGAATCCTTGCCCTTCTGGTCGACTGCGAGCCAACCCACGTGGGCCAGTTCGGCGCCGACGTAGACACAGAACGCCACCGCGCCGGCATCGAGGCGCCCGCGAGAGTGACGGACGGCTCGGCGGAAGTCCTCCAGCCCCTCAGCGGCGACCGCATCGGCCTCAAGATTCGAGTGGACGGTCCGCAATTCCCACGACTCGAGGCGCGGGAGGTAGCGGGTCCGGTCCCGCTCAACGAGCGAGTGCTCGTAGAGGTACAGCGTCCAGTCGACGGCGAAGCCGCTCACGGCGAAGGCGAGCGACCGCCTCAGGAGCGGCGGGAGCCCCTCTTCCCGAAGCACCGATGCGGCCCTGGCGGCCCGGTAGGATAGCGCACTCCGCAAGTTCATCACTCGCCTCCGTCAGACATTCGAGCCAGTCTCCTCACATGCAGAAACCGCAGCATCACTCTTGAGCGCCGGAGACGCTCGACAACGAAGGGCACGGACCGGACATCGGCGTCTCGGTCCATCTGCTCCAGCCGAGTACATATGTCAGGCGGCCTCTCGCACAGACCTGCGCCCCGTAGCCTGCCTGTCCCCGCCGAGAGGCAACATTGCCGACCGCGATGACATTGCGGTACACGGTCCTGCCCCGCTGGCGCAGCAGAGCCAGTTCACGCCAGAACATGTAGCGGTAGAGTCCGGTCCCGCGATACTCCGGAGCGGTCCAGGCACCCCCGGTCACCGCCTCGCCATCATCGAAAGCCACCCTGTAGGGCCCGGCGTCGAAACTCAGCTTGGCTGGCAGGGATAGAGCCACCCATCCCACATAGGCGATGCGGTGGTCCACGAAGCCGCAAACGGCGACAGCCCCGGCGGCCAGTCTCCGCTCGACAGTCACGGCTCTCGTCCTCGGATCCTCATAGCCGCACTCGACGAGCGCGCTGATGTCCGCAAGGGAGTCGACAACGCGGACCTCGAGGTTCCCGACCCGTGGACGGTTCGCATCGGGGTCGACCTCGGGTATCGGGTAGCGATAGACATAGTAGTCGCCGGCGCAGGCAACTCGCCGCAGCAGCACCCGGATGTGGCGCAGGAGGCCACTCGCGAACCCGGTAAGACCCTCCTGGCGCAGGAGCGACAGCGCCCGATGGACCAGGGCGCTCCGGCTGCGGCTCACGAGACTGTCCCTCCGTACGGTTCTTCCCGCCATCTGGTCCAGTTCAGCAGGCGTATGAAGTGTCCGGACAGGCAAGGCGTGGGGCGCCACCAGCTCTGACCCCGCAGAGACGGAGTGTTGCCGACCCTGACGGCGTCACGGCAGCGGTTGAAGCCGTGGTCGCTCATGTACTGCAGCCTCGTGCCGCACTGGTACTCATGCAATCCCCGGCCACGGAACCGGGGCCAGGTGTACGCGCCGCCCCAGCACGCCTCGCCGTGTTCGAAGTCGACATGGTACGGCAGGCCGTCGCAACAGCCGCGCGCCTCCGGAGACAGGGCAATCCAACCGACGTGCGCCAGCTCGCGGTGCACGAAGGCACAGGCGGCAACGCCGCCGCGCCGCAACCACTCACGGCGGAAGGACGGGTCGAGCGGTGGAAACCTGAAACCATGCTCCAGCAGGCGCTCCAGGTCCTCGTCACGCTCGAGAACCGCGACCTCGAGCCCATCGATTTCGGGACGCGGAGTCAAGGTCCCTGAGACAGCGGTATCGAACTCGTAGATGACGTAGCGTTCGTTGCGAAAGACCCGACGCCGCAGCGTGTCCAGATGCCGCAGGACGCCCGCGAGTAGCCCGCGCACTCCCTCCGTCTCGACGAAATGCCGGGCCCTCGCCCAGAGGCGAGTCAAAGCACAGCCCCCCGAGCCGCAGGAAGAAGCGGCATACGCCTGCATCGGGACAGGACGCTAGCGTGCCCCCCGCGACAGCGCCGCATACGCCCGCTCGTGCAGCGGCGTCGGAACGCCAAGCTCAGCCCCCTTCCGCACGACGTACCCGAGCATCGTGTCGACCTCTGTCTTCCGTCCGCGCTCCACATCGAGCTGCATCGAGGACTTCGTCTCCGGTGGGAAGGAGGCCGCCTTGCCGAGTGCCTGTTCAACAATGCCATCGTCCAGCCGCACTCCCTGGGCGCGAGCCACCGACTCGACCTCGCGCATGAGGCCGGCGAGCATGCTCTTCTTCTCGGGGTCCGCGAGCACCTGGCCGAGGGTGAGGCCGTAGACGGAGGTGACTCCGGACATCGGGCCGATGAAGATGTATTTGCCCCAGACATCGGGCCGGACATCGCCGGTCAGCGTCGCATCGATACCGGCAGCCTTGAGCATCGCCTCAACAGGGCGGAAAGGCTCGATGTCGCCTCCGGCCGGTCCGAAGAACAGCTTGCAACTGCCACCCGTCTGCTCGACCGTCCCGGGCACCTCGATGTGCGTGGAGATATAGACGCCCCCGTTGAGGATGACGCCAGTCTGCAACCCGTCGCGGAGAATCCCGTCGTTGTCGACGCCGTTTCCCAGCGGAATGACGATCGTATCCGCCCGCACCGCCGGGCGCATCGAGCGGGCGCTCTGCAGCAGGTCGTAACCCTTGACCGTGAAGACAGCGGCATCAACGGTGCCGAGGGCGGCCGGGTCGTCGGTCGCGAGCGCCGGCCTGGCAATGAGCTCCCCGCCCCTGGTGATGAGCTTCAACCCCGAGCGGCGGATGACCTCAAGGTGAGCGCCGCGACAGAGGAAGAGTATCTCGTGCTCGCTACCCGCTGGAAAGCGGTGAGCCAGCTTCCCTCCGTAGTAGCCACCGACACCACCGATACCGACGATTGCGACTCGCATGACGGACGCACCTCCCGGATAGACGTTTGCACCAGTATACAATGCCCCGCGGCGCAGGTCAGCCGCGGCGACAGCCCGCGTGGGCCGTATCCACAACGAGGAAGGGGCGCCGTGGCGCCCCTTCCTGCAGCGTGCCCGGGATTGCCGGGCGGTGCATAGGCTAGTCCTCGTATGAGTAGTACTTCACCACCAGCTTCGGCAGGTTGCCGGACTCCCAGCGCAGCAGGTCGTTGTCGTTCTCGTCATCAGTGTCCAGTTGGTCGAACTGGAACCGCAACTGGAACAGGTTGTCGCCAACGGCATCCTGCAGTGCGTCCTTGTAGTCCTCGTCGTACTCAGGCGTGTCGAGGTCGTCGAGGTCGCAGTACCGGCCGATGGCGCCGGAGGGAGTCCCATCGTAGTAGTCGCCGCCGTCCAGCGTGCCGTACTTGTCGACGTAGACGCGCAGGCACCCGAGGTCGGCGAACGGCGTCCCGTAGGGGGTCGAGTAGTCGGAGAGGTCGACCTTGACACTTGCGATCTCCGCATCGTCCGGGATGTCGGAGATGTCGAAGGTGACGAAGCCCTGCAAGCTGATGTTGTCGTTGTCGTCGCCAACGTAGATGTACTTGGTCCACGGGCTGTTCGTGTCGCGCACGTAGCCGCTCCGGTTGAGCACCGCAGTCAGCGTCACCGTGTAGCTCTTGGGCTCCTCAAGGTAGCTCTTCACCTTGACGTCCGCAGTGACCGTCTTGTCGCCGCTGGTGGCCAGGAGAGTGAACGTGTAGGTCTGGTCGCCGGTCAGCGTCACATCGATGCTGCCGGAGGAGTTGACGACGCCGATGACGGGCAGAATCCTGACCTGCGTGGCCCCCGTCACCTCCCAGGTCAGCGTCGACTCATCGCCCGAGGCGACGGATTCCGGAGAAGCCTTGAACGAGACTATCTTCAGTTCCGGAGCGCCGACGCTGACCGTCACCTGGGCGGTGGCCGTCGAGCCGCCGCCGACCGCCGTGATGGTGTAGGTGGTGGTCGCGGTGGGCGATACGACGACGGAGGCCGCCGCCGCGACCGTGCCGATGCCCTGGTTGATGCTGACGCTGGTTGCGTTCGACACGTTCCAGGCCAGCGTCGAGGATTCGCCCTTCTGGATGCTGCTCGGAGCCGCCACAAAGGAGTTGATCTTCGCCGGAGCGGTGATAGCCGGGAGCACCTTGACTGCGCCGCGGACCTCGGCCGACCACGCGTCGTTGTTGTCCTGGACCATGAGGTAGATGGCGTGCTCCCCCTCCGAGAGCGTGCTCGTCTTGAACGACTTCGTCGTGCCGATCTCGCCGTCCTTGTCGGAGCGCCACCGGTACGCGACGACGCTGCCGTCGGCGTCAGTGCCGTGGCCCTCGAAGCTCACCAGCTCCCCGGTCTTGACCTCGGCCGGCGATATGCTGTCGATGTAGGCCTTCGGAGGCTGATTCAGCGCCGGCGCGAAGTACGAACAGCCCGGCAGGAGGAGCACCAGCACACCGAGCAGAAGCAATGCTCTCTTCATATCCTCACCTCACACTTCGTTCACGGCAGGGCGGCTGTGTCTCGCCTTGCCATGCGCAACTCTAACTGAATCAACGTCCGCGCACACGCCGCGGTTTATGCCGGGCGGGCGGCTTGCGTCGGCGGGCTCAGCTGTTTGCCGCCATGGCCCGCGTGCGATAGCATCAGCGAACCTGAGGGTCGCGGGATAGGCCATGGACAGCAGTCTCTTCGCTACATCGACCTGCGGTCGCGTCATACGTACGCGGACGCACTACGACGCGTTTCTGCCTTCACCTCTGCCGCCAGTGCTCGAGTGGAACGGAGCGGTGCGCGAGGTGATCGAGCAGGCGGGCGATGCCATGAGCGGGCTGGCGCGAGACGTCGAGGACCGCGCCGACTTCCTGGAGTTGCTGCTGCGTGTCGATGCCTGTCACGCGGCGCAGGCGGAGGGGGCGGCGTGTACGCCGGCCGGGCTGTTCGAGGCGGAGGCGTCCGTGGCCCGGTCGGATGCCGGCACACGACTGGCGCTGAACTACGTCGCCGCGTTCAAGCACGGGTGCGAGCGGATGCACGAGTTGCCGCTGAGCCTGCGGCTGGTGCGTGAGCTGCACTACGTGCTGGCCGACGGAGTCGCGGAGCCGCGCACGACACCCGGCTACTTCCGAAAGTCGCAGAACTGGCTTGGCCCGGAGGGTTGCAGCCTCACTGAAGCGAGTTTCGTGCCACCGCCGCCGGACGAGATGCGCGACCTGCTGTACAACTGGGAGCAGTACATCCATACGGCCGACGAGACGCCGGTCCTGGCCCGCATCGCCATCGCACACTACCAACTGCTGACACTGCATCCGTTCCTGACGCTGAACGTGTCGCTGGCGACGCTGGTCATCAACTTCGTCATGTGGCAGATGGGATTCGCCGGCATCCCGATGCCGCTCGCGGGGGCGTTCGCGGCGCGGTCGGCGCCGCAGTTCCTCGAGCGGGTGATGGACCTGAGCCGGACGGGGGCGTGGGAGAAGTGGCTGCTCTACTATGCGACCGGCATGACGCTCGCGGCGGTTGCCCTCGGCGAGACGCGGCGCCGGTTCAACGGCGCGGCCATAGCCGACAACGAGACCATGAACCGGCACGAGGTAGACGGCGCCCCCCGGCGCATGGTTGAGCTGCTGCGCAGCCGCCCGGTGCGGTCAATGGCGGAGCTGGCCGGCGCTGCCGGCCTCAGCCTGGAGGACACGGTGGACGCGGTACGGCGCCTCGCCGCCCTGGGCCTGGTGGAACGGCATCCCGCGACCGGCCTCGTCATGGCGCCGCGCATCATGAGCGCGATGGAGCCCCAGGGAAAGAGCTCCCTCGACTACGGCCTCTTCTTCTGACGCTCGTTGGCGAGCGCCACGCAGTACAGCCCTTTGCCCTCGCGCACCGGACCGAAGCAGAGGTTGCAGGAGATGCAGGTGGATGGCCGCGCGTCGCCCTCGCGCCACCGCTTCACCAGGTTCGGCTCGCGGATGAGCGGGCGCGACATGGAGACGTAGTCGGCCAATCCGCTCTCAATCACCCGCTGCGCCACCTCGAGAGTGCGCACTCCCCCAACCAGGAGGAGCGGCGTTTTGACCGCCCGGCGATAGAACTCGGCCGCCTGCTTGAAGTAGATCTCCTGGTCCTTCGGCACGGTGCCGACCGGACGAGAGCAGAAGAACCGGGGGTCGCTGTAGTGCGTGCCGCCGCTTATCTCGATGGCATCGACGCCGGCCTTCTCGAGCATCAGGCAGTACGGCACGAGGTCGGCCAGGATGAAACCCCCGTTGAGGTAGTCGTCCGAGTTCACCTTGATGAGCAAGGGGAAGCCCTTGCCGACTGCGGTTCGGACGGCGCGGACGACCTCCAGGACGAGGCGCGCGCGGTTCTCCAGCGAGCCGCCGTACTCGTCGGTCCTCTTGTTAAAGTAGGGAGAGAGGAACTGCGACAGCAGGTACGAGTGGGCGCCATGCAACTGCACGCCGTCGCAGCCGGCCTTCTTCGCGCGCACCGCGGCGGCCGCGAAGTCAGCTACCGTCTGCCTTATGTCAGCCTTCGTCATGGCGCGACAGGCAAGGCCTGTGAGGTTGGTGTCCGACGGTCCCAGAGCGTAGCCGGTCTGCGAGGGAACGTACATGTTGGCGCCGGCGTGGGATAGTTGCAGCACGATGCACGAGCCGTGGCGGTGCACCGCCTCGGCCATGCGCGTGATGCCGGCAACGGTGGCATCGTTCTGGACGCCTATCTGGCCGGGCCGCGACTTGCCCTGCTCGCTGACGTAGGCATTCCCCGGGATGATGAGGGCCACCTCGCCCTCGGCCGCTTCCTCGCGCAGGCGGATGAGCGCATCGTTCATGCATCCGTCATCGTTCGCCATCCCTTCGTTGGTCGCGGAATAGACGAACCTGTTTCGCAGCTTCATGCCATTCAGAGTCGTACCATCGAACAGTCCAGGCATCGGTGTCCTCCTCTCGTCCGGCTACTATACGCCACCCGACAAGGGACGTTCCACACGTGAAGGCTCCCACGCCCACCGTTTGCGGATGTGGACGCCGTGGACGGAGTGGACGCCGGGACCGAGGACGAGAGGGTTCGGTCTCAGTCCAGCCCGCCGTCCGTGGAGGGCGCATCGGCGTGTCGGCAGGGGAGGCGCATGCGCCTCATGTAGGGTTGTGTG
>CAZLPP010000036.1:0-24695 GCA_964561465.1 uncultured Dehalococcoidales bacterium
GGCCTACGTTGAGCACCGGTCGCGGCTTCCGCTCCTCGATGACCTCCAGGTCCGCGCCGAGCATCCGGGCGATGGACTCCGCAGCCATCCGGGTAGTACCGGTGTTCGAATAGAAGGCAACCAGATACTTCACGTGTCCACCTCCTGATGGCACCGGCCTCGGACGTATCCGGGATGCTCCGCCGTGCGCCTGCCGACAAACACCATCCTACCGCAGCGACACCTCGCGAGGAAGCCCCCGGGGCAGGCCAGCAGGGGTTCCTTGACAGGGAGAAGGTCGCCCGCTACGGTGTTGCCGTATGTTCGGAGCGCGGCGCTCCGGACAAGCAGCCGAACGGGAGGACAGTCCATGGCAGTCAAGAAGGTGGGGGAGAAGTACCGCTGCAACGTCTGCGGCAACGAGGTCACCGTCACGAAGGTCGGCGGCGGCACACTCGTCTGTTGCGGCGAGGACATGGAGCTTCTCGCCTAGCGGCCGGTCACGCACCGCGCCGGGGCGCGTCCCCCCGGCACGGCGTTTGCCACCTCACGCCCTATTTCCAGCATTGCGCGGGTGGGTTCAGGTTCCCGACGCAACCGCCCGGCGGAGAGCCGGCGGCACACAGGAGGAGATGCAATGCCCGATTTCGCCACACCCTTCGCAGGCCTGGCACAGGGACGCAAAGTGACACACGAGGAGCTCATTCGCGCCATCCGCTTCATGGTCGCGGCCGAGTACGAGGCCATCCAGCTCTACATGCAACCGGCAAAGTCGACGGACAGCAAGCTCGCCGCCGGGGTGCTGAGGGACATCGCCGATGAGGAGCGAGTCCACGCGGGCGAGTTCCTGCGGCTGCTGCGCGAGCTGGCGCCCGACGAGCAGCGCCTCTACGACAAAGGTGCGGATGAGGTCGAGGAGGAGATAGCCAGGCTGAAGGGCAAGTAGCGCCCCCAGGTCAAATGGGAGCGAAGAGGGCAGGGCCGGAACGCGGCGTGCCGGCCCTGCCCTGTCACGTCCCACGGGAAGGAGTACCGCACGGCGACCTTGGTACTGGCCCCGGCGTCGCCGTACCATCATCAATGCCGCGTCGGGACTTTCGTGTCTTATGGCTGTGGCATCGTCCCAACTACTATCAGGTATACCCAAACCGAAACAGGGGAGGAAGACGATGCCCACGACACTCATGGGAACCCGGTACTACCAGACCGCCGAAGCCTGCCAGCTTGCCGGCATCAGCAAGAACACGTTCTTTCGCTGGCTCCGCTCCGGTGAGATAGACGACGTCAGCACGGTCGACCGCCACGGCTGGCGGCTGTTCACCGACCAGGACCTGGCCCGGCTCTGCCGGAAAGCCCAGCGCGTGACAATCAGGGAGCAAGTGGAGCAACTGGCCACGGCGTCGTAGCTGAACGGGGCTGGGTAGTTGGGGGGAGCGAATGCAAGCCATAGCCGTACCGACTGTCCGTCACATGCCGCCTGACGCAGCGTCAGGCATTCCGCCGCAGGTTGACCCTTGCGACGTGCGCGGTGTGCCGAACGAAACCGCGTGGCGCAGATTCAGAAAACGCCTGCTTGGGCAGCTTGAGTCAAACGAGTGGTCGAGCGCCAAGCCTCCACCCATCGTGGACGGAGTCGCCGACATGCTCCGGCACGCCCTTGCCGCAGAGAGTTGCACCATCTTCCTGCCAAACGGCAACGGCGGCACTCACGGCGGAACGCGCGGACAGAACAGCAACGATGCCGTCCAGGTCCGGTCAAGCGGCCTGAGCGAGGCGGCGGAGTGGGTGATGGAGCACGAGACTCCGCTCGTTCTGAATGACGCCGGCGACTGGTCCCAGCTGCCTTCGGCCGGAGGCAAACGCAGGGCGGACGGCCGCGTGCTCTGTGTCCCGTTGACGGCCGGGGGACACGTCATCGGCGCCATCCAGGCAACGCGACCAAGGTCGGAACCGCAGTTCACGGCACGTGACCTCGACACGGCACGCGTAACGGGCGTCACCGCAGGAACGTCAATCGAAAACAACAGGCTGCGGGAGTCGGTCGAGGAAGGCTACCGCAGCACGATCCGAGCCTTGGCAAGCGCCATCGACGCCAAGGACCCGTACACGTGCGGGCATTCACAGAGCGTTGCCCAGTACTCTCTTGTCTCCGGGCTGGTCCTCAACCTCGGCGTCCAGGAGATGCAGACTCTCGAGACAGCGGCGCTGCTGCACGACATCGGCAAGATCGGCATCGACGACGCCATTCTGAGGAAGCCGAGGCGGCTCACGCCGGCGGAACGCGCAGCAGTCAAGGACCACCCGGTCATCGGAGCCGCCATCATCCACGACATCGCCTCTCTTCGGGAAGTGGTTGACCTCGTGCTGCACCACCACGAGGCGTACGACGGAAGCGGCTACCCGCACGGCCTGCGCGGAGAGCACATACCGCTCGGGGCGCGGCTGATAGCCGTGGCGGATGCGTTCGACTCGATGACGACTAACCGCCCGTACCGGGCGGCGCTGACGATCAACGAGGCGATGAACGAGCTGGCGCGCTGCAGGGGAACCCAGTTCTGCCCGCAAGCGCTGGAGGCATTCGCCGTGGGATTCATGCGCTACTACGACGATCTGCCTCAGCGTCACCACGCACTGCGCCAAGTGGGCGCGGTCCCGATTCCCGTGGGGCGGTAGCAGGCACAGCCGGGCTGGGGGACCGCGAGGCATCTCGACAGGCAGCACGAGCGGGGAGGCCGGACAACACCGGCCTCCCCGCTTTCGCAGATTCAGTCTCCGAGCTTCCCGCCAGCCGGCACCTGCGGCGCATCCCAGAAGCTGCTCATGTCGTGGTACCGGTATGGCCGAGTCGACAAAGCCTCTTCGATGAGGTCAACTCCGAGGCCCGGCCGCGAAGGCAACTGAAGGCACTCGTCGACCATCTCGGGGAACGGCGCCTTGAGTATCTCCTTGTAGAACGGCGGGTCGGGCGCGAAGAACTCGTGGACGATGAAGTTCGGCGCACAAGCCTCGACGTGCAGGTTTGACGCCACCATCACGGGACCGCCGGCGCTGTGGGGTGTGAAGCCGACGTAGTACGTGTTGGCGAGCTCGCCAATCTTCTTCATCTCCGAGATGCCGCCCGCGTGGCACGGGTCAGGGTTGATGGCCGAGGCGGCACGCTTCTCGACGATGTCACGGAAGCACCAGCGGGTGACGAGGCGCTCGCCGGTCACTATGGGGATATCCGTCGAGGCGACGACCCTGGCGAGGTCCTCCGGCGCCGCATCCGTTGGCAGCGGCTCCTCGAACCACGCCGGGTTGTACTGCCGGACCGCCTGCGCAAACCGTATGGCGCTGTTGGTGGTCATGCGGGAGTGGCAGTCGAGCATGATCTCGACCTCGTCCCCGACGGCCTTCCTGACACGGGCGACGTTGTCCAGCACCTTGCGGATGTCCGCTTCCGTTGCCGTGAAGACGTCCGTGCCCCAGAACGGGTCGTACTTGATGGCCCTGGCGCCCCGCTCCTTCACCTCCCGCTCGGCCAGAGTGACGTAGTCGTCCGTGCTCTTCGCCGGGAACCACCAGCCGTTGTGGTAAACCCTGATGCGGTCGCGCACGGCGCCGCCGAGGAGGCGGTACACGGGGACGCCGAGGCTCTTGCCGAGGATATCCCACAGCGCCATGTCGAGGCCGCTCATGGCGCTCGTAATGATGAACGACGGCCTCCAGTAGGTGTTGCGGAACATGGTCGACCAGTGCAGTTCGATGTCGCGCGGGTCCTTGCCGATGAGGTAGTCGGCCAGATTGTGGATGCACGCCTCGATGGGCTTCTCCTGCGCTTGGCAGGTGGCCTCACCCCAGCCGTATAGCCCTTCGTCCGTCTCGACTTTGACAAAGAGCCAGTTCCATGTCGGCCGGTACAGGTACGTCTTGACGCCGGTTATCTTCACGCTGCTCTCCTCACCGATGCGCACAGGCGCGGGCCAGCCGCATCGCGCACGAGCTTTGCTACGCCACGCCGCACGCCACCTGCTTGCGGAACTTCTCCCACCCCTTGTCGAGATCGGCCTGAATCCTGGCGAGCGCCTGCTCGTTCCTCTCCGGCTTGAAGAGGTGGGCGAAGCGCCCCTGGACCTTGAGGTACTCCTCGATGGGTTTCGGCTGCGCCTTCCCTTCGAGGAAGGACTTGCTCTTCAGGTTGAAGCGGAGCTGCCCGTCCTCGTACTCATACAGCGCGTGCGCTCCCGTTTCCACCGCAAGGCGGCCCATCTCGAGCGTCTTCTCCATCGGGAAGCGCCACCCGGGAGGGCACGGCGCGAGAATCTCGATGTACTTGGGGCCGCGTATGGACATGGCCTTGCGCATCTTCTGGAAGAGGTCCTCGGGATAGCTGGGCGACGCGGTGGCCATGTACGGCAGGCCGTGGGCGCGCATGATGGCGGGCAAGTCCTTCTTTCCTTCGGCCTTGCCGGTCCAGGTAGTGGTCGTCCATGCGCCGAACGGCGTGGCGCCGCTGCGCTGGATGCCGGTGTTGGAGTACATCTCGTTGTTGTAGCAGACGTAGATGAAGTCCGTGCCGCGCTCGACGGCGCCTGAAAGCGCCTGGAGGCCGATGTCGTAGGTGCCGCCATCGCCGGCCCAGACCACGACGTTCGTATCCGCCTTGCCCTGGCGCTTCAAGCCGGCCACGATGCCGGAGGCGCCGGCCGCCGCCGCCTCGAACAGGACGCTCATGACAGGGACCTCGAACGAGCTTTTCGGATAGCCGCCGACGCAGACGACCGCGCAGGCAGCAGGCATGACAAGGATCGTGTTCTTGCCGAGCGCCTTGAGGGCGACGCGCAGAGAGATTGTGGAAGGGCAGCCGGGACAGCCGCCGCCACCGGGTCTCAGCAGCTCTTCAGCAGGCAGGTTCTTGATTGCCATTCCGTATCCCCCTTAGTCCTGGATTCCCCACCAGTTCACGTCCGCCGCCCCTCCGCTCGCAGTCTTCTTCACCATGTCGCACAGGTCGGTGAAGGTCACGTCTCTGCCGCCAAGGCCGGCGATGAAGCCGCGAACAGGAGCGCCGGCGTAGCCGTAGAGTGCGGACTTGAGCTGGCCGTGCAGAGCACCGCCCGCGCCGGCGGCGACGTTCCGGTCGACGACCACGAACTTCTTGCCGGGCGCCAGCTTGCGGAAGACTTCGTCGGGGAAGGGCCACAACATCCGCACACGCGCGAGGCCGGCTTTCACACCCTGCTTCCGCAGTTCCTCGACCGCGATCCTCGCCTCGGCGCCGAAGGCGCCCATGGTGACGATGACGTATTCGGCATCGTCGCACCGGACCAGCTCGACGAGGTCGCCGCGCCAGGTGCCGAAGCGCTGCTTCCACTCCCGGCAGATCTCCGGGAAGCGGACGAGGGCGTTGAGGTGTCCCTCGTGCATGTTCTTGCGCATATCACCGTAGAACGCCGGCGGAATCATGGACGCGTAGGTGATCGGGTCGGCGGAGTCCAGCTTCCAGAGAGGCCGCCGGGGCGGGAGAAACGCATCGATCTCGGACTGCTCCGGCACCTCGACGGGCATGGAGGTGTGAGAAAGGACGAAGGCATCGAAGCAGACCATGACCGGGAGCTGTACGTCCTCCATCTCGGCGAGGCGGTAGGCCTGGACGACCGTATCGAAGATCTCCTGTCCATCGGAGCAGTAGAGCTGTATCCAGCCCGTATCGCGCTGGGAGGTCGAATCGCTCTGGTCGGCCCAGATGTTCCAGCCGGGACCGAGGGCTCGGTTGACGTTCACCATGACAACGGGCAGCCGCGACCCCGCGACCCAGTGCAGCACCTCGTGCATCAGCGCGAGGCCGTGGGACGAGGTGGCCGTAAACGTGCGTATGCCTGTCGCTGCGGCGCCGACAACCGCAACCATGGCGCTGTGCTCGCTCTCGACGCGAATGTACTCAGCGTCGAGCTCGCCCGACTCGACCATGTCGGCTGTCTTCTCGACGATGATGGTCTGCGGCGTGATGGGATAGGCCGCGATGAACTCGGGTCGCGCCATCTGCGCGGCCTTCGCGGCGATGCGGTCTCCGGTATCGATCATTATCATTCGCCCAGTCCCTCCCTCGTCATAGTAATAGCAGAGGCCGGGCACTCGTTGGCGCAGATGCCGCAGCCCTTGCAGAACTCATAGTCGACGGAGATACTGTCATCGGCTCCCCGCTTGATGCACGCGTCCGGACAGGAGATCCAGCAGCGGAGGCACTTGACGCACTTGCCGGAGTCCACCGTGGGGCGGAAGTCCCTCCACAAGCCGGTCTTGCCCATAGCGGCATCTGCGGGACGCGACAGCGTGGTCTTTGCCTTGTAGGTCATCGATTCACCTCCGTGAGCTCGTAGGCTTCCCGCGCGGCCTTCGCATTCCGCAGTCCGGCCTCGCCCTTCCACTGCTCCTTGATGGCGCTCTCGATGGACTCGATGGTGACCACGTCCGTCACCCGCGGGATGCAGCCGAGGATGGGCGTGTTGATGACCGGGATTCCGCCGACCAGCAGCTTGTGCCGGATCGAGATGCCGGCCGCGTCGACAGCCGCAACCTTGAACCTCTTCGAGAACTCGAACGCGCCCGGGCCCGACGTGCTGTTGAGGATGAGGATGCCGTCAGGCTTGAGCCCTTCGGTCACGTCGACCATCTTGAGCAGGGCGGGGTCGACGACCACGACGATATCCGGGTTGTAGATCTGGCTCCTGAGATTGACCTCGCTGTCCGCTATGCGGGCAAATGCCTTGACGGGTGCGCCCCGGCGCTCGGAGCCGAAGAGTGGGAATGCCTGAACGCCCCTGTGTCCGTCCTTGAGCGCCGCCGCCACCAGGACGTTTGCGGCTGTGACCGCCCCCTGCCCCCCTCTGCCATGAAACAGGATTTCGAGCATGCTGCCACACCTCCTTCAGAGCACGGCACAAGCCGCACTCCCGTGCGCTTCGCGGCGGTGCCAGCGACCGGTCCCGCCGCACAAAAAAGCGGGGGGCATGTTGTATAACATGCCCCCCACCAGGTTCACTGGCGCAAGTACACTACAATGACCAGACCCACTCCAGTCATGTCGTCGTCCCGGGGAAAGGATACTCCTCCCCCGCCGGGCATGGCAAGTCGGCATCGTGCCGCCTGCCGTCCGGACCGGTGTGATACGCTCAAGATGAGGCCCCCGGACGAATGCCCGCAGGGAGCCCCGAACGGAAGCGGATGGACGGGAGAGCAGCTCGGACCGCGTGTCTGGCCGCAACCGCGATGCTGTGGCTGGGCGCTGCATGCGAGCCTGCCCAGGCGCCGCAGCCGCCACCACCGCGCGAAAGCGCCATTCCGTCCGACGCCGTCAAGGTAGCACCGGAGCAGGACACCTACCCACCCATTCTGCACAGCCGCATGTTCCACACGCCCGAGCCGGTGCGGGGCGTCAGCACCGCCGGCGCCGAAGACTCTCCTTTCGTGACGCAGGATGGCTCACAGCTTTACTTCTTCTTCACGCCGGACGTGCGGGTCCCGGTGGAGAAGCAGCTTCTCGATGGGGTCACAGGCATCTATCTGAGCGAGCGCCAGGGGGACGGGTGGAGCGAGGCGAAGCGCGTGGTGTTGCAGGACCAAGGAGAGCTCTCGCTGGACGGCGCGGCAGCGGCGCAGGGTGACGTTCTCTGGTTCGCATCGGCGAGGCAGGGCAACTACCGCGGCGTGGACATGTGGACAGCGCGATGGCGCGAGGGACGCTGGCGTGACTGGGAGAACGCCGGGCAGCAGCTCAATGCGGGCTACCAGATAGGCGAAGTCCACCCGGCGGCGGACGGGACATCGCTCTACTTCCACTCCGACCGGCCGGGCGGCAAGGGCGGCTACGATATCTGGGTCACTACTCGCAGCGGCGATGGATGGACTGAGCCCGTGAACCTCGAGTCCGTCAACAGCGGCGAGACGGACGGCTGGCCGTTCGTCACGCAGGACGGCGGCGAGCTGTGGTTCACGCGGACGTACCTTGGCACGCCCGCCATCTTCCGCTCGGTCCTCGGCCCGCAGGGCTGGACCGAGCCGCATCTCATCGTGTCGCAGTTCGCGGGCGAGCCGTCGCTGGACGCCGGCGGCAACCTCTACTTCGTCCACCACTACTACCGGGACGGCGTGATGCTCGAGGCGGACATCTACCTCGCGCGGCGCGCCTCGTGACAGTGGGACCGGGCTAGGCGGCGGCCTGCATTAACGCTCTCCTGTCCACCTTGCCGGAGGCTATCTTCGGCAACTCGGTCAGGAACTCGATGCGCTGCGGCAGCTTGAAGTCCGCCACGGTGCGGCCGCAGAAGGCGCGCAGTTCGGGCTTCGAGACCTCCTGGCCCGGCTTCAGGACCACGAACAGCGTCGGCACCTGTGCCCCACTCTCGTCCTTGATGCCGACATACGCCGCCTCTGCGACGGCCGGGTGGGTGAGCACGACATACTCGACCTCGGTCGGCGCTATCTTGGTGCCGGCAGCGGTTACGATGAGGAAGCTCTTCTTCTCGACGTACGTGACATAGCCGTCCGCGTCCTGCGTGACGAGGTCGCCGGTGTGGAACCAGCCGTCCTTGAGCACGAGCGCCGTAAGCTCAGGCTCCCGGTAGTAGCCCCGCATCACATTGGCGCCGCGGCAGAGCGCCTCGCCGGTCTCGCCGCGCGGCACCTCCCGGCCTGACTCGTCCACGACCTTGAAGTCCAGGACCGGTAGTCCGGCGGTGCCCAGCTTGCGGTCCCTGGTGCTGCCCATGGTGATGATGGGGCACTCGGTGGTTCCGTAGATCTCGGTGACAACAACGCCGTACTTCTTCTCGAAAGCCGACATGGCCTGGGGCAGGCTCTTCGCGCCTGCGGTCAGGATCTTGTAGAGGGACGAGAGGTCGAGGCTCTTCACCACCTCGTCCGACACCTGCAGCAGCGCCATGAACATGGCGGGCACGCCGATGAGATTGGTGACCTTCTCGGCGGCGACCGTCTCGAGCACGGCGCGGGGCACGAAGCGCCGCGGCAGCACGAGGGTGGCGCCGCAGAAGAACGCACCGAAGGAGACGACCAGACCGAGGACGTGGTAGAAGGGGATCATGCCGAACAGAACGTCCTCACGATTGTCCTCGATGCGCGGCGCGGCGGCATCGAAGACGGACATGAGTGAGCGATGGGTGTGGACGACGCCCTTCTGCATGCCGAGGACGCCGGACGTGTAGATGATGGTGCACTCATCGTCCTCGCTCATGGGGACGCCCGGCCGGTCGGCTGGCGCGGCCGCGAGGGCGGCCTCGAAGTCGGGGGAATCGAGCACAAGCAGGCGCGGCATCGGCGTCCCCGCGGGGACCATCTGCCTGATGGCCGCAGCGAAACGGGCCTCGGTGATGATGGTGCGGGCGCGAGACTCAACGAGCTGCGCGAGCAACTCTGCCGGCTTCAGCATACCGTTGAGGATGACTGCCCTGGCGCCGGCCTTCAGCGCGGCGAAGTAGGCGACGGGCCAGTCCATGGTCGGCGGCAACAGCAGCGCCACCGGCTCGCCTCTCGCAACGCCGGAAGACACCATCAAGGCAGCTATCCTGCTGGAGCGCCCGTCGAACTCGGCGTACGTCATGCGGCCGGTCTCGGACACCATGGCAGTCTTGCCGGGAACCTCGCGGGCATTCAACTCGAGCAGCTCGTGCAGAAGCATTCTCTTACACCTCCCGAGCAGGGGACGCTACACCCATGACGCGGCGAGTGTCAACCGACCGGCGCAAACAAGGAGGCGCCGTTGCGAACGCGACGGCGCCTCCAGAACGAGCCGGCGGTCCGGCGGGGGCCACACTCAGGCCGTCCACTGCTGCAGCCTGCGGCGGTCCATCTTGCCGGAGGCTATCTTGGGTATCTCCGGGACGAACTCGATGCGGTGCGGCAGCTTGTAGATGGCGATGGTCTCTGCAAGGAAGCCGCGCAGCTCGGTCTTTGTGACCTGCTTCCCTTCCCTCAGCGCGACAAAGAGCGTCGGCAACTGGCCGCCATCGGGCTGAAGCAGACCGACGTAGGCTGCTTCGGCGACGGCGGCGTGCGTCAGGGCGACCTCCTCGACCTCGGTCGGCGGTATCTTCACGCCGCTCGACGTGACAATGATGAAGGACTGCTTCTCGACATAGGTGACATAGGAGTCCGCGTCCATGGTGACGACATCACCGGTATGGAACCAGCCGTCTTTCAAGACCTGCGCCGTCAGCTCCGGCGCGTTGAAGTAGCCGGTCATGACCTGAGGCCCGCGGCAAAGAGCCTGGCCGGGCGTGCCGCGGGGAACCTCGGCGCCGCCCTCGCCGACAACCTTGAACTCGAGCACCGGCTGTCCCGCCGTGCCGAGGCGGCGGTTCTTCATCCCGCCCATGCATATCACCGGACACTCGGTCGTCCCATAGATCTCCGTGACCACGAGGCCGTACTTCTTCTCCAGCGCGGCCATGAGCGCCGGCGATGACTTCGCTCCGGCCGTGAGGGCTACCTTGAGGCAGCCGAGGTCCATCGCCTTCAGCATCTCCTCGGGCACCATGGCCAGGCCGTTGAACATGGCCGGCACGCCTACCACGAGGGTGACGCGGTGACGCTGTATGGTCTCGAGCACGTTCTTGACCACGAAACGGGGAGCGACGACGAGGGTGCTGCCCCGGTTCAGCGAGGAGAAGGCCGTCTCCAGACCGAGCACGTGGAAGAAGGGGATGAACCCCATCACCTTCCAGTCCGGCTGCAGCCCCATCAGCTCGCTGGCGACATCCGAGACGGCAAGGAGCGAGCGGTGGGTATGAACCACGCCCTTCTGCTTTCCCAGCACGCCGGAGGTGTACAGGACCGAGCACTCGTCCGTCTCCTCCATAGCAACCGGCGGCGCGTTGCCGGGAACGTCGGCAAGCTTCCTCCGGAAGTCCTCATCGTCGAGCGGCAGCACGTGCGCCACCCGGGACGGCCCTGCGGAGGCGGCTCCAGCCAGTGCCTTGGCGAACCGGCTCTCGGTGAGAACGATCGAGGCGCCTGAGTCGGCCAAGAGCGCCCCCAGCTCAGCCGGCGTCAGCATGGCGTTGAGTATGACCACCCGTGCACCTGCCTTCGTCGCGCCGAAGTAGCCGAGGAGCCAGTCGGCGGTCGGCGGCATCAGCACGGCGACGGGGACGCCCGGCCTGAGGCCAAGGCCGAGGAGCATGTTGGCAAGCCGGTTGGTGACCGTGTCGAACTCACGATAGGTAAGGGCCGCGGTCTCGCCCTCGATGGCAGGCTTGTCCGGATACCGTCGTACGGACCGTCCAAGCATGTCGACCAGCGTCATGAAAGCACCTCCAGACAGGGATGCACGGGAAGTTACCATTCTCAGCTTCGGTCGTCAATCGAGCCACGTTCGCGACGCGTGGAGGAGCGTCCACCTGCCGGAGCAGCGCACGAACGTGCTACAATCCTGCTGGCGCCCGGCCCGGAGAGCGGGCCCTCCGCGGCGCCGTCACCACGAATGGCGACAGAGAGACGCGACTACTACGAAGTACTCGGGGTTGCTCGTGGCGCCGACGAAACGGAAATCAAGCGTGCGTACCGTACGCTTGCCATGCGCTACCACCCGGACCGGAACCCGGGCGACGCTGAATGCGTCGCGCGGATGAAGGAGATAAACGAGGCGTACGCCGTGCTGTGCGACGGCGACAAGCGGCGTCTGTACGACATGTACGGGCACGCCGGTCTCTCCGGCTTCAGCCAGGCGGACATCTTCCGCGGCGCAGACTTCGGCGACATCTTCCGCGACCTCGGCTTCGGCGGCCTCGGTTTCGGCGAGGGCATCTTCGAGAGCCTGTTCGGGCGGAGCCGGACCGCGACGCGTGAGCGCCGGCGCGGCGCCGACCTGCGCTACAACCTCGAGGTGACGCTCGAGGAGGCGGCATCGGGCCTCGAGAAGACGCTCGAGATACCGCGACGCCGCACGTGCACATCGTGTCGCGGCTCCGGCGCGAAGGAAGGAGCGGCGTCCACCTGCGAGCGGTGCCGCGGCACCGGCCAGATGGTCACGGAGCACCGCTCCGGCATCGGCGTCTTCCGCCAGATAAGCACCTGCAGCGCCTGCCAGGGCACCGGACGGCACGTCAAGGACCCGTGCTCACTGTGCGAAGGCACCGGCGTGCTCGAAGAAGTGAGCGAGCTCACGGTCACCATCCCGAAGGGCGTCGACACCGGGCACACCATCCGACTCGAGGGTCAGGGAGAATCCGCCGACGGGGACATAACACCGGGCGACCTGTACGTGGTGGTAAGCGTTCAGAAGCACGACATCTTCGAGCGTCACGGCGACGACCTCTACATGGGCAGAGACCTCAGCCTCGTGGAGGCAGCCCTCGGGACAACGATGCCCGTGCCCTCACTCGACGGCGAGGCGACGCTGGAGGTCCCCGCCGGCACGCAGAACGGCACGCTCTTCCGCCTGAAGGGGAAGGGCATGCCGAAGCTGGGCAGCAAGCACCACGGCGACCTGTACGTCGTGGCGAAGGTCATGACCCCGGAGCGACTCACGAACGAGCAGAAAGAGCTGCTGCGGCAATTCCGGCGTTTGGAGACGGAGAAGGACGCCCGGTGACCGCGCCGCTCTCACTCTCGACGATGTGGGCGCGCGGCAGGTACGAGGACCTGTACGAGTTCTCGTGCGACGCCGGCGACTGGGGCTTCACCGCGGTCGAAGCCAACGCCTTCGTGACCTCGATGGAAGCGCTCGAGCGGCTCGCCGCCGGACCGCTGCCGCTCTCGAGCCTGCACAACCCCGCGCCGAATGTTCGTTCGCCCCGCGGCGTGTCCGCCTACGACCTCAACCTCGGGGCGCTGGACGAAGACGAGCGGCTGGAAGCGCTGTCGCATGCCCTCAGCACCATCGACCTCGCCTCGCGCCTCGGCGCCCGCGCCGTCGTCCTGCACATGGGCCACGTGCCCATCGGCAGGGAGAAGGAGAAGCGCATCCACGCGCTGTGGCACGCAGGGGAGATGGAGTCGGACGAGTACTTCGCCATCCAGGATGCGGTCCCGGGCATCCGCAACGGCATCGAGAAGCTGCACCTGGAGCGGGCGCTCGAGACGCTCCGCACGCTGGAGGACCGCGCACGGTCGAGAGGCGTGTTGCTCGGCCTCGAGACGCGCCACAACCTGCACGAGATCCCCAACGCCCGGGAGATGGACGTCATGCTGTCCGCCGCGGACCCCGAGGTGGTAGGCTACTGGCACGACACAGGCCACGCCGCCACGCAGGAGCGCTGCGGAGCAACGGGCCACGAGGAGTGGCTGCGGCGCTACAGCGGCAGGCTCATCGGCGTTCACCTGCACGACGTCAACTCGGAGCGCGACCACCAGTGTCCGGGAAGCGGACGGCTCGACTGGAGCATGGTGAGCCACTACCTACCGGACGCGGCCATCCGCGTGTGCGAGCTGGGTGAGTGGAACGGGCAGGAATGCGTGGCACAGGCGCCGGCATTCCTGGCGCGCATGGGCGTGCTCGCGCCTTCGGGCGCCGGCAGCCAGGTCAGTTGATCCACCCGGAGCGGGTCAAGGCTCTCAACCGCCGGCCCCCTGCCGGAGGCGGATACGTCCTCTACTGGATGCAGGCCTCCCAGCGGGCGACCCAGAACCACGCGCTCGAGTACGCCATCGACCTCGCCAACGAGCGTTCGCTGCCTGTCGTGACGATCTTCTACCTCATGGATGACTACCCCGAGGCGACGCAGCGGCACTACGCGTTCATGCTCGAGGGATTGGGGAAGACCGCCTCGGTGCTGCGGGATCGCGGCATCGGGACAGCTGTCCTCCGAGGCTCGCCGGTCGACATCGTGCCGAGGTTGGCCGGGCAGGCCTCACTGGTCGTGACCGACCGCGGCTACCTGCGGCACCAGCGCCGGTGGCGAGAGGAGGTCGCGGAGCGCGTCGACTGCCCGATGCTCGAGGTCGAGTCCGACGCGGTCGTGCCGGTCGAAGCTGCCTCGACGAAGGCCGAGTACGCCGCGGCCACGCTTCGCCCGAAGCTGGGGAGGCTGCTCCTGCGCTACCTTGTGCCGGTCGCGGAGCGCGCGCCGAAGATGCCCCTGCTGCAACTGGCGGTCGATTCGCAGCGACTGGACACTCAGGCTGACATCGACAGCCTGCTGGCTGCGCTCCCGGCGGATCGCGCCGTACGGCCGGTGACCGCCTTTCACGGAGGCGCAACGGAGGCGATGCGGCGGCTGAGCATCTTCCTGGAGACGAAGCTGGAAGGGTATGCGGCGCACCGGAGCGACCCGTCGCAGGACTGGTCCTCACACCTCAGCCCGTACCTGCACTTCGGCCAGATATCACCGCTGGCGGTCGCGCTTGCCGCCAACCGCCGCAGCGGGCCGGACGCCGATGCCTTCATGGACGAGCTCATCGTTCGCCGCGAGCTGAGCCTGAACTTCGTGAGCTACAATACCCGCTACGACAGCCTTCATGCTCTGCCGGAGTGGGCGCGCCGCACGCTGCGGGACCACGAGGCGGACGCGCGGCCGTACACGTACGACCAAGAGACGCTGGAAGACGGCCGGACGCACGACGCCTACTGGAACGCGGCCCAGCGGGAGATGCTGAAGACGGGCTCGATGCACAACTACATGCGGATGTACTGGGGCAAGAAGCTGCTGGAGTGGTCGCGCTCTCCCGCGGAGGCATTCGCGACCGCGCTGCGCTTGAACAACCGCTGGCAACTCGACGGGCGGGACCCCAACTCGTACGCGGGGGTGGCCTGGTGCTTCGGCATGCACGACCGGCCGTGGGCGGAGCGGCCGGTGTTCGGCAAGGTGCGCTACATGAACGCCGCAGGGCTGGAGCGCAAGTTCGACATGAGGCCTTATGTCGCTCAGCATGGACGGATGATGCCATGACGGCAAGTTCCACGACGAAAGGGTTGACGCCCCTGCTGGTTGCGCTGCTCCTGGTGGTGGCCGGATGCAGCGGTGCGGAGCCGGAGGCGACCGCCTGCCCCGTGCCGACCGCACCGGCGGAGACGACGCCGACGGCGTGCCCCGTACCCCCAGCGCCGCAGCAGCCGCTGCCGGAAGAGGAGGAAGCCGTCTGCCGGGGCGGCACGCTCTCAGCTTCGCAGGCATTCGAACTGCTCTCCGACCCGGGGGCGGGCGTGACCGCAATCGACACGCGCACAGCCAGCGAGTACGAGGCCGGCCACATCGCGGGCGCGCTGCACCTGAGCACCTCAAGCGCATCGTTCGACGACAAGCTCGACGCGTTGCCTCGCGATGGCACCTACATCGTGTATTGCCGGCGCGGCAACGTCTCTGAGGGCATGGTGGCGCAGATGCTCGACATGGGTTTCGAGCAGGTCTGCCACATCGGCACCGGCTTCAGCGGCTGGCAGAGCGAGGGCCTGCCGGTCGTGAAGGGAGCCGCCTGAGCCGGGCCGCGAGGTATCCGGTTCGCACGCCATGGCTCCCCTGACCCTCATCCTGACGGCCCTCGGGCTATCGGCCGACTGCTTTGCCGTCGCGGTCAGCGGCAGTTGCGCCATGGGACGGCCGACACGCCACCAGATGCTGCGCACGGCGTGCGCGTTCGGGCTGGCGCAGTTCCTCATGCCGGTCATCGGCTGGGCGGGAGGCAGAGAGGTGGCGGAGTTCGTCGGCAACTACGACCACTGGGTCGCGTTTGCGCTGCTCGCCTTCGTCGGCGGGCACATGCTGAAGGAGTCACGCGAGGAGAACTGCGAATCAGAGACCGCCGACGTGACCCGCGGCCCCAAGCTGGTGCTCCTGGCCGTTGCCACGAGCATCGACGCCCTGGCGGTGGGGCTGACGTTCGCGTTTCTGAAGGTGGACATCCTGCTGGCGTCGAGCGTCATCGGGGCCACGGCCTTCGCCATCACCGTCGGCGGCTTCCTGATCGGCGTCCGTCTCGGAGCACTTGCCGGCCGTCAGGCACGCCTGGTGGGTGGACTCATCCTCATCGCCATCGGCGTGAAGACGGTCCTGGAGCACACCATCCTCTAGGGCGCGGGCCGCCCGTCATCATCCGGATCAGGAGGCCTTCAGCACCTCAGCAGCCTTCTTCGTCGCCTCGCGGGCGCCGGCCTCGACGGCGTGCGCCAGGTACTTCTTGAGGTCGATGAACTTGCCGACGCCATCGATAACCGCATCGGGCACCTTGGAATCCTTGAGCACGAACTCGTGCATCTCAGGTCCCAGGCGCTTGCGTATCTCGGCGTAGTCCACGCTGCCCTCGACGCCCGCCGCCGCGGCACGCAGCTTGGAGTGGTTGACACCGAGGCTCACGTGGCGCGAGTCGAGGTCGGCGTGCGCCTTCTTCAGATCCTCGAGCTGGGTAGCAAGGCTCTCGCGCTCGCCGATGACGGTGGCCTTCTCTTTCTCCAGAGCGGATATCCGTTCGCCGCGGTCGGCGATCTCGGCCCGCAGGTCGTCCGCCGCCTTGCGGAACTCCTCGCGGAGCTTGGCCAGCTCCTCCTCGTACCGGCTGATGGTATCGGCCTTGTCCTTCTGCAGGTCGCCTATCTGCACCTCGTAGCGGTTGACGACCTCGTCCTTCTCGCGCTGCATCGCCGCGCGCTGCCCCTCGTGCAACCGGTTCAGCTCTGCCTTATCCTTCTGCAACTGCGCAACCTGCGCATCGTGCCGCTGCATCAACTCGGCCTTCTCGCGGCTGAGCGACTCGATCTGCGACCTGAGTAACTCGATCTCACCGAGCTTCCTGACGACCTCGTCGTAGCTGGACTTGAGTTGGTCGAAGTCGCCGCCCACGACGTCGGCCACCTTCTGCACAAGGGCGTCGTAGTTGGCCTTTTCCCGGTCGCGCTGGCTCTCCGCCTCGCTAATCTGCTGCTGCACCTGGCTGAGATCCTGGGTGTACTGCTGGTGCAGGGCGCTGTAGGTTGCCAGCGCCGCGACCTTCGCCGCGGCCTCGGCGCGGCCTTTGATGTCGTACGGACCGAATATGGTGTCGGTGGCTCGGTCCATGCCGTGGAGATTGGCCTTGTACTCCTTCAGGACCTTGTCGACAACCGGGTCGAGCCCGAGCTGCGAGTAGAGGCGCGCGGCCATCCGCTGCTGGCTCAGGTCCATGGTGGACAGGCTGAGGTCCTCGACCTTGACAATCTGGGTGTTCTCAAGGTTGTTGTTCTTCTCGTCTTCCATAGCAACGGCACCTCCCTGGCCCGTAACCGTAAAACGATGCGACGACGAGAATAGTCTAGCAGGGTGCTGTTCCATGCGCAGCAGGTGAGGCATGCCGAAACCGAAAGATGAAGACCGGTGACGGCTGATGTAGACTAGTCCGCTCCCGTGTGTATCGACGCATGCCGGCACGCGGGGCGGCGCAGCCGGGATTCCTTGACAATGGAAGCGCAGAAGCGTGCCTCAGCAACCCGGTATCTGATTTTCGCTACCGTCAGCATGTCGCTGCTGCTCTCGGGCATCGGCGGCACATCGGTGGCGGTGGCGCTGGAGGCCATCCGCACCGATTGCGGCGTCTCGGTGGTGCTGGTGGGATGGGTCATCGGCGGCTTCCAGCTCGCGCTGACGGTCAGCATGCCGATATCAGGGAAGGTGTGCGACGTGCTGGGTCGGAAGCCCACCTTCATGCTGTGCGTCGGGCTATTCATCCTCGGGTCTCTCGGAGCCGCCCTGGCGCCGAACATGGCGCTGCTCATCGCCGCACGTCTGGTGCAGGCGCTCGGGGCCGGCGGCTTCATGCCGTCGGCGGTGGGCATCGTCGCGGAGGTGTTCCCGCACTCCCGACAGCGAGCCATCGGCCTGTTCAGCAGCATCTTCCCCATCGGTCAGATAGCCGGACCCGTCCTCGGCGGCTGGCTGATAGAGTCGTACGGCTAGAGGTCAGCCTTCTGGCTGAACGTCCCCATCGGCCTGGCTGCCCTGGTCCTGGCTGCGCTGCTGTTGCGCTCGGGAGGAACGACGAAGGGGCAGATAGACTTTCGGGGCGCCATGCTGGTGAGCGGATGCCTCGCCTCCCTCATGGGCGGCCTGTCGCTGGTCGGGTATGCCTCTACGCCGCAGCTCTGGCTCATGGTTGCGCTGCTGCTCTGCTCGGCCGGTGTGCTCGTGGTCCTGTTCCTGCGTCACGAGTCCCGGGCATCAGACCCGATAATCGACGTCGATATTCTCAGAGAGAAACCGTTTCTCGCGGCCAACATCTTCAACCTCGTCTACGGAGCCGGCGTACTCGGGGTGATGTCGCTCGTCCCGCTGTTCTCGATCAGCGTGTACGGCGTGTCGTACCTGGAAAGCGGCCTCATCCTCACGCCACGGGCCGTCGGGATGTTCGTGACGTCGCTCATCGTGAGCATGTTCATGATGCGGTGGGGCTACCGCCGGCCCATCCTCGCCGGTACGGGGCTCACGATGCTGAGCCTCGTGTTGCTCAGTCTGGAGGCAAAGCACCTGACGATGCTGGGGCAGGGACTGGACAGCATCACCGTGCTCTCGTTCATCATGCTTGTCATGGGCATGGGAGTCGGCCTATCCGCCCCGGCCTCCAACAACGCCTGCATCGAGCTGATGCCTGAGCGGGCGGCGACCATCACTGGCATCCGGGGCATGTTCCGGCAGGCCGGCGGCGCCGTCAGCGTGACACTGGCCACGCTCGTGCTGCATGAGACAGGCGACCCCGCCGCGGGCTTCCGCATCGTGTTCATCTCCCTGGCCGTCGTGATGGTCGCCACGCTGCCAGCCATCTACGCGATGCCCCGCTCTCCGAGAGACACGAGCTGCCAACGGAACTCCGGTCGGGCCTAGCGCCGGTCGGTGCCATCCGGTGAACGGCTCTGCGGCGCTGTGATACATCGGCCCGCGCAGCGTATAGCACAGAAGAGGAAACACACGTCATGGAGGGAGCGATGACCAGGTTCCCAGCGGTTTCCCGCGCGGCGCGAGCGCTCCTCGCGGTCTTCGTAGTGCTCGTCTCGGCCGGATGCTCGGTGCCCCCGGGGGAGGGGTTCGCCATCTACCTCACGAAGAACGATGTCCCGCCTTCGCAGATGGAGATGCTGAGCCACGTCGACATCGCTGACGAACCCATCATCGCGCAAGGCGACGTGGTCAGCTACAACTCCGCGACTCACGAGATGCTGCTCACAGACGAGGCGTTCAACCGCCTCGCGGAGCTTCAGGTTCCAACGCGGGGCAAGTCGTTTCTGGTCTGCGTGGACAGGAACCCAGTCTACTGGGGCGCGTTCTGGGTCGCCTACTCGTCGCAGTCCTTCGACGGCATCACCATCTGGAAGCCGCTTGGGGTGCAGGGCCCGTCAGTGGTCGCGCTGCAACTCGGCTATCCAGGACCGTCCTTCCACCAGGGCGATGACCCGAGGTCCAGCCCGATGGTGATGGCGGCGCTGGAGGAGGCCAGAAAGCTGTACGTGCCGCCTCCGGAGGAAGGCCCGCTGCCGCGCTCTTTCAAAGGCTATGAGCTCTACTCCTGGCAGGAGAACGGCGAGTGGCGCTTCGCGCTGCTCACCGGCACCAACCGCAACAAGACGGCCGAAGAGGTTCTCTCTCCCGTGAGCATGGTCTCGGCTGAGGGATGGGTGCACATCCATGCGACCGGCGTCGACGGCATCAACGCCGTTCTAAGCCGCGTTCCCGAGGGTGAGTTCGTGTCCTGGCTGTCGGGTCCGGCAACTCCGGACGCCGGCGTGTTCTCGCTGCCACCGGAATCGGTAGTCGAGGCCGTTCGCGAACACGCGCTGCAGTGCGGGCTCGACTTCTTCGCGCCGCAGCGATAGGTCGCGCGGCCCCTTTCGGGCGCCTCAAGACGAGTGGCGAGCCAGAAGCACCCACAGGCCTGCCGCCGTCAGCAGTGAGCCTCCGGCCAGGTTGAAGCCGCGCTGCGCGCGTGGAGAGCTGAGCAGCCGGTTCGCCGAGGCGGCGAAGGTCGAATACATCGTCGCGTTCATCGCGGCCATGACGACAAACGTCAGGGCAAGGAGCAGGAGCTGCTCTGCGACATCGCCGCCGCGGTTGACGAACTGCGGCAGGAACGCCACGAAGAAGATGATGCTCTTGGGATTGAGGGCCGTGACCAGCCATGTATTGAAGAGCAGCCTGCGGCGGGAGTCCGGCGCCGTACGCGCGGTCACCTCGGTCAGCGTCACGCCCGCGCGCAGCAGGCGGATGCCGAGGTAGAGCAGATAGAGGCCGCCCGCCAGGTTGGCCGCGGTGAACACGGCGGCGGACGTTGCCAGCAGCGCGCCGAGGCCGAGGATGGAAACGGTGACGGCGGTTGCGTCCCCAAGCGCGACGCCGGCGACGACCGGCAGGCTGGCGCGACGCCCCTGCGCGACGGAGTAGCTCACCACCGTCAGGACGGTCGGTCCCGGGACGATGAGTACGACGGCGGACGCCGCGACGAAGGCCAGCCAGAGTTCGATAGACATAGACGCGTCCCCTCAGGGGACGGCGGACATTGTACAACGCCGGACAGCGCCGTGAGCGCCACATGCCGACCTCTGAGCTTCGACTACGACAGGTATGCAAGGGTCGTGAAGTGAGTAACGGTCCGGTCGTAGTCCGTCAGTACCGCTTGCGCCTGTGGCTCGACGACCGCCGCCTCAGCATCTGGGCCGGCAAAGGCGCGGATGGCGTCGAGCGACTCCCAGAGGGTGTGCACTTCGATGTCCACGGCGCCTCCGCGCTCCCGCGTCAGCAGGTAGGCCTGGCGGAAGCCCTTGAGGTTCTTCAGCTCGGGCAGCACGTTGTGCTCGAAGTGCTGCCGGTACTTCTTCGCGCCGTCAGCGGTCGCCGTGGCGCGCCAGATGCGGGTCACCATCGCTCCACCTCCCGAGTCCCAGAGGTAACGTATTCGGCAACGTTCCCGGCCGCCGGGCGAAGGGCATCAGCCGGCCGGAACGTTCGGGACGAACCGTTCACGCTCCGCGCAGCGCGGGTTGCCGCGCCGCGACTCGCCCTGCGCGGCGTCGCCGCCTCAGACGGTCGCACGCGTCAACCATCTCGGCGACCGGCAAGGTCACCCGAACAAACGCCCAGGAGAGCGCTTCACCCGTCGCCTCCATCGCACGCGCAGGCCCGTTACGTTCATATCGCGTGCGCCCGTGGACGCAGTACACGTCTTCAACATCGGAGTACCAACATCTCTTGCGAACCATCTGATCGAACACGCTCCTACTCAAGACTGTCTTCCACAGCTTCAACCTTCCGCTCTATCGTCAGCTCCCCATGAGCACCGCTGTCGCACTTCCGTCACTACGGCGAGACCGGGACGCGACAGCCTCATGCTTCACTCCTTGAACATGCGCACGCCGAACCGGGCAAGGTCGCCGCGTCGAAAGACGATGCGTTGCCAGAGGGGAGTCTTCGGCGGGCTGGCGGCGAGAGCCGCCACCGCCTCCCTCGCGTCCGACGTCAAGGCCGGTCCGTGGCCGAAGCAGCAGACGTCGAACTCCAACTGCGCCAGCCGGGCGAGCGACCGCTCCGACTCCGCGCGGTCGGTCCCGAACGGCAGCGGCCGGCTGAGCCGGTCCCGGTTGCTGATAATTGCGTCGCCGGCGAACAGGATACTCCTCTTTTCGAGGAGAAGGGAGATGCTGCCGCGGGTATGCCCCGGGGTGTGGACGACCCTCATGCCGCCAGCGCAGGGCACAAGGTCGCCGTCGCTCACGGCCACGTCGACGGGGCACGGCTCGAACCTGCCGAGTCGGGACATAGCCCGGACGAGTAGCCCCGCCTCGCCGTTCGGGTCGCCGCGGAGCACCAGGGCTCCGTCAGGCGTGCGTACGCCCTCGTCCCGGTGCGCCACCAGTCTCGCGCCAGTGAGGCGTCGCAGCTCGGCCGCAGCGCCGGCATGGTCCATGTGCCCGTGAGTGATGAATATGTGGTCCAACTCCTCGGGCTCCCTGCCGAGGCTTCGGATGTAGCTCAGCACGCGCGGCGCACCGCCGGGCATGCCCGTGTCGATGAGCGTCAGCCGCGCGTCCGCCAGCAGGTAGGCGTTGCCGCCCCTGAGCTTCTCGACGCGGTAGACCCCCGGCACCATCTCCATGGTCAGCACTCTGCGGACACGCGACGAGAACGGCTGAGGGCAGACCGCGACGTCAACGGGGCAAGGCAGGCGCGAGCGCGTGTCGACATCTCAGCGTACGTTCAGCGTAGACGACCCGGCAGCGGGGAGCGAAGTCGCGGCGGCAGCCAGAGGAGCAGCGGGGCGACCGGCTTCAACGCTACATGCGGCCCCCTCCACGAGGGCCGGCGCCTATTGTACTACGCGGATGAGAGGAAGGGGCCGAACATCTCGCTGCTCGCCGCTATCGCGCAGCGCCGCCCCTTCCGTTCTGTCTTGGGGGCAGGCTCTCACGCCCGCCCGACGGGAATGTGGTGTTCTCCGTAGGGCGCGGACCTCTGCGTCCGCCCGCCGCGTGGGGCGGTCGCTACCCGGCCCGCAAGAGAGAGGCACGTCACTCCCCCCATCGCCATGCCGGACGCCCGCCGTTGTCGCCATCGAACGGGGCATGCGGGGACCGGACGGGCAGACCCGCAATTCACGAACGAAATCAGTATGGTGTCCCCGTATTTCCGGGGTGAGGGGCGTGCGGTTCTCCTGTAGGGCGCGGGCTCCCATGCCCGCCCGCAATCGCCACGTCGGACGCCCACCCTCGTCGCCATCGCACGGGGAATGCGTCGACCGGACGGGCAGGCCCACAATTCGCGCACGAAATCAGTATGGTGTCCCCGTATTTCCGCCTGCTACACTCGACGGGGACACCTTTCGGGAGGTCGGATGGACGAAGACGTGCGCATCGTCAGCGTGGACGCCTCCACCGTGGAGCGCGAGGGGTTCTTCTGCTTCAAGAGCAAACCGAAGACGCCCGGCTACAGGCGCAAGCTCGAATGGCTGCGTCAGCGCTTCAGCGAAGGCATGACGCTCGACATATTGTACGAAGGAAAGAGGTCGTTCGCGTTCCTGGAGGCAATCCCCGGGAAGTGTGCCTGGCGCGCCGTAGACGCGCCGGACTACATGGTCATCCACTGCATCTGGACGGTCGGCACGGGCAAGAAACACGGCTATGCGACGCAGTTGCTCGAACACTGCGAGGAGCGCGCGAAGAAGGCGGGACTCGCCGGAGTGGCGATGCTCACGTCCGATGCCCCGTTTCTCGCTGACCGCAAGTTCTTCCTGAAGAGAGGCTACACGCAGGTCGACGCCGCCGGCGCGTTCCAGTTGCTGGTCAAACGCCTGGCAAACGCCGCGAACCCGACGCTGGCAATCGACTGGGAGGCGCGCGCCGCAGCGTTCGGACCGGGGCTCACGGTGGTGCGCACCGATCAGTGTCCCTACTGGGACGACGCCACGAACATCGCGCTTTCGGCGGCGGAGCAGCACGGCATTCCAGCCCGGAGCGTCGAGCTGCACTCAGCGGAGGAGGTGCAACGGCTGTCGCCCTCGCCCTACGGGACATTCGCTCTTGTGCTGAACGGGAAGCTGGTCAGCCACTACTACCGGCTGCCGAAGGAACTCGACGCGCTGCTCGGCAGCGGGCCCGCCATCACCGCGTAGGTGCGTCTCCAATCCCCTCCGGCTTCTCGCCGCACGTGAAGCAGTACCCCCGGTGCACACAGATGACGCCGCCGCACTTCTTGCAGCGCCAGCGCTCGGCCTCCTTCTCCACGAAGGCGCTGAGGCCGTGCTCGCGGATGAACTCAAGGTTCTCGAGCATGCTCATCCCGTATTTCGTGCGGTACCGCTTGTCGAGCTCTCTCAGCCGCCTGCAGGGGTACTTCGGGCACTCATAGCAGAAGCCGGACTGATTGGTCCGGATGGTCTCGCAGTTGCGGATGATGCAGCGCACGCAGGAGACCATCGCGGTGTCATCGAGTTCGCGGCAACCGGGACAGGTGTTCTTCTTCCTGAGGTACCCCATGCAGATGCCGCAGTTCATCCCGCAGGGGGCTATCAGACTTGAAGTGTCCGGCATCTCACTTGCTCCTCCCGGCGCGATGTGCGCCTCACCAGGTCATCCTCACCGCCACAGTGTCTCACCCAGTCCCGTGAGCACAGTGCCGGCGAGCACGGTCGCCACAGAGACAACGGCGTAGTATCGGTCACGCGCACTCTTCTCCGCGAGGTCCATCCGCCTGCCGTGAGGTCGGGCGAACGCCCAGGCGGGCCAGTGGGTCAGCGCGAGCACGAGTATCGTAACGCCCGCTTTCACGCTTGTCACGGGTGAGGCGACCCAGCTCAGCAGGAACTGCTTCAGGAACAGCCCCGGCCGGTTTCGAGCGGTCCGCCGCATCTGCTTCCAGCCGGCCGCTCCGGGAGCGAAGTCCCCGGACTTGACGGTCGCCTGTGACAGTCCGGTAGCCGCGTGGATGACAGCGGAGACGGCAAGGCCGAGCGAGCCGGCGAGGAGCATCCAGGTCGACGCCCGCACCAGGCCGACGGGCAGCAGGATGGGCGCGAGGAAGCAGGCAACGTGCGCGACCATGACGACGAAGTACGCGAGCAGCGTGCCGGGCCGGTTGAGGATGGCGTACGGAGTCTCGTCCTGAGCGGGCTCGATGGCCAGCCCCTCGAAGAGCCGCAGCAGCGGGAAGCTCGCCGGTGTCACGAGCCGCGGGACGACGTCGAGCAATCCCCGGAAGAGCGAGTAGCCGTGAATGCGCTCGACGACGAGCCCCATCCCGCCGACGGCGATGCCGTAGAGCTGCAGGGCGTAGCCGGCAATC
>CAZLPP010000037.1:0-23177 GCA_964561465.1 uncultured Dehalococcoidales bacterium
CAGAGGGGCGCGTCCGCGGCTTTCGGACTGCGCCCTCCGAGAGTTGCGTGCTACGACTTCCGCTTCTTGAAGTCCTCGAGGTCAAGATTGGAGATGAAATCCTTGAAGGCCGACAGTCCCTCCATCTCCTGGTCGTCAACTCTGCCCTCGGCCACGGGCTTGCCGGTGTCTTCGTCCAGAGTAATGCCCGCCTTGGACAGCACCGTCTCCTCGGCGTAGATGGGGACGTCGGCCCTGACAGCCAGGGCGAGGGCGTCGCTCGGACGGGAATCGACTTCGATCTCCTCGCCGTTCCTGGTCAACGCGAGTTTGGCGTAGAAGGTATCCTTCTGGAGGTCGTTCACTACCACGTAGTCGGGCCTGGCACCCAGCGAGGCGATAACGGACTGAAGCAAATCATGGGTGAGGGGACGAGCGAGCTCAACGTTCTGGAGCTTCACAGCGATGGCGTCGGCCTCCGCGGGCCCGATCCAGATGGGAAGGTAGCGATTGGAGAACTTCTCCTTGAGAATCACCACGCGCTGGTAATTCATCAGGCTCACCCTGATGCTGTCGATTGTCATTTCGACCATGTCGTCACCTCTCCGGCCGTAGCCGGCAGAACGAGAATGCAGCCTGACTAATAATACCACAGGGGCACAGCGGCGAAGCAAGGCGAGGTCTCAGGTACGTTTGCCCCCGGACAGATGCATACTCTATAATCGCGAAACCACTGCGGCTCCCCGTGGCAGTGCTACAGCTGTGGTACGCGGGCACCGGGACAGGAGGAACATCTCGGATGCGGTTCGTCAAGAGGCTTGATGAGGTCGGCATCGGTGACATCGGGATAGTCGGAGGCAAGAACGCTTCGCTCGGTGAGATGATTCGCACGCTCGCCAGCGAGGGGGTGAGCGTACCCTCCGGGTTCGCGGTGACAGCCGATGGGTATCGCTACTTCATCGAGCAGGCCGGCCTCGACCGGCACATCCGTCAGGCGCTTCGCGGATTGGACACACGAGACCTGCGGGACCTCGCCTCCCGTGGAGCACAGGTGCGGGAGTTCATCACGCAGGCTGAGTTGCCGCCGACATTGCAGGACGAGATAGTCGAATCCTATCACGCGATGGAGCGGGAATACGGCAGGGAGGTGGATGTGGCCGTCCGCAGCAGCGCCACGGCGGAGGACCTCCCCGACGCATCGTTTGCCGGACAGCAGGACACGTACCTCAACGTCAAGGGCGAGGATGAGATACTGTCGAAGATCCGCGCCTGCATTGCATCGCTCTTCACGAACAGGGCCATTTCCTACCGCGAGGACAAAGGGTTCGACCATTTCGACGTCTACCTGTCGGTGGGCGTGCAGAAGATGGTGCGGTCAGACCTGGCGTGCTCCGGCGTGATGTTCTCCATCGATACCGAGTCCGGCTTCAAGCATGCTGCATACATCACCGGCGCGTGGGGACTGGGAGAGAACGTCGTCCAGGGCATCGTCAATCCGGACCAGTTCTACGTCTTCAAGCCTACTCTGCTCGCCGGCTACCGCCCAATCATAGAGAAGCGGTTGGGAACGAAACTGAAGAAGCTGGTCTATCGCCCTTCCGGACACGGGACACGGCAGGTGCCAGTGCCCAAGGACGACCGGCATCGCTTCATCCTGGACGATGACGAGGTGCTGCAGCTCGCTCAGTGGGCATGTGTCATCGAGAAGCACTACGGCAAGCCCATGGATATCGAATGGGCCAAGGACGGCCTTACCGGCGGCCTTTTCGTCCTGCAGGCGCGGCCTGAGACTGTGCACGCCCGCGAGGGTGGAACCATGCTCACGACGTACGTCCTGGAGGAGAGCGGCAAGGTGCTCGCCACCGGTGAGTCCGTGGGCATGAAGATAGGTCAGGGCAAGGTGAACGTCATCTCCAGCACCGCGGACATCCAGAAGTTCAACGAGGGCGAGGTCCTGGTGACGGAGATGACCGATCCCGACTGGGAACCAATCATGAAGATTGCCGGCGCTATCGTGACGAACCAGGGTGGGCGGACATGCCACGCCGCCATCGTCAGCCGGGAACTCGGCGTGCCGTGCGTCATCGGCACAGGGACCGGCACGAAGACGCTGGCGAAGGCCGACCACGTGACAGTGGACTGCTCCGAGGGGCGAGGAAAGGTATACGATGGGCTGCTCAAGTACCGGGTCGACGAGGTGGCTCTCAAGGACATCCCCCGGCCTCGTACGAACATCATGATCAACGTCGGCATACCCGAGGAAGCGTTCATCAAGGGGCAGATACCCAACGACGGTGTTGGACTGGCGCGCGAGGAGTTCATCATCAACTCGTACATCGGTATTCACCCCATGGCGCTCATCCAGTACGAGCATCTGAAGCAGCGCGCCAGGACGGAACCGCGCGTCGCCCGCATCGTGAGAGCGATAGACAAGCGAACAGCAGGCTACGCGGACAAATCGGAGTTCTACGTCGATAACCTCGCCATGGGCATTGCCATGATAGGAGCCGGCTTCTACCCAAACGACGTCATCGTACGGTTCTCCGACTTCAAGACGAACGAGTACGCGAACCTCGTTGGAGGGACTCTCTTCGAGCCGGTGGAGAACAACCCGATGATCGGGTGGCGCGGGGCGTCCCGCTACTACGACGAGCGCTTCAAGCCCGCATTCGGCATGGAGTGTGCCGCCATCAAGCGCGTGCGGAACGTGATGGGTCTCACCAACGTGAAAGTGATGGTGCCGTTCTGCCGGACTCCGGAAGAGGGCATGAAGGTCATCCAGGTGATGCGCGAGTTCGGCCTCATACAGGGCGAGAACGGACTCGAGGTCTACATGATGTGCGAGATACCCTCGAACGTGAATCTCGCGGACGAGTTCGCTAACGTGTTCGACGGGTTCAGCATCGGCTCCAACGACCTGACGCAACTCATGCTGGGAATCGATCGGGACTCGGAGACTCTGTCGAAGATCGCGGACGAGCGGCACGAGGCCGTGAAGCGTGTGATCAAGCGGACCATCGAGTTCGCGCACAGCCACAAGCCCCGGCGGAAGGTCGGCATCTGCGGACAGGCGCCGAGCGACTTCCCCGATTTCGCCGAGTACCTCGTGCGATGCGGCATCGACTCGATGTCGCTGAACTCCGACGTTGTGCTGCAGACCCGGATCCGCATCGCCGACCTCGAGTTGCTGGCTCTGCCGGACAGCTAGCCGGGCATCCGCCGCCCGGTTGCAGCGTCCCTTTTCGCCCGCGGGGCCCGGGCCGTGCTATCCTCATGCCGGTTGCGCGGGCTGTGGAGCCACCCTTTCGTGCCCCGAGAGGGAGACGGTCTCTCGCAGGTCACCACATGAGCACCATCTCGGACATCAAGGAACGTGTTGATATCGTGTCGCTTGTGTCCGAGCACGTGCAACTGACGAAGGCGGGCAAGAACTACAAGGGGCTCTGTCCGTTTCACAGCGAGAAGCACGGCTCGTTCTTCGTGTTCCCGGACCGTCAAACGTGGCACTGCTTCGGCGCGTGCGGCGTCGGAGGCGACATCTTCTCGTTCGTCATGAAGCGGGAGAACGTCGACTTCAGAGAGGCGCTGGAGATCCTGGCAAGGCGGGCCGGCGTCACCCTGGAACGCGCGCCCGCCCGGGTCCCGGAACGCGACGCGAAGACCGAGCGGTTGCTGGAGACCCTCGAGGCAGCGACGTCGTACTTCCGCCGGCTGTTGCTGGATGCCGAGGCGGGACGGAAAGCGCGGGAATACCTGGGAAAGCGCCATATCGAACCCGAAGGGGAGGCCGGGACATCCTTCCGGCTGGGCTACAGCCCCGACGGCTGGACCAACTTGAAAGAACACCTGCAGGCAGGTGGTTTCTCCGAGCTGGACCTGCTGGACGCGGGTCTGCTGGTGCAGCGGGAGGACGGAGGCACGTACGACCGGTTCCGCGACCGTCTCATCTTCCCGATACTCGACGAGAAGGAGCGAGTCATCGGTTTCGGAGGCCGGGCCTTCGGCGACATTCAGCCGAAGTACGTGAACTCTCCACAGACGCTCGTGTTCGACAAGAGCCGCGTGCTCTACGGCATCCACCGGGCGCGCAGCGCAGCCCGCAGGGCGGACCGCGTAGTCCTGATGGAGGGGTACACGGACGTCATCCAGGCACACCAGCACGGCTGGGACAACGCAGTGGCACCGATGGGAACCTCTCTCACCGAGCACCATGCCGCCGCACTGGCGCGCCTGACCAAGAACATCTACCTGGCTCTTGATGCCGACGCAGCCGGGCAGGCTGCAGCAATGAAGACCATCCGGGAGACCGCGGGCAGGTTCCGGGAGGCGTTCGGGCAACGCGTCGTGCCGCAGGTGGGTGCAGGGGGCCGCACGGCCTCGCGCTCGGTGCTCGACGCAGACATTCGCGTCATCACGCTGCCTGCTGGCAGGGACCCGGACGAGATAATCGCCGAGGCCCCGGAGACGTGGCGGCAACTGGTGGAGAACGCCGTCCCGTACGTGGATTTCTACGTCAGTACGCTGCTGCATTCGGTCGACACGGCCTCCGCGCGGGGCAAGCGGGAACTCATCACGCTGAGCGAGCCGATCATCGCCGAGCTGGAAGACCCCATCGAGCGTTCGACCTTCTACAGCCGGCTCAGCCGGTCGCTCGGCATCCCCGAACGGGACCTCATCGCCGAGCTGAGGGACAGGGAGTACGAGCGGACCCGGAGCCGTCAGGAACAGCCAGCGAGGACCGCTGAAGTGCAGGGCAGGCGCCATCGGGCCAACCCGAGCGCGGTCGAAGAGTACTGTCTCAGGCTGCTTCTGACGAACCCGTCACTTCGCTCTCATGCTGAGAACCTTCGCGAGGAGCACTTCGAGGCAACGGAGAACGCAGCCATCTTCCGGGCCTGGTGCACAACGGACGACGCGAACGCGCTGCGCGACTCGCTTGACGCCCCCCTCGCCGAGCATCTAGACTTCATCCTGTCACAGCCTTTTCCGGCGGGTATCCCCAGAGACGACGAGACCGACAAACTTGCCCTCAGAGAGTGCATACTCCGCCTTCAAGAACACCTCCTCAAACGTCATCATCTCATGATGGAAACAACTCTTGAGCGCCAGCGACGAGAACAGGGCGCCGACGCTGAACTTGCCATCCTCGAGAAGGCCGGCGTGGACTCCAGCGAGAGGCTTCGCCAGGTCTTCCTGCAGAAAGAACAGAGACAGCACCTGAAGTGAGGCAAGACACATGGAGATGATGCGAGACACAGGAACGGACCTGCAGGACGACTCCGTTCCGGCAGGCGGCGACGGCTACGCCGAGGAGGAACCTGAAGAGGGAGAGCTCCCCACCGACGCCGAGCCGGCCGACGAGTCCAATCTGACGCTGGTCGGAGACGACGTCAAGACCACCATCGGACTCGAAGACCACGAGGTCATCGACGACTCAGTCCGCATGTACCTGCGCGAGATCGGACAGGTGCCGTTGCTCACCGCAGCTCAGGAGCGTGAGTTGTCCTGCAAGATAGAGCAGGGACGTCACCTCTCGAAGCTGGAGGACGCCCACTTCAAGAAGCATCGCTCCCAGCTTCCGCCGGTTGAACTGACAGTCGACCTGATTGCGAGGCTGGTGAGGGCACAGCCGCTCCTGGAGGTCGTGCGCGCGCACGTCGGCATCCAGGAGGGTCTCAGCCTCGGTGAGCTGATCCTCGTCCCCGACATCCGGGCCGCCATCGACAACGAAATCAAGCCCGCGCTCATCGCGGCGGTAGCCGAGGAGACAAGCCGCCCGGCGCCGTCCGCCGAGGAAGCGGTGGTCAGCCTCTCCGTCAACAGCAGTGTACTGCCCTCCTACGCCATTGAGCTGCTGAAGCGCGAGCCGCCGGAGCACATGAAGGAGCTGCTGGCGGGCGATGGATTGATGAATCTGCTGCAGCCGTTTGAGGAGGAGTTCCTTCATCACTACGAGGGCGTCAAGGCCGCCGCGAACCGGGCGGAGAATCACCTCACTCAGGCCAACCTGCGTCTCGTGGTGAGCATCGCCAAGAAGTACATCGGCCACGGGATGTCGCTGCTCGACCTGATCCAGGAAGGCAACATCGGTCTGATGCGGGCGGTCGAGAAGTTCCGCCACCGCAAGGGTTTCAAGTTCAGCACCTACGCCACATGGTGGATTCGGCAGGGCATCACCCGGGCCATCGCCGACCAGGCGCGCACCATACGGATTCCGGTCCACATGGTTGAGACGATGAACCGGCTGCTGCGCACCACGCGCCAGTTGAGCCAGGAGTTGAAGCGCGAGCCCAGCTACGAAGAGATCGGCCTGCGCCTGAACATGAACTCCGACCGGGTGGAGGAAGTCATGGACCTCTTCCACCATGAACCGATTTCGCTCGAGACCCCCATCGGCGAAGATGGGGACACGCGGCTGGGCGACTTTGTGGAGGATCAGACAAGCCCGGCTCCGGCCGAGGTGGCGACACAGGAACTGCTCAAAGAGCAACTCGACCGCGTGCTGGACGAGCTGACACCGCGTGAAAAGCGCGTGCTGCAGCTCCGATTCGGACTGAAGGACGGCCACGCACGCACGCTTGAAGAGGTTGGGCAGGAGTTCAACGTCACCCGCGAGCGCATCCGCCAGATAGAGGCGAAAGCCCTGCGCAAGCTGAGGCATCCGAGCAGAAGCAGGAAGCTCAAGGACTACCTCGACTAGGAGACGGGTGCGCATATGGACGCAGATGATTCAACGCAGAGCCGGCTTGAGCGGCTCTGGGCGCCCTGGCGGATAGAGTACATCCGGGCGAGCCGCGACAACGGCTGCATCCTGTGTGCATTCCCTGCCCAGTCGGACGACCGGAGCCACCTTATCCTGCATCGCGGACGGCTCAACTTCATCATGATGAACGCCTATCCGTACAGTCCCGGCCATCTCATGGTGGCGCCCTTCAAACACACGGCGGACCTGACAGACCTGACGGCCGAAGAGAGCGCCGAGCACCACGAGCTGGTGAAGCTCGGTATCGCGGTGCTTCGGGACGTGGCGCATCCCGACGGATTCAATGTGGGCCTGAACCTCGGTCGCGTTGCCGGGGCCGGAATCGACCAGCACCTGCACACCCACATCGTGCCCCGGTGGCTGGGTGACACGAACTTCATGCCGGTGCTGGCGGATACCCGGGTGATGTCCGAAAGCCTCCCCTCGATGTGGGAGAAGCTGCGAGCGGCGCTGGAACGGCGCACCGGCGCGCGCGGTGCATGACCGCTCGGCTAGACCTGAGAGCCCGAGGAGCCAACCTCCGCGCGTAGCTTGTCCAGCTTGTCCTGCGGGACAACGCACATGAGCCGGTCGCCCACCGCAAGACGCGTGCTCTCGTCGACAATCTGGGGCGCGGAGCCCGCCCTGACAAGACACGCCGTTTCAGCCAGAAACGGTACGGCGGTCTCGGAGAGGGACCGGTCGGCGAGCCGCGACTCCTCGGTAACCCGAATCTGGACGACCTCAAGTCCGTCGCTGTCGAGGCTCAGCAGTCTCACAAACGGGAAGACCGGAATCTGTGCCTTGACGTTCTCGAGCATCAGCGCCGCGACGTCCACCGTGTACTCGATGCCCAGCTTGCGAAAGACGTTCCGGTTGCGCGGGTTGTTCAACTTGGCAACAACCCTGGGCACACGGTACTTGAGCCTGGCGAGCTGACACGCTGCGAGGTTACTCTCGTCCGCGTCAGTAGCGGCGATGAACACATCAGCGCGCGACACGCCGGCCTCATCGAGGCTCTCGATTCGATGGCCCTCGCCGACCAGCGTGATGTCTCCCAGCTCGTCCTCGAGCCGCTCCCTCAGTCTGGCGTCGGGCTCGATGACAAGGACCTCGTGTCCAGCCTCGATGAACTCCTTTGAGAGACAGTACCCGACCTCCCCTCCACCAGCGATGATCACATACACGCGGTCACTCCTCCAACCGGCCCTTGACGAGGCGCGCGAACACCATGATGGGACTTATGGCTTCAAGGCCGAGAGTTTTGTAGAACTCCTCACGCAACGGGTCATAGATGCGACAGATTACCTTGCGCACGCCGAAGATATGCTTGGCAATCTGCGCCGCCATGGCATTCCGGTCGTCGTCGCGGGTGAGTGCGATGAACGCATCCGCGGCAGGGAGACCGGCCTTGCGGAGCACATCCTCGTCGGTGGCGTCGCCCACGACCGTCCTGCCGCCGAAGGTCTCCGGGAGCTTCTCGAACTGTGCCGGATCGAGGTCGATGACGGTGATCTTGTGGCCTTCCCGGTCGAGGAGAGTCGCCAGTTCGGAAGCCACGCGTCCGCTGCCCATGATGACAGCGTTCATTCACCGTCCTCTGGGGTGGCGGCGGCCCGGTAGAGGACCACATGACAGGGAGCCTCTTGAAGGACGTGCGAGGTGGTCTCGCCGATGTCGAAGGAACCGGCACGACGGCGGAAACTGACACCCATCACGATGAGATCGACGCGACCTTCGACAGCTTCGTGCACGATGGCAGGACCCGCTTCCCTGGCCTGCAGGATGGCCGTATCGATATCGTGCCCGGCCTCGCGAGCGAACTCCTGGGCACGAGCAAGGATCTCCTCTGCCCGTGCAGTCTCCTGCTCGACAGGAGCGTCGAGGGGCAGGCTGCGCTCGACTTCGATGACGCACAGGGCTCGCACTGATGCCCCGCTATCTACCGCGAGGTCACAGGCCATCCGCACCACCTCGCCATCCACGCAGTTGCCACTGACAGGCACCAGCACCTTCCCGATGTCCATACGGCGGAGCATGTTAGAGTCTTGAACCGGAATAGTCAACACTTCTCTCTCCCCGGCCTACCTCCAGCGCCAGAACGAGGCGCTGGCAAGGGCCATGACCGTCACGAACTCAAGCCTGCCGACGAGCATCAGCAGCGCCAGCACGAGCTTGCCGAGATCCGGAATGAAGGCGTAGTTCAGGGCGGGACCGACGCCCCCGAGGCCGGGGCCGACGTTGCCCACAGTGGCGGCAACCGATGAGAACGCCGTCACGACGTCCAGTCCCAGAGCACACATGACCACGGTCCCACCCACCAAAGCCAACACGTAGAGCGCGGCCATGCCCGCGATGGCCGAGACCGTCGGTTCGGGCACCGTCTCGCCACCGACCTTGAGCGGCATAACCGCCCTGGGATTGAAGGCCGCAACGACCTCACGAAACGCATAGCGCACGACCACGAGCAGGCGCACGACCTTAAGGCCACCCCCGGTCGAACCGGCTGAGGCTCCAACCAGCATGAGCACGAGCAGAACGCAGCGGGACAGGGAAGGCCACGTGTCGAAGTCAGCAGTCGCGAAGCCGGTCGTGGTCTGGATCGATGCCACCTGAAACGCGGCATGCCGCACCGCCTCGCCCACTGGCACGTCCGCCCGTGAGACGAGATTGACTGCGACCGCAATCGACGAGACGAGGAAGATGCCGACGTAGAGGCGGAACTCAGGATTGCCGAATATTGCGCCCAGTTGGCGGCGGCGAAGTGCGTAGAAGTACAGGGCGAAGTTCGCGCCCGCGGCCAGCATGAAGAAGGTGACGACCGAGGTGACAAACGGCTGGTCCATGTAGGCCCCCACACTCTCCTGGATATGCAGGAAGCCACCCGTCGGCATAGTGCCAAACATGATGTTCATGGCGTCATAGAACGGCAGCCCGGCCACCAGCCACAGCAGCACAAACTCGACCAGGGAGAACGCCATGTACAGCGCCCACAGCGCACGAGCGGTGTCGGCGACCCGCGCACGGAGCCTTTCCGGCTGGGGGCCGGGCATCTCCGCTTCGAACAAGCGTGCCGCGCCGATACCAAGCATAGGAAACAGGGCAACGAAGAACGTGATGATGCCCATGCCGCCTATCCACTGGGAGAAGTTGCGCCACAGCAGAATGCTCGGCGCCTGAGGCCCGACCGTCGTCAGGACGGTAGCGCCGGTCGTGGTGAAGCCGGACATCGTCTCGAAGAAGGCGTCGACGAAGGAGGACAGGGTATCTGAGATGTAGTATGGAAGCGCACCGACCACCGAACCAACGACCCAGGTGCAGGTAACCAGCGCGAGCCCCTCGCGACGGGAAAGGCTGCGCTCCTCCGACGGGATGAAGCGGAACATCGCCAGTCCCCCAAGCAATGCGATGGCGATGGGGACAAGGAAGCTCAGGTGCTCACCGTCGTGCGCGATGGTGACAGACCAGAGGAGAGGAAAGCACAGCAGTCCTCCGAGGACGGCTAGCACCACGCCAAGGTACTTGAAGACTACTCGAATGCTCACGGCGCCTTGAAGAGTCTCTCCACCGCGGCCACCTCCTCCAGAAGGGCCGCCACAATCACCGTGTCACCCGGCTCAACGACCGTCGTCTCCGTGGGGAGCAGAACCGTGTCGCCGCGGACGATGGCGCCGATGGCAGCCTGCTTCGGCCACTCCAGTTCACCAGTTGAGTGCCTGCTGATGCGTGCGTTGGAGGCAACGACGAACTCGATTGCCTGGGCGTCCTCGTTGCCCAGGAGAGCCACCGACTCTGCGCCCCCGTGCAGGACGTAGTGGGCGATGCGGCTGCCGCAAAGGAGCAACGGCGACATGGCGACGTCCACGCCGACGGCTTCGGCGAGCTGAATGTAGTCCGGCTCGTCCACAACCACGATGTTGCGCGAGACACCGACGTCGCGAGCCACAAGCCCGGCCAGGATATTGAGCGACTCGTCGCCGGTCGCAGCCACGAAGGCATCGGCGTGAGCGACACCCTCGTCCACGAGCAACTCCCGGTCGGGCCTGCCGCCCTGGATGACCACCGCGCGCTTGAGCTTCGAACTGAGCTCCTGGGCACGCGCGGGGTTCTTCTCCATGAGCTTCACCTGGACGCCGCGCTTCTCCAGGGCCTCCGCCACGTGGAAGCCAATCGTGCCGCCACCGAAGATGACGACAGTCCTGGGTGAGCGCAAGGGCATCTCGAATATGGCCCCAAGCTCGTCCATGTCCTTCCGCGCTGCGATGAGATAGAGGCGGTCACCTTTCTCGACCTTGTCTTCGGTGGCAGGCACGCGCATCTCCGCGCCACGCCCGAGCATGGCAACCACGCAGGGACGCGGGAACGGGATATCCTGGATGCGTTTCCCGGTAACCGCCGCGCTCTCCGCCTTGAACTCGCGGAGCTGCACGCGGCCGTCGGCGAACTCCTCTATGGGCGTGGCATACAGGCCCGAGAGGATGGAGACAATCTCCCTCGCCGCTTCGATCTCGGGGTTCACGAAAAGGTCGACGCCGAGGCCCTTCGGCCTGACGACCTTGCGGGGAGCGTAGTGGGACTTACCTCCCACGAGCAGGTAGCCCGAGTACTCCGGATTCCGCACACGCGCGATAGTCTTCTTGGCTCCAAGTTCCTTCGCCATGAAGCACGTGATCATGTTGCTTTCGTCAACGCCGGTCACCGCGACGACGAGGTCAGCCCGCTGAACCTCCGCCTGCCACAGGACCCTCGGGGTAGCCGCGTTGCCCACGACCACGCCGACATCCAGATCGCGCCGCACACGTTCGGCGGACTCTTCGTCCTGCTCCACGACAACGATCTCCTGCTTCTCACGCGAGAGCAGGCTCGCCACGTAGTAGCCTGTGGAACCGGCGCCAACAACTACGATGTACATGCTGTCTTCGGGAGAGAGTCCCCGGTCACCTCGCCCAGTCCGGGGCGCCCTGCGGGACCGCCACTGAAAGCGACGACGGAGCTATCGCCGCAACGCTGACCACTCATGCCCAACGGCATCGCGACTGCGATGCTCGAATCACCCGGATTCAACCCGTCGAGCGATTGTAGAGGCTCCGCTGGGGCTTGTCAATGAAGCCTCGCTCCGCAACCTCAAGAGCCATTCCTTCGACTTCAGTTCCCCCTGCAGAATGTGGCGGCAGAAGCTGAAGGTATGCCCTTCCAGCTCTCCGGCCAGCTCGTCGCCTATCCTGACGCGGCATGACGCGTCCAGAGGGTGAGACAGCCAGAAGCGCATGACCTTGAGGGCATCCACGCTGAGCGAACTCACATCGGGAGAGCAGGAAGCGCACTCCGGGCATACCGCTCCGCCGAGGGCCGCGCTCAGGCCGTTCTCGACCGGGCGGAGCTCCTTTCCGCAGTTGACGCAGCGGCGAAGCGACGGGCAGAATCCGAGGCAGTCGAGCAACTGCAACTCGAAGACCCGGAGCAGCCTGTCATCGCATTCGCCGGTCTCTATGCGCTGCATGGAAGAGAGCAGCAGGTCGAAAAGCGTCGCGTTGGGCGAACCCTCAGCAGTCGAAACGTCCGTCAGCTCGGCCAGGTACAGGGCGAAGGACATGCGCCGCAGGTCTGACTTCAGACCGGCGAACGAGTTGAGCGTCGCAGCCTCGGAGATGAGGTCGAGAGAGCGACGACGCACACAATGAAACCGGCTATGGGAGAGCATATCGACGCGGGGGCCCAGCGTGCTTCCCGGCCGCAGTGCACCGCGGGCAATCAGCGCGAGCTTGCCTTCCGTCGCGGTGAACAGCGTGACAATGCGGTCGCGCTCGCCGACCACAGCGTGCCGGATGACGATGCCTTCGACGTCGTACTCACGGGAGCCGGCCATGCTCCACCGTTCAGAAACCCTGCCGCGCCTCGATGGCCTGCGACAGCGTTATGTCGTCTGCGTACTCAAGGTCAGCGCCGTACGGGAGGCCCCGGGCGAGCCTCGTGACGCGTATGCCCAGCGGCGCCACAGCCTGACGGATGTAGAGCGTCGTCGCCTCGCCCTCCACGTTCGGGTTGGTGGCAAGTATGACCTCCCGGACTACCCCATCCCGCAGGCGGGCGAGCAACTCCCGGATGCGGAGGTTGTCAGGGCCGATGCCGCGAGCCGGGTTCAGGGCCCCGTGCAACACGTGATAGACGCCGTTGAAGCGCGCCGTGCGCTCGATGGAAGGCACATCCGGCGGTCTCTCCACAACGCAGATGACGGAGCGGTCGCGACGACTGTCCTGGCAGATGAGGCACGGGTCCGTACCGGAGACGTTGAAGCATGTCGAGCACAGCGTCAGGCTGCCCTTGAGCTGAAGCAGCGCCTGCGCCAGTTCCTCAATCTCCGCGTCCTGGCTGTTGAGCAGATGGTAGGCCAGGCGCTGCGCGCTCTTCGGGCCGATGCCCGGAAGCTTGCTCAGAGCCTGGGTGAGTCTGGCAATCGGTTCGGCTGTCAGGGTCATTGCGCGTCATCACCGCCTTCCCGGGCTGCCGGGGACTCCGGCCCCTTGAGCTGTCCGCCCTGCGCCACGAGGGCGTCGACCAGGACACTCGTCGGCGCAGCGGCAGGCGCGCTCTTCGGCTCGGGCTGTCCCGCGAGGACGCAGGAGATGCGATACGGCTGGCCGTAGAAGCGCTGCAACTGCTCCTCGACGACCTGACGGCACTTCGGCTCCTCCACCTTGCCGCGATGCAACTCGTAGGCGAAACGCAGCACCAGAACGCCATCCGTCAGAGAGGCGGGTTCGCAGGCACTCCTGAGGAGCGCGTCCAGGTTGCCGGTCGAGCCCCGCAGAGAGGCCACATACTCTTTCCACCGGGAGCGAACGCGGTCGAGCTCGCTCGCAGGGACAGTCTCAGCCGCTGCGGAGGGAGGCTCACTTGTGGGCGACATGTCGGCGGAGGCCGGGATGGGACTGCTGGCCGCCGCAGGTGAGGGTCTGTCGGCGAGTCCTTCGCCAATGCCGGGCGCCGGCACAACCGCCGCTGGCTGCGGCGTGGGTTGCGCTTCAGCAGTGGCAACTGACTCCGCCACTCCCCTGACTGCAGCATGATCGTGCGGGACGGCGAGTTCCGCTGGCGCAGGCGACGCAGTGGCGGAGCGCCGCGGTGCGGCCAGTCCAGCCTGGGATCGCGAGGCGCTCCGTCCGGTCGGTCGATGGGGGCGGGGCATTTCTTCACCTGCATCGGGGACAGCGCCTCCCGCATGAGAGAACACGCTCCAGTCAACCAGTGCAAGCTCGAGGGCCAGCAACTGTCGTGAGGCATCGCCGGCAAGCGCCAGGGAGAACTGCTTCATGGCTCGGGCGAGGTCTTCCATGCGGGTGTTGTCGGCCAGTCGCTGCATCGTCTCGACGTGCTCGGGGCCCGCCTCGACAAGCTCCCTGCAGCCCGACTTGAGGAGCACCATATCGTGAAGCGACTCGACTATCTGGCGTCCCAGGTGCCTGACGTCGACACCGGCCTCGATCGCCTCATGGAGCAGGCGCAGTGCCCCGGGCAGGTCGCGTGAGATGACGCATTCCGTCAGCCGCAGCACGCTCGCATCCTCGACGACACCTAACTCGGCGCGCACGTCCGCCGGAAGCAGAGTTGTCCCGTGGCTGGCGATGAGTTGCTGCAGCAGGTTCTCGGCGTCGCGGAGGCTGCCGCCCGCGGCGCGGGCGATGAGCGACAGCGTCTCGTCCCCGGCCTCGATGCCCTCCGATTCACAGACGCGCCTCAACTTGGACACGATAGCTCCGAAGGCGAGCCTGTGGAAGGCAAAGCACTGGCATCGGGAGACGATGGTCGGCAGCACCTTGTGCAGCTCGGTGGTCGCGAGCACGAACATGACGTGCGGCGGAGGTTCTTCGAGAGTCTTCAATAGCGCGTTTGAGGCGACATCCGTGAGCATGTGCACCTCGTCGATGATGTACACCTTGCGCTTGAGGCTGGCGGCAGCGTAGCCGACCCGCTCACGAAGCGCGCGGATGTCGTCGACGCCGCGGTTGCTCGCCGCGTCTATCTCGATGATGTCGAGGGTTTCGCCTCGCGCGATGGAGAGGCACGAGGCACATGCGCCGCATGGCTCACCATCGACGGGGTTTTCGCAGTTGACGGCCTTGGCGAGGATGCGTCCCGTGCTGGTCTTGCCGGTGCCGCGCGGTCCGCTGAACAGGTAGGCATGCCCGACGCGGCCCGTGCGCACCGCGTTGCGGAGGGTCGTGGTGACCGTCTCCTGGCCGACGATCTCAGAGAGGGTGCGCGGTCGCCACCGCCGATAGATGACCTGCGGCTCCATAGGCTCACGCGTATTATAGAGACCGCCGTCGACAAAGCCCAGCCCGGCATCGAGCCAGGCACGGCTCCCTACCGGGAAGTGGTCGCCATCTCGAGGTGAGCGATAGTGGTATCGAACTCCCGGGAAAGCTCGGTCACAAGGAGCTCGATCCTGGGCCGCAACTCCTCCGGAGCAACCTCAAGAGCATAGTGCAGCAGCTCGAGCGAGCTGTCCCGGTCGGCAGTCAGCACCACGGCCGGAGCGAGGCCGAGAGCCGAAGCTCCGGAGCCACTCATGAGAATCGCTGCATCCGCCTGGGCGCCTTCCAGGCCGAACAGCCCCGCAGTGCACATCTGGGCGATGAGCCGGGTCGCTTCCGCCGCGAGCATGAGAGCCGACTCCGTATCGCCCCGGCCCGCCATACGCGTCATCTCGGAGAGGCGCCGCTCGGTGTACTCGAGTTGCAGTTGCGCCCTGTCGATCTCGGATACGGTGAGGCTGAGTCTCATCTGCTCGGTCGTCGTCTTCACCGGGTAGAAGAAGCCGCTGGGGAGCGCGTTGACGGAAGCCGCGACCACGCCGAGGCTTGCCAGACAGGCCACCATAACCGTCGCCATCGCCGTCGCCCAGCGTCGCTGCCACCACATGAAGAGGAAGCCGGGATGGGTTTCCCTGCGAGCCAGCTTGGCAAAGAACAGGCTCCGCGTGCGCATCCGGGCCGACTGTCTGAAATCCGGCGTTGGCTGTATGGAATGAAGCTGATGCACCACGAGCGCGCTGGTCTGCATCAGCGGTCCAAGCAGAGAGGCAAGGTCGCCGTCGTCTGGCGCGACAACGTCGGGCCTCTCGCCGCGGACGAGACAATCGATGTACCTGTCCAGCGCTTCCTCAATTCTCTCGCTCATCCCGCTTGCTCCATAAGCTTCCTTAGCGCAACGATGCCGTTGTACTGCAGGGCCTTCACCGTGCCTGTGCTCTTACCCAGGGCGTTCGCTACTTCGGTTGTCGACAGCCCGGCGCCGAAGCGCAACCAGATGACCTCGCGCTGGGCAGGCGACAGCCGCCCGATGTTATGTCTCACTTTCTCCAGTTGCAGATTGTGCTCAGCTATCTCGGCGGGATCCGGGTCATCCAGAGACAGCACCGTCTCTTCCGAATCCACGCGCTCCACCCGCTTCTCCCTGCGGATGTGGTCGATCATCTTGTTGTGGGCTATCCTGAACAGCCATGACGCGAACGGCACATTGCGCCACTGAAACGTGCCGATCACCTCAAGGACCTTGGCAAACACCTCCTGCGTCAGGTCTTCCGCTTCGGTAGGGTTGCCGAGTCGCACGTAGAGATACCTGTAGACACGGTCGAAGTTGCTCTCATAGAGCTGAGCGAACGCATCGGCATCTCCACGGGCTGCCCGTGCAACGATATCCTCTTCAATAGGCGTCACGTCGATGCCTATTATAGAGGGAAACGTGCCAGCTTGTTCGGAGGTTTAGGTCCGGTAAGGAAGAACCGGAGGAATGGGACGGGGCGGAGAATGCGCCGGCCCGGAGACGCGACTGCCGCAGGCGCCGCTTCGCGTGATGCCTGCGGCAGTCGAAACCGCCAGCCGCGTCATGCGTGGCGCAGCGCGTCAGACACCCTTGAGAGCGACGAAGCGGGCCAGGTCAGCGAGCCTGCAACTGTAGCCCCACTCGTTGTCGTACCAGGCAAGAACCTTCACCATGGTATCGTCCAGGACCATCGTGCTCAGGCTGTCGAAGATGGAGCTGTAGTCCGAGCCCTTGAAGTCGCTGCTGACCAGCGGCTCCGTGCAGTACTGCAGCAGTCCCTTCAGCGAGCCATCTGCCGCCTGCCGGAAGGCCGCATTGACCTGATCGACCGTCACCTTCTGCTTCACGTCGGCAACGAAATCCACGAGCGACACAGTCGGAGTGGGCACGCGCACGGCGATGCCGTGCAGCTTGCCCTTGAGCTCCGGGATGACCACGCCAACTACCTTGGCGGCGCCGGTGGTGGTGGGAATCATGTTCAACCCGGCAGCCCTGGCCCGGCGCAGGTCCTTGTGGAAGACGTCGAGTATCCTCTGGTCGTTTGTGTACGAGTGAATCGTGGTCATCAGGCCCCTGCTGATACCGAAAGCGTCGTTCAGCACCTTGACGACCGGTGCGACGCAGTTGGTGGTGCAGGAGGCGTTGGAGATGATGTGATGCTTCGCAGGGTCGTACGAGCCTTCATTCACGCCCATCACCAGCGTAGCGTCCTCGCCCTTGGCGGGAGCCGAGATGATGACCTTCTTCGCGCCCGCGGCGCGGTGCGCGGCGGCCTTGTCAGCGTCGGTGAACAGCCCGGTGGACTCGAGGACGATGTCCACGCCCAGGTCTCCCCACGGGATGCGCGACGGGTCGCGCTCGGCGAGCACGCGGACCTCTTTCCCGTCCACCACAATGGACTGCCCCCTCACCTCGACGGTTCCGGGATACACACCGTAGTTGCTGTCGTACTTGAAGAGATGGGCGTTGGTCTGCGCATCCGTCAGGTCATTGACGGCAACCACCTCGAGTGCCCCGCCCGACCGCTCCATGATTGCCTTGAGAACCTGACGTCCGATGCGGCCAAAGCCATTGATTCCGACTTTCACGGGCATTCTTGCACCTCCGGCTACACTACTTCGCGAGATATGATACCTTGCCGTCCCGCTCCAGGGGCGCCACCTTTCCGTCGAGCGCAAGGCGTTTCAGCCAGGCAACGGCCTCGCACACGCTGGCTCTCCTCTCGCGGAACGGAAGCTCCTCGTACGTGACCTCACCACCGTTGACCCTCCACGGGATGGCGCGCGTCACTTCGTAGGCGGTCTTGAGACCTTCGTCGAGCACTGACAGCATCTGCTGCTGCTTCACCTTGCAGAGCCGCAGTATCTCCTCCGAGCGGATGCCAAGAGAGTTGAACACCGGTCCGTGGCCCGGGAACACGAAACTGACCTGGCGGTCCACAAGCGATTCCAGCGACCGCATGTAAGCGCCGGCCGGGTCGGCTCCAGGCCTGGGGTCGGAGCAGACGCGAGGAACGGCATCGAACAGCACGTGGTCACCTGAGAACAGCCGCTTCTTGCGCGGTTCGTAGAGACAGATGTGCCCCGGAGTGTGGCCCGGGGTGTGCACGATCTCGAACTGGAACGTGCCGTTCGAAACGGTATCACCTTCGTCGACCAACACGTCCGGTTCCAGCGGCGTCACGAACTGCGCGCCCTGGCCGGCGGCCTCGCGCATCTCGTGTGCCTCGTCCGGCGGCACGCCATGAGAGAGGAGCATCGCCTCCATTTCGTCCGCGAGCCGGGCGGGGTGGACATAGCGTGCGTCGACCAACTCCGCATCGAGCCGGTGCATGACGACCTTCGCACCGCAGAGCTCTCTCAGCTTGGCCGCGAGACCGAAGTGGTCCGGGTGGACGTGGGTCACGACAATCCAGTTGACGTCTTCAAAAGACAGGTTGTCGACCCGCAGTTCCTCACGGAACGCCCAGATGGCCTCGGAACTGTCCCAGCCGCAGTCGATGAGGATGTTGCCCCGGTTGCCCTCCACGACATAGGCATTGGTGACCCGTTCGGCGCCCTCCGGGAACGGGATGCGAAGCTGGTGTACACCCGTGACGATCTCCACGTCGCACTACCTCACGCTGTAGAATGCGTCTCTGCCGGCGTACCTGGCTGCTGCGCCAAGTTCCTCTTCGATGCGCAGCAGGCGGTTGTACTTGGCCACACGCTCACCGCGACATGGAGCGCCGGTCTTGATGAATCCGGTATTGAGCGCCACGGACAGGTCGGCAATCGTCGTGTCCTCGGTCTCACCGGACCGGTGGCTGACCACGGCCGTCCAGCCTTCCTTCTGCGCACGCTCGACGACGCGCATCGTCTCGGTGATGGTACCTATCTGGTTCAACTTGATGAGGATGGAGTTGGAGGCCTTCAACCCGATCCCTTTCTCGAGCCGCTCGGCGTTGGTGACGTAGAGGTCATCACCCACAAGCTGAACGCGGTGACCGATGCGCGCGTTCAACATGCGCCAACCATCCCACTCGTCTTCCGCCAGTCCATCCTCGATGCTCAGTATCGGATAGTCCGATACCCACTTCGCATACAGCTCCACCATGCCGGTAGCGCTGTAGGTCTGTCCATCCCGCTCGAGGACGTACTTGCCTTCCGAGTAGAAGCTCGAGGCGGCCGGATCGAGCGCGAGGACGAACTCCTTGCCGGGCTCGTAGCCGGCACGCGAGATGGCCTGCAGTATGAGTTCGACCGCCTCGCGGTTGGAGGACACTGCCGGCGCGAATCCGCCTTCATCCCCCACGGTGGTGCCAAGTCCACGGGAGTGCAGCACCGACTTGAGCACCTGGTAGACCTCGCAGCTCATTCGAAGCGCATCGGAGAACCTCGACGCTCCGACGGGGACAATCATGTACTCCTGGAAATCGGTCGAGCCGACGGCGTGCTTGCCGCCGTTGAAGACATTCAGCATCGGGACAGGCAGAAGCGTGGCTCCAGCTCCGCCGAGATAGCGATAGAGCGGGACGTCCAGAACCGCGGCGGCTGCGCGGGCCGTCGCCATGGACACGCCGAGCATGGCGTTGGCGCCGAGGGCGGACTTGTTGGGCGTACCGTCAAGCTGGATGAGCGTCTCGTCCAGGGCCACCTGCTGCAGCACGGACATGCCGCGGACAACAGGAGCGATGCCCTCCGTGACGTTGCGCACCGCCTGCAACACGCCCTTGCCCCGGAAACGTGCGTCCGCCCCGTCCCGCAACTCGATTGCCTCAAACGCACCGGTGCTCGCACCCGAGGGCACTGCCGCCATGCCGCAACGGCCACCCTCCGTCCAGACTTCCACTTCGACCGTGGGGTTGCCTCGGGAGTCGATAATCTCGCGGGCCTTCACCTCCGCGATCCGAGCCGACCTATCAACAGGGTTCACCGTTGCCTACTCCTTTCCTGTGGCAAGTCTCAGCGCCAGGTCGACGGCCTCGATGCCGGTCTCAACCTCGCGAACAGGACTTGGAGCGGTGCCGCGTTCCGCGATGCGCCACGTTCCGACTCCAACGACGGGGATACCTGAATCAAGTGCGAACGCGATCTCGGTCAGCGTGCCGTGCGCTCCGCCGATGGCTATGACCGCGGCTGACGAGCGCACGACGGCGATGTTCCTCGCCTGCCCGACGCCGGTGGCGATAGGAAGGGAGACCCACCGGTTGGCCATGCGGACATCGTTGCCGGGCAGCAGGCCGACGGTGAAGCCGCCGCGCGAGCAGGCTCCCCTGCAGGCGGCCTCCATGACGCCGCCCATGCCGCCACAAATCAGCGTGACGCCTCGCTCCGCCAGTCCCGCGCCGACCTCTTCCGCAACCGCAGCATCCTCCGGAGAGCAGTCGCCTCCACCGATGACCGAGATACAGATTGGCATGAAGCCTATACTACCATTAATTGAACTCGTTCATCGCCGCGTCAACGCCGTCGGCGATGAGCCGCTCGAGCGCATCACAGGCCCTCTCGACCGCCTCCTGCACCACCTTCTCCTCGGCGGCGGAGAACCCTCCCAGCACGTGGTCGATGAGAGTGTCATCCATCTCGCGTTCCGGCCGGCCGACGCCCAACCGAAGCCTGACGAAGCTCTCGGTGTTAAGGGCCGTGATGATGGACTTCATGCCGTTGTGGCCGCCCGCCCTGCCGGAAGGGCGGATGCGGAGCTTGCCGAGCGGCAGGTCGACATCGTCATACACCACGATGAGGGCCTCGGGCGGGATGCGGTACCGGTGCACCAGGCCCTGCGCCGCCTGTCCGCTGAGGTTCATGAAGGTCCGCGGCTTCGCGAGCACGATGTCCCGGCCCTCCATCGCGAACTGCGCCAGGCGCGACCTGCAGGCCGTAGTGGAGAAGCGCGCCCCGTGGCGCGACGCAAGCCTGTCGACGCACCGGAAGCCCACGTTGTGGCGCGTGCGCTCGTACTCTCCGCCCGGATTGCCCAGCCCTACGATGACGACCGGTTCCATGGTTGAAGCCGCATTATAGTTGAGAGCCCGACCGGGGCCAACAGCCGGGCTGGCGCAGCTACGCGTTCGCCTTGACACCCGGAGGGGGTAACGATACCATTGGCGAACGGCCATGATTCCTGTCCGTTCGTGTCCTCTCGGGATTCATCGTCTCCACGGCCTTTCGCGTATGCGGTATCACGCAATCACAGAGCAGGGAGGTTAGTCGATGTTCTACGAAGTCAATGTCCCGGACCCCGGCAAGGACAAGGTAGCGGCACTCGTCACGCTGAACCCGGCCGCGTCCAGGCGACTCATCGCGAAGGCGACGGTCGCCCTGCCTGAAGTCAAGGCGGCGTGGACGAAAGGCTACATCATCATCGCGCGGGGCATCACGGCAGCCTACGTCAGCGAGGAGATGTTCAACATCAAGATCGAGCCCAAGGCGCACCAGACACACGGGATTGTCATCAACAGTGCGACGAACGGCAATACCGCTCCGCCGCCGTGCACGATGCACGTGATTCGCGACGGCAAGCCGGTAGCGAACGCCGACTCCGGGGTTGAGATCAAGAACTTCGGGCCGAATGACGTCTTCATCAAGGGCGCCAATGCCATCGACTGGCAGGGCAACGCCGGCATCATGGCAGCGTCGCTCAAGGGGGGCACGTGGGGCATGTTCACCCCGCATGTCACCGTCAGGAACTCCCACCTCATCATCACGTGCGGGCTGGAGAAGATGGTCCCGTCGGTGATGGAGGCCTCCGAGCACAGCGGCGTGTACTACTACAAGTGGAGCCTCGGCCTGCCTGCGAAGCTGGTTCCGGCAATCACCGCCAAGGTGGTCACGGAGATTCAGGCGCTCGGCGTACTGGCCGGCGTAAAGGCCTACCACATCTGCTCCGGCGGTGTGGGCGGCTCCGAGGGCGCGGTCACGCTGTCCGTCGAGGGCACGGAAGCCAACGTGAAGAAGGCGCTCGACCTGGTGAACTCCATCAAGAAGGAGCCGCCGGTGACGTGCGGCACGACGTTCTTCGTCAGCTCGCCGGAGGACTACAACTTCGACGCGCAGAAGCAACTCGACACTCTTGGCGGCATGTAGCCGTCTGACGATTCATCAAGAAGGAGGCGGGAGCCCGAGGTTCTCTCGGGCCCCGCTATCTATGAAGGAAGCGTTGTGAGCGGCGTCAGGATGACGGCCACGAGTTTGCGATGCAAACCCCACATGGCCTCACCGGCTTTCCGCACGAGCGCCGAAGCAGATAACTGCCCGATAGTGACGAGGAGAAGAATACATGAAACTCGCACGCATCCAGTTCCATGGGAGTCCTACCTGGGGCATCATCGAGTCTGATGCCGTATACAAACTCACCGGGGACGTGTACGGTACGTTCCGAAAGGGTGTCAAGCTGTGCGCGCTGTCTGAAGCGAAGCTGCTTGCGCCGGCGGAGCCGACGATCATTGTGGCCTGCGGCCTCAACTACATGGGCGAAATCAAGCATCTGGGAGCGGCTGTGCCAAGACAGCCGTCGCTTTTTTTCAAGCCTCCCACCACCGTCCTGGACCCGGGGGTCGAAATCCCCTACCCCGCACTCACGGAGAAGCTCTCACACGAGGCTGAGCTGTGTTGCGTGATGAAGAGCGTCGCCCGGAATGTGCCCGAGAACAAGGCGCTTGAGCACGTCCTCGGCTACACCTGCGGCAACGACATCGGCATGATGGACATCCTGCAGCAGGACAACGGCCTTATCACCAGGGCAAAGGGCTTCGACATGTCGTCTGCGCTCGGCCCGTGGCTTGAGACAGACGCGGATCCGACTCATCTGGCCATCAAGGGCATCATCAGCGGCAAGGTGATTCAGGACAGCAACACGAGCGAGATGCTCTTCAGCGCCGCGAAGATCATCAGCTACATCTCGGAGTTCATGACGCTGAGACCCGGCGATGTCGTGTTCACCGGCACTCCCGAGAACGGGCACTACGTGGTGAAGCCGGGTGACGTCATGGAAGTTGACATCGAGGGCATCGGGATTCTGAGAACGCCCGTCGGCGAGAAGGCGAAGGCGTAGTCCACCTCCCCATCGGACCGCTCGACCGGAAGCCGACAACGAGCGAGGGCCGGAGGATATCCTCCGGCCCTCGCCTGTTACCAGGACGGAGCGCCAC
>CAZLPP010000038.1:0-23023 GCA_964561465.1 uncultured Dehalococcoidales bacterium
TCCATACGTGTCGGGTGCACTGATCGACTCCATGGCGCAGCATGTTACCTTCAAAGCCCTGCCGCCCCGGGACACCGCATCGACGCTGCCCTTTCAAGAACGTGTCGCGGCGGGTTTCCAGATGGCACTCCGTGACGGGGTAGACGTCATCGCGGCCATCGCAAGCGTGCTCGTCAAGATGGGTGAGCAGTTCGAGCAGCACTCACGCAAGACGAAGCTCACCGCCTCCATGCTGCACCCCTCGGTCCTCGGCCGCCTCCTGAGAGCACGCCTTCGCGCGCAGAGAGAGCGCCGCCCCATACTGCCACGCGACCTCTGGCCGACGAAGGCCATCATCACCGCCGGCATGGACACGGGGATATACAAGGATGCCATCAGGCGCTACTGGGGCTCCGAACCCTTCGAGTTCTACTCCTGCGCTGAGACGATGATGCTTGCCATCCAGGGTTGGAACAAGAAGGGCATGTACTTCCTGCCCGACATCGCCTTCTTCGAGTTCATCCCGGAGGCCGAAGTCGAGAAGTGGCAGGCCGACCCCACGTACCGGCCCTCGACGGTTCTGTACAACGAAGTCAAGGCAGGTCAACTGTACGAGGTAGTCATCACCCACTTCTATGGCATGCCTCTGCTCCGGTACCGCATGAAGGACCTGGTGAGGTTCACCGGCATGCAAGACGAGGAGACCGGAGTCAAGCTGCCGCACATGCAGTTCCAGAGGCGGGTGGGAGAGACCATCGACCTCGCTGCGCTCGCCCGGTTGGACGAGCGAACGCTGTGGGAAGCCATATCGCAGGCTGGCATACGCAACGTCGACTGGGCTGCTGTTAAGGAGTACGATGGCGAACAGGCTTTCCTGCGCCTGTACATAGAGCTGAAGGACGATGTGTCTGCGGCTAGCGTTGCAGGCATGGTCGACGACCAGCTAAAGCGGATAGACGTGGACTACCGAGACCTGGAGTCGTATCTCGGTCTGCAGCCGGTGAGGGTGACGACACTCCCCGCAGGGACATTCGACCGTTACACGGAGAGGCAACGAAAGGCGGGCGCCGACCCTTCCCGACTGAAGCCATCGCACGTCAACGCCCCCGAGAAGGTACTGCGGATGCTGCTTGAAGAGGCTCACATCACGGCGGACACTCAATGACGCAAATCGGTACTCTTCCCTATGTACTGCCTCCCGCAGTTGCCGTTGCGACCGGCCTGGCGATCATTGCCGTCGTGGTCAAGTGGGCGCCTCCCTCCCGCAGCCGCCGGGCTTTCGTCCTCATGGTGTCGGAACTCGTGCTGTGGGGGACCGCCAATGTTGGCATGCGCCTGAGTACCAACACAGCTGTCGCTCTTGCGTGGGACCGAGTCGTGGCAGTTGCCATCATTGCACTGTTTCTCGGCTTCTATCATTTCTCGCTCGAGTATGCCAGCGCGGTCGGGCGCCGCCGCAAACTCATCGTGGCGTACAGCATCCTGGCCGTCTTCGTCTTCTCTGCTCCGACGGCGCTGCTGGTGAAGGATCTTAGACTCGAGGAGTACGGCTACGCACCAGTACCCGGCCCGCTGACGATCCCCTCTGTCTTCGCCGCTGTCGCCTTCCTGTTCGCCGGCGTGCACGCACTCCTGCGGCGCTATCGCACACTCTCGTCCTTCGAGGAGAGAAACCGCCTTCTCTACCTGGTCGGAGCTGCTTCCTTGCCGTTCATCGGGTCCCTGCTCGACCTGTTCACGAATCTTCCGCCGGTCGCCATCTGGACCAACATCGTCTTCTGCGTTGTCTCGAGCATCGCCCTGCTCAAGTACCGGCTGCTGGACATCCCGGCAGTTGCGCGGCGCGTCCTGACGTATCTCGTCCTCGGAGTGCTGGTCGCAGTGCCGTACGTGCTGACCCTCTATGTGCTGCAGCGGTTCCTGGGCGCTCGACTCGAGAGCTTCTGGGGTTTCCTGCTGACCGTGCTGTTCCTCTCCCTGTTCCTTCGCCCGCTCTACGGAATGGCACAGTCGGTGGTGGACCGCACGTTCTACCGCGAGCGACACGAGGCACTTCTCGCCCTGGAGCGCTTCAGCCGTGAGGCGCAACACACCGTCGACCTACCTTCCCTGGCCAGGGAGGTCACGACCCTCGTCGTCGACGCGCTCCATCCCACCCACGCCTGCCTGCTGCTGCCCCGGCAGATGGGCGGCGACTTCGAGCTTGCCCACTGCGCCGGCATGGAAGTGCCGCCGTCTCCTCCTGTGCTCCACGCACGGGGAGCGCTGTTGAGCTGGCTGACGCAACACCCGGGCATCCTGGCTCACCGGATGCTGGACATAGAACCCCAGCTCCGCAGCCTCTCGCATCAGGAGCAGAACCTGCTGGACTCGATGCGGGCGAGCGTCCTCGTGCCGGTTACCTCGGCGGCCGGGCAGCTCGCGGGACTCCTGGTGCTCGGGGAGAAGTCCTCGCATCGACCGTACACGGGCGACGACCGCCGTCTGCTCGAGACCCTCGGCAACCAGCTTGCGGTATCCCTCGACAACGCGCGGCTCTACAGCGACGCCGTTCGGGCTCGACGAGACCTCGAGCGCTGGCTCGACGGCATGGAGGACAGCGTCCTCATCGTCGCCCCGAACCGCACGATACGCTTCGCCAACCGGTCCGCCCGCGAGGACCTTGGCGTCGAGACGGGTATGCCCTGCTGGCGCTCGGTCGGCCAGGACAGACCGTGCGCCGTCTGCTCACTCGTCGAGACGTGGGCGGGCGGCGCTGGCAGCACGAGCCTTTCCCGGCGCATCGGGGAGCGAGACTACGACGTCGTGGCAGCTCCTCTGCTCGAACCCGACGGCGCCGTATCCCTGATAGCTGTGCTCCGGGACATAACGTCCCGCAACCTCATCGAGGCGGAGCTGCGCCGGTCGCAGGCACAACTGAGAGAGCTCGCCACCCACCAGGAGACCGTTCGCGAAGAGGAGCGCAGGGGCATCGCGCGAGAGTTGCACGACGAGCTCGGGCAGTACCTGACGGCCCTCAAGATGGACATCACCGCCCTGACCCGCCACGTCCCCGGCAACCTGCACGAGGAGGCACAGGACAGGCTAAAGGGGATGAAGTCCGTCGTAGCGGACACCATATCCGCCGTGCAGCGCATGTCCTCACAACTCCGGCCTGGCATCCTGGACGACCTCGGCCTCGTGCCGGCGCTAGAGTGGCTGGCGCGCGACTTCCAGGAGCGGAGCGGCATCCGCTGCGAGCTTGACGCCGACGAAGAGCTTGAGCTTGATGAGCGCTACTCCACCGCTCTCTTCCGCATCTGCCAGGAGTCGCTGACGAACGTGGCCCGGCACTCGCAGGCGACGCGGGTTCAGGTGCGCCTGAGGAGCGCCGACGGCACAGTAGTCCTCTCAGTGGCCGACAACGGCCGCGGCATCGAAAAGTCGCAACTAGAGGACCCGCACTCGTTCGGCGTGATCGGCATGCGGGAGCGTGCGCGGGCGCTGGGAGGCGAGGTGCGCTTCGAGGCCGCCGAGCGTGGCGGCACCGTCGTCCGCGTCGTCCTGCCGATGCCGCCGAAACCCGCTTCGACGGCTCAGGTGGAGTAGAGCGCCGCAGCCGCGCGCGAGGAGCCGTCAGTCGACTTCCTCGAAAACCGTCTCGCAGTACGGATCGCCCCAGGTCAGCAGCGCGCGACAGTACACCTTCACCTTCGGATTGTGCGTCCGCGCCACCTCTTCCTCGAAGCAGTCCTCGGCAAGGCAGAAGGCCGGCGGGATATCCAGGTCCGGGAACCAGAGGCACGGCGGGTAGAGGCGGTAGACCACCTTCTTCGGTCCCTCCTGGATCAACTCCGCCTTGTAGCCGACGACGTCCCCGGTCGCCAGCTTGAAGTAGCTCGCCAGTGCCCAGGCGTCGTTGCCTTCGATGCCGAACTTCTGCATCGATGCGTCGAAGTACCGGTGGGCCATCCCTTTCATCAGCTTGCAGATGAGGCCGGCGGTCCGTTCCTCTCCAAGCTCCCGGTGCAGCAGCTTCACCAGCTCCCGGTAATACGTCCAGCCCGTCTTCGCCGAGGCTTTGGCCTTGCGCAACTCGGTCCAGCCCTCCGGCAGCTCAGGCTGCTCGCGCTCAATGCGCGGGAGTCGTTCGTCGTCACGTCGTACTTCCGTCAACGTCCTCTCCTTTCCCGGTCAGGGTGATCGGTGGACCGTGAACCGGTCTCCACTGCCAAGATGGTACGGCACCGGACTCTCTTTCGACAGCCGCCCGGCCTCGTCGATTGCCGTTGTGCCGCGTTTTGTCACGGGGAAGATGGGGGTCTATAATGGCCCGTTCGTCATGTCAATGCAGGAGCTGCGCTGGTGAACCCTTCCCTCGCTCTGCTCATCACTATTGCTGCCGTTCTCCTGCTCCTGCGCCTCAAGCTCCACCCGGGCGGCGCCGTCTTCTGTGGCAGCCTGCTCCTGTCTGTCCTCTCTCTGCCGCCGGCCGAGACGCCCGGTCTTATGCTGCGCGCTGCCGTCGACATCCAGACCCTGCGCCTCCTCGCAATCGTTATCTGCGCACTCATGATGAGCCACCTGATGGAGAGGCGCGGCATGCTGACACGGCTCGCCAACGCGCTTGAGGGCATCGGCCCGAAGCTGGCCATCCACGTCGCGCCGGTCGCCATCGGCCTCATGCCCCTTCCGGGCGGAGCTGTCGTCTCCGCGGCCGCCGTGAAGGACCTCGTCAGGCGCCTGCATCTCTCCCCCGTTCAGGCGACGTTCATCAACTTCTGGTTCCGTCACCTCTGCGAGTTCGGCACTCCCATCTACCCCGGGGTCATCATGGCCGGCGTCATCCTCGCCGTTCCTCTGTCATTCATGCTGCTGCACCTGGCTCCCATGTGGATGCTGATGCTCGTCTTCGGGGCCGTGGTCAGTTGGCGCATCCTGCGCGGCACTCCGGCGCCGGACGGGAACGGACGCAAGTGCGGCGGCATCCCTCGGGAGCTCTTCCGCTCCGCCTGGCCGGTGATGCTCGTCTTCGCGCTTGTCATCGCCGGCCTGGACGCCGCTCCGGCGTTCTTCATCACCGTGATTGCCCTCGTACTGCAGCAACGGATGTCGCTGCCCGAGGTGAAGGCCGGCCTCAAGTACGGTTTCGGTCCGAAGATACTGTTCCTGCTCTACGCCGTGATGCTCTTCAAGAGCGTCGTCGACGCCTCGGGCGCCGCCGAGGCACTGTTCACGGAGATGCAGAAGGCCGGACTGCCGCATGCGTTGATCCTCATCGTGCTGCCCGCACTCATCGGTTTCTCGACCGGGCTGTCGTCCGCCATGGTGGGCATCTCCATCCCTCTGCTCGTGCCGTTCCTCATGTCCGGGGGCGCCGTCGATGGCGCTTCGCTCATGCTCGCCTACGGCGCCGGGGGCCTGGGCTACATGCTTTCGCCCCTGCACCTCTGTCTCGTGCTCTCGGCGGAGTACTTCGAGGCCAGGCTGGCCTCGGTCTACCGGCTTCTCCTTCCTCCTGCCATCGCCGTCCTCGTCACGCTCACCGTGCTGTACTTCCTTGTGGGAGGTCGGTAGCGCCCGCTGGTCGCCTCGCTTCTTGCTCGTTTTGCCCCCGCGACTTCGGCAGACTATAATGGCGCGATTGTTGCCTGTCCGGAGTCCACGAGTACACATGACCATTGACCGCGCGAGACAGACCGCCCCCGCCGGCCTGCGTCGCCCATTGGCTCTGACCGGAAGGACCAGGCTCCTGCCATGAGTCCGACCGTCGCGCTGCTGCTCTCCATCGCCGGCATTCTGGTGCTGCTCAGACTCAAGCTGGCTCCCGGCCTGGCGGTGTTCGCCGGGTGCCTCATCCTCTCGCTGCTGATACTCCCCCCGCAGGAGACTCCGCGGCTCATGTGGGAGACCGTCTCGAGTCTGGGGACGTGGAGGCTCATCGGCATCATCTTCTGCTCGCTGTCGCTCAGCAAGCTCATGGAGGTCAAGGGGCTGCTGCTGCGGCTGTCACATACCCTGGAGTCCGTCGGCCCCAAGGTTGCTCTGCATGTGGTTCCGGCCATCATCGGTCTCGTTCCCATGCCGGGGGGCGCTCTCGTGTCGGCCACGGCCGTCAAAGGCCTCGTCGGACGGCTCGGCCTGACACCTGCCCAGGCGACCTACGTCAACTTCTGGTTCCGTCATCTCTGGGAGGCTTCCATCCCCGTCTATCCCGCGGTTGTCGCCGCGAGCGTCGTGCTCACTGTGCCGCTCGGCACGGTTGTCAGCACCATGCTGCCTTCCATCCCGCTCCTGGCCCTGTTCGGCGCCATCGTGAGCCGGAGGCTCCTCAAGGAGGTTCACTGCGACCGAACGCAGAGCCTGACGGGACGGCAGTTCCTGGCCGAGCTCGTGAGGGCAGCCTGGCCGGTCATCCTTCTCGTCGGCCTCGTCATGGCCGGGCTCGAGGCCTTCTTCGCCTTCGTCCTGGTTCTGGCCCTGCTGTGCGCACAGCAACGGGTCACGAAGCCTGAGCTGCGCAAGGCCATGCGCTACGCCCTCAACGGCAGGATCCTCTTCCTGCTGTTCGCGGTGATGCTCTACAAGGCCATCGTGGAGGACACCGGCGCCGCCTACTCGCTGTTTGACGACCTCTCGAAGCTCGGCGTGCCGCCGGCCTTCATGCTGGTCTCCCTGCCGATGCTCATCGGGTTCGCCACGGGCCTCTCGGTGGCATTCGTCGGCATCTCCTTCCCCCTGCTGCTGCCGTTCATGGGCAACGGCGACGGCCTCAGCGGCGTCGCTCTCTTCCTTGCCTACGTCGCCGGCATGGTCGGCTACAAGGCCTCACCGCTGCACCTCTGCCTCGTCCTCACCGTCGAGTACTTCCAGTCGCGACTTGGCGACGTCTACCGCTTGATCGTGCCCCCTCTCATCGGCGTCGTCGGCGTCGCCCTCCTCGTCTACCTGATTGCCTGAGGCCTCCGCACTTCAGCGCCCCTTGACTCTCCCTCTTCGCGCTCGTCGCACGGCTGAGAGAGCCAACTCCGCTGCCCGGGTGCAAGGCCGCAGGGCGAGAGCGCGCCACGACCGCCACGGACCGCCGTGGCAAAGAGATTCGGGGCTATGCCGGGCTGGGGCGGGTGGAAGGCTCTCTACCTCGACAGGCTGAGGGAAGCGGCGGGCTACGCACGCCGGACGACGCGGTGCAGGGCGATCAGAGCTATCGTCAGGGCGAGGACCGCGCTCAGCCGGAAGACCGAACCGAGGTCGAGGCTGTCGGCAACAGCGCCGGAGACCAGAGGTCCGGCCAGCATGCCGATGGCATACACCGCCTGGTAGACGCCCATAGCCGTCGCTCGGGAACCGGGGGGAGCAGAGCGGATGCTGAGGGCCATCAGCAGCGTCTGAAGGCTGCCCCGTCCGAGACCGCCTGCGACCTGCACCAGTGCCAGGGTCTCAGGCGTTGGCGTTGCAGGCACCAGCAGGAGCGAACCGCCCAGCAGCGCGGCGCCGAGGCACAAGGCCACGGTGTATCCGAACCGCTCCGCAACCCTCACAGACGCGACCGCCGCGACGGCTGACGCCGCGAGAGTGACCATGGTGATGACTCCCAGGTCGCTGTTGCTGGCGCCGATGCTCGCGCCGTAGGACGGGATGAATCCGAAGATGCTGGAGAATGCCGCGAACTGCAGCAGCACCGCCATGACGGAGCTGGCAATGAGCAGCGGCCCGGTCGCAACGTCTCGAAGGGCGACGCGGGTACGCTCCCTGGGCGGTGCCGCCGGCTCACGGGCAAATGCGAGCGCCAGCAGCGCCAGCGCGGCAAGCACGGCCGCAACCAGAAACACGGCCTGGTACCCGAATTCGTCAGCCAGGAAACCGCCGGACCCCGTGGCCGCCACCAGAGACACCTGCTGAACCGCGCTCAAGGTCCCGATGGCCCTGGCCGAGCGCCCGGCTGGGTAGTAGCCGGTGAAGAAGGTCGTGAACGCAACCCACCCGGCGGCGGCCACGCCTGTCATCGCCCGGCCGAGGAAGAGCGTCCCCCCACCGACCGCGAGGGCAAGGCCGACGCAACCCACGATGGCCGCGGCAACACTAAGAACCACGATGGGTTTCCGGCGTTGCGCTGCATCGTAGTACACGCCGATGGGGATGCGGAAGAGAAGCTGCGGCAGCGCGTATGACGCTATCACCACGCCGACCATGGTGAGATTGTCGACCATCGTCTCCGCATACACGGGGAGAATCGGGACGAAGACGTAGAGCGCGGCCCAGAACAGGAAGGTGCTCGCCAGGAACGCAGCGCGGGACCGCCGCAGGGACGGCCCCTGCGCCCCGTTCTCAGAGCGAGAGGCGCAATCTGGGTGTGTCTCGGGCATCGAAGGGCACTATTCTACCATCGGGTCACGTAAGCCATCGACCACGGCGCTGTTGCCCGCAGACACCCTTTCCGTCTATAGTCTATGCCCGACCGAGCACACCCGGTCCAGGAGGCGATTGCATGGAAGCACACACCCCTACCTATGACGAGGCACTGGCACTCCTGAAGGAGTACAACAAGTCGGAGAGCCTGCTCAAGCACGCCTACGCCGTGGAGGGCGTCATGCGCTTCATGGCGCGCAAGCATGGTGAGAATGAGGAGAAGTGGGCCGTCATCGGGCTCATCCACGACGTTGACTACGAGCGCTTCCCCCAGGAGCACTGCAAGAAGGCCAGGGAGTTGCTGGCGCAGCGCGGCTGGCCGGAAGAGTACATCCACGCCGCCGTCTCCCACGGTTGGGGTCTCTGCACGGACGAGGAGCCGACCACCCTGCTCGAGAAGACTCTCTACGCCACGGAGGAGCTCACCGGCCTGATTACCGCCGCTGCGCTCGTCAGACCGTCGAAGAGCGTGGCCGACATGGAAGCCAAGTCGGTCATGAAGAAGTGGAAGGACAAGTCCTTCGCCGCGGGCGTCAATCGCCCCGTCATAGAGAAGGGCGCGGAGATGCTCGGCGTGCAACTGCAGGACCTCGTCGCCGATGCCATTCTCGGCATGCGAGAGGTGCGCGAGAGGATAGGCCTCTAGCGCCCAGCCCGCGCTACACCCGGCAGCCAGCGGCGTAACCGGTTCGCACCGCTTCGCCGATCGATTCCGGTCCCAGGCAGTCACCGGCGGCGTGCAGCTCCAGCACCTTGCCCCGAAGCGTGCGGTACAGGCCCGCTTCCCCTTCGTACCCGGTCGCCAGCACCAGCGTATCAGCGCGAATCGAGAGCGACTGTCCGTCCGGCAGCGCGACCGTCAGCCCGGCGGGCGTGGCCTCGACATACCGCACTCCCGTCAGCATGGCGACGCCCTTCTGCCGCAGTCTCTCGAGCACGAATGCGCGGAGCGATGGACCGATCTTCGCCGCCATCTCCGGTCCGCGACGCACCAGGGTCACTATCCGGCCGTGCTCGGCAAGGTACTCCGCCGTCTCGCAGCCGACCAGCTCACCGCCGATGACAACCACCCGTCTCCCCGGCCGTACCGACCCGTCCAGCACCGCACCGGCTTCCACCGCTCCGGCTCGCGCCAGCCCGGGGATATCCGGCTTGAGAGGCCGGGCTCCGGTTGCCACAATCACCGCATCGGGTCGCCAGGAAACCACGTCGTTGACGCTCGCCTCGCGCTGCAGCTCGACCTTCACGCCGCTCCTTCCGAGCTCGCGCACCAGATAGCGGGTGAAGAAGCCGATGCGGTCCTTATGCGGAGGCACTGCCGCCTGCAGCAACTGCCCGCCGAGAGCCCGCTCCTTCTCCCAGAGCGTGACCGCGTGCCCTCTCCGGGCCGCTGCAAGTGCCGCCACCATGCCGGCGGGTCCTCCGCCGACGACGAGCACCCTCCTCGACACGGTCGCAGGCAGAGCCGGAGGCTCGTGGTCGCAACCGAGCCCGGGATTCACCTGGCAGCGGATACCTCCCGAAGCCGCAAGCATGAGACAATCCCGGCAGTGCATGCAGACGATGCAGGGGACTACCTCGTCCTCGCGGCCCTCGGTCAGCTTCCGCGGCAGTTCCGGGTCCGCCAGCAGCGCCTTGCCCATCGCGACGAGATCGGCAGCGCCCGATTCGAGCAGCTCTTCCGCCGCGTCGGGCGTGATTCGTCCCACGGCGATGACCGGAATCGAGACGCTCCGCTTCATCGAGGCAGCCAGCCCGGCGATAACCGCCGGCTTGAACACCGCGGTTGTCCGATTCGTCGGCGTGGCCGGGCCGTAGGCCGACACGTGTATCGCTGCTGCTCCCGCGTCCTCCGCGAGCCGCGCCACTGCCCCGGCGTCTTCCGGAGTGGTGCCGCCTTCCACACCGTATTCCCGTCCGTTCATCCTCACCCACACGGGATAGCCGGACCCGACCGCCTCGCGCACAGTGGTCAGGACCTCCACAAGGAAGCGCGCCCTGTTCTCCACAGAGCCGCCGTACGCATCAGCCCGCCTGTTCGACGCCGGCGAGATGAACTGGTCGATGAGGTATGCGTGCGCGCCGTGAATCTCGACTCCGTCGAACCCCGCCTCACGCGCCCGCTCTGCGGCGCGCGCAAAGGCGTGCTCCGTGGCCCGGATCTCGGTCTCGTCAAGGGCCCTCGGCAGTTCGCCTCTAGGGTCGGCGATGGCCGAGGGCGCCACCGGCTGCAGCCCGGAGAGGCTCGATTTCGCCATCCGTCCCCCGTGATGCAACTGGATGGCTGCGGCGCAGCCATGCCTCTTGATGGACAGAGCCAGTTCGGCGAGGCCCGGCACGAGTTGATCGTCGTAGATGCCGAGCTGGTTTGCGAATGCCTGTCCGACCGGCAGGACGTAGCTTGCCTCCACGATGATAAGGGCGACGCCACCACGAGCGCGTGTCTCGTAATGCGCTCTGAGCTGAGCTGTCACGCGACCCCGCTCATCCGCGTACTGCGTCGTGATGGGCGCCATCACCAGCCGGTTCCGCAACGACAGCGGTCCCAGGTTGAAGCTCTCCAGAGTCCGTTGCGCCATCGCCATCCCTCCTGTCACGACCCGGCACGATGCAGGCTACCGGCCCAGCAGCGAGCCGATGAAGCTCCGGTGCCCCCGGGCGAACTCCTCGACGCCGACCTCTCGCTTCCCTTCAAGCTGAAGGCCGCCCAGGCCGAGCACGCCTCGCGTGGTGACAACACCGATGCGGACGGGCGCGGGACCGGGTAGCTGCACCACTCTGCCCGGCTCGCCGTGACCGTGCAGGGCGAGCGAAAGCGCGCTGTGCACCTTCAGTCGCTGGCCTTCCCAGAACGTGTAGCATCCGGGCCATGGATGATACGCCCTGATACGACGGCACAGAACATCTGCCGGCTGCGTCCAGTCGATCAGACCGTCTGACACGCCGACCTTGCTGCTGTACGTCGCCTCCGCCTCATTCTGCGGCTTCGCAGCTATAGAGCCGGCCAGCCAGCCGTCGATGGTCTCCACCAGCAAACGGCCGCCTAACTCCGCAAGCTTCGAGGCAAGACTGCCGGTTGTATCGCTGTCCGAGATAGCCAGACTATCCTGCCGCAGCAGTGGTCCGGTGTCCAACCCCGCGTCCATCAGCATTATCGACACGCCGGTGCGCTCATCACCGCTGAGCAGCGCCGCGGCCACCGGAGAGGGGCCCCGGTGACGCGGCAGGAGCGATGGATGAACGTTCAGACAACCGTGCCGGGGCACTCGCAGCATCACCTCCGGCAGCAGATAGGCGAACGCCGCCACGACCACGACATCGGGCTGCAGGCGCGCCAACTCTGCTGCCCTGGCCTCATCACGCAGCGTCTCCGGTTCAACAACGGTAATGCCGTGCGACAGGGCAGCCTGCTTCACGGGAGACGGCGCCATGTGCCGGCCGCGCCCCGCGGGTCTGTCGGGCCGCGTATAGACAGCGACAAGCTCGTACTGGTTCTGTACGAGTGACTCAAGTACGGGAACACCGAAGTCCGGGGTACCCATGAACACGATTCGTACGTTCACGAGGGCTCCATTTTCATTGATTTCTCCCCTTTATGTCAAAGGTTCCCTAGAGGGCTTCCGCCTTGCCCATGGTAGATTGACGTCATGCTCTCAGCCCCCTCGGACCCTGTGATATCCTCTGCTCCCCTGGCGTAACTCTTCGGTTCATCTCGTTCGTGATTGGCGGCGCCTATAGGTGCCTGTGGAGGTGTTTTGGAGTCGGCGCACGAAATCTGGGAGAAGGCACTGGGTGAGCTCCAGACGCAGGTTAGCCGGGCAAACTACAACACGTGGCTGGGCAACAGCCACGGTGTCTCCTTCGAGAATGGTACGTTCATTGTCGGCACGCCCAGTGTGTTCGTGGCCGAGTGGTTGACCAGGCGCCTCAATTCGCTCGTCAGGAAGACCCTCACGCACGTCGTCGGCAACGAGACGGACGTGCAGTTCGTGGTGCGCGACACCACAAGGCCTGCGGCGCGCCCGCAGCTCCAGTCGGCACATGCCGATGGCGGCATCAGTACGGCCGCGCGAACCGACAACCTCAACCTGAAGTACACGTTCGACACCTTCATCGTCGGCGCCTGCAACCGCCTCGCGTACGCAACGGCACTGGAGATCGCGGAGAATCCCCTCAGCTCGTTCAATCCTCTGTACCTCTACGGCGGCACCGGCCAGGGCAAGACCCATCTGCTCCAGGCAATCGGCCACTCGGCCCGGCAGGCCGATAGAGACGTCCACTACACCACTGCTGAACGATTCACTGACGAGTTCGTGCTCTCCGTCAAGCAGAAGCAGGTCGAGGAGTTCCACGCCAGGTTCGCTTCGCTTTCCATGCTCCTGTTCGATGACATCCAGTTCCTGGCCGGCAAGAGGCAGACGCAGCAGTGCTTCTACCACATCTTCGACGAGTTGCTCCAACGGGGCTGCAGGATCGCCGTCTCCGGAGACAAGCACCCTCGCGATGTACAGCTCCTCGGAGAAAAGCTGCAAAGCCGCCTGGAGAGCGGCATGGTCGTCTGCATCCAGCCTCCTGAGCTGGCCGCCCGACAGGCCTTCCTTGAGGCCAAGGCCGCCGAATCCGACATCGTCATCCCGAATGACGCACTGCAGCTTCTGGCCAACGAAGTACGCGGGAACATACGTCAGTTGGAGGGTGCAATCGTGTATCTCTCCGCCCAGGCAAGGCTCACCGGCGGGGAGATCAATGCACAGACTGTCCACAAACTGCTCACCGGCGTCGCCTCAAATGGGAATGGGAAGTCGCTCATCTACGCCGTGGCCGATTCCTTCGACGTGCCGGTCGAGGACATCCTCGGCAAGAAGCGTGACAGGAAGACGGTCCTGGCGCGGCAGGCTGCCATGCACCTGCTCAGAAGAGAGCGAGGGTACTCGTATGCCCAGATTGGTCGCGAGCTCGGCAATCGCAACCACGCCACGGTGATGCACGGCTGCGACCGGCTGGCTGCTGAACTTGCCCAGAATCCGAAGCTCGAGCGACAGCTCAGCCGCATAGCCGACCAGGTCTCCCAGTCCGCAACCATGTGAACAGATGGTGGACACCGGCTCCACCGTCCGGTTGGCAACCTGTCGACAACCTCCATCGACACCCGGAACAACATGTGCTTCCGCCTCGAACAGGCGCAGACATGCCGTTCCTGACAGCATCATCGGTTGCTACCTCTGTTACTGCTATAATCCCATACTCCATACAGTCTACTGATATCACAGGAGAGAACATGCGGATAGGTATCTTGGGCGGTACGTTCGATCCTGTGCATGCTGGACACATATTTGTAGCTGAAGAGGCTCGACTTCGGCTATCACTCGATAGAGTGCTCTTCATACCTGCCGGCAATCCCTGGTTGAAGGTTGACCGGACCATCAGTTCCGCGAGAGACAGGGTAGAGATGGTTCGACTGGCCATCGCCAAGCACGAGCATTTTCAGCTTTGCACGGTGGAAGTGGACCGGAGTGGCCCATCGTACACAGTCGACACTCTTGCTGAGCTGCGGCGGAAGCTGGGCGAGCAGGAGTTCTACCTGATTCTCGGCCGCGACAGTTTCACCGAGTTGCCGATGTGGAAGGAACCTCAGAGGCTTGTGAGCCTGTGCCGGCTGGTCGTTGTGCCGCGCCTGGGGTCGAACTTGCCGGAACTGAGCGAAGTTGCCTCCAGGATCGAGGGAATGAGGGAGCAGGACGTCGTCACGCTGGACTCGCCGATGATAGGGATAAGCTCTTCAGGCATCAGGGAGCGCGTGGCCCGCGGACTGCCGATTGACTATCTGGTGCCGGGAGAGGTTGAGAAGTACATCATCGCTCACCGTCTCTACCGGAGCGACGCCGACTAGACATCGAGGTTCTGAACCGCCTCGGCGTGGTCCTGGATGAAGTTCTTGCGCGGCTCTACTTCGGAACCCATGAGCATCTCGAACGCTTCGTTCGCTGCCGCGCTGTCCTCTATCTCCACCTTGAGCAGCGTCCGCGTCTCCGGGTTCATTGTGGTTGACCAGAGTTGCTCGGGGCTCATCTCTCCGAGACCCTTGTAGCGCTGTACCTCCGCCCTGCCGCCCATCTCTCGAAGCGCCTCTTCTCTTTCCTGTTCAGTGTAGACCCACGCCTCGCGCTTGCCCGAGTGAACGCGGAACAGGGGAGGCTGGGCGATGAAGAGGTGGCCGTGGTCGATGAGCTCCGGCATGTGGCGGTAGAAGAAGGTGAGAAGCAGCGTGCGGATGTGCGCTCCGTCCACGTCGGCGTCGGTCATGATGATGATGCGGTGGTAGCGCAGCTTGGTGAGGTCCAGCCCGTCAGCCCCCGCACGAAGCGCGGTGGCCAAGGCTCGGATCTCCTCATGCGCCAGTATCTTGTCCTTGGCGGCCTTCTCCACGTTCAGGATCTTGCCCCGCAAGGGCAGTATCGCCTGAAAGCGCCGGTCTCTGCCCTGCTTCGCTGAGCCGCCGGCGGAGTCGCCCTCGACCAGGTACAGCTCGCAGGACTCAGGATTCTTCTCCGAGCAGTCGGCCAGCTTGCCGGGCAGCGTCGACGTCTCGAAGCTGCTCTTCTTGAAGACGAGCTCTCGGGCCTTGCGGGCTGCCTCGCGCGCCCGGGCGGACATAAGGCACTTGTCCAGTATTGACCTGGCATCATCCGGGTGTTGCTCGAGGTAGAGGCCCAACTGGTCTGCCACGATAGACTCAACCTGGCTGCGTACCTCGGGATTGCCGAGCTTCGCCTTGGTCTGGCCCTCGAACTGGGGGCTGGAGAGCTTGACGCTCACGACCGCCACGAGGCCCTGGCGCACGTCATCGCCGGTGAGAACCGGGTCGCTCTCCTTGGTGAGCTTGTTCTTGCGTATGTAGTCCGTCAGGACACGCGTCAGCGCGGCCCGGAACCCGGTCAGGTGGGTCCCTCCGTCGCGCGTGTTGACGCAGTTGGCGAACGTTATGGTGTTCTCACTCATGCCGTCGTTGTACTGCATCGCCACCTCGACCGACGAGGATTCCGCCGTGCCGGTGAGGTAGATGGGCGCGGCGTGGATGACTTCCTTGTCTGCGCTCAGGCGACTCACGTAGCTGGCGATGCCGCCTTCGAAGTAGTACGTGCGCTCCTCGCCGATGCGCTCGTCGATGAAGTGGATGAGGACGCCCTTGTTGAGGAAGGTCATCTCCCTCAGCCGCTGGGACGTCGTCTCGAAGTCGTAGTTGATGTCCTCGAATATCTCGGAGTCCGCCAGGAACGTCGTCCACGTACCCGTTCCTCCGTCCGAGCCGATGACCTCGATGCCGCAGGTCGGCACGCCGCGTTCGTACTCCTGGCAGTAGACCTTGCCCCCCCTGCGGACTTCGACGCGCGTTCGCCGAGAGAGGGCGTTGACGACGGATGCGCCGACGCCGTGCAGGCCGCTGGAGACACTGTACAACTGGTTGTTGAACTTGCCGCCGGCGTGCAGGCGGGTCATCACCGCCTCGAGGGCCGTGATGTCCATGCCGGGGATGGGATCGACGGGGATGCCGCGCCCGTTATCCTTGACGGTGATGCTGTTGTCCGGGTGGATGGCGACCTCGATGCGGTCGCAGTAGCCCGCCAGAGCCTCGTCGATGCTGTTGTAGACGATTTCGTACAGGAGGTGCTGCAGGCCCTCGAAGCCCGTCCCGCCGATGTACATGCCGGGCCGCAGGCGGACAGCCTCGATCTCGTCCAGTATCTGGATATCGCCCGAGGTGTATTCCCTGCGGCTAGGCCTGTCTATTTCTGCGGAAGACATGTGGATGCACCCTCAGCGGCTGAGTCGAAATGTCCGGCGTGGAGAGACCCTGTTGCGTACGGCTGCCGAGCACACCGGAAGCTGCCGCCACCAGGCGGCGGACAAGGGAAAGTATAGCATAGAAAGCGTGCGCCACGTACGTGGCGCACGGCATGGGGGTCATTCGGAGGATAGACGCCCCGGTCAGGGTGTCCCGGGGGCTCCTTGAGGTTCCTGCGGCCGGTCGACGCGACGACGCGGGTGCCTGCGTCCTTGAGTGAGCGCTCCAGCGCCGCGGCGGCGAGCCGCGCCCCTCAGCCGGAGGACAATCGCGCGGCAAGGGCGTCCTGCGGAACGCTCTCCTGCTGGTTCAGCGTCATGTCACGGACGACGGCCGCCCCGGAGCGGATCTCATCATCTCCCAGGATGACGGTGTACCGCGTGCCGAGCGAGTTCGCGTGGCGCAACTGTGCCTTGAGGCTCTTGCCGCCGGTTGACGCGACGACTCCGATGCCGGCGCTCCTGAGGGAACGGGCCAGCGCCACGGTGGCGAGCCGCGCAGCGTCGCCCATGTGCGCGAGGTACACGCGAGGCGCGGGCAACGGCGGGACGCCCAGTTGCTGCTCCTTGAGGTTCAGGATGATGCGCTCGATGCCGGTGGCGAAGCCCACTCCGGGCGTCGGCCTGCCGCCGATCTGCTCGATGAGCCCGTCGTAGCGGCCGCCGCCAACGATGGCGCTCTGGCTCCCCTCGCGCTGGGGCAGAATCTCGAACACGGTGCGGGTGTAGTAGTCGAGGCCGCGGACAAGCTTGTGGTTCAGGGTGAAAGGGACGTCCAGCACCCGGAGTTGCTGCTGCACCTCGCGGAAGTGCGACTCGCATTCGGGGCACAGGTAGTCCGAGATCCGAGGCGCCGCATCGGCGATGAGCTTGCACGCCGGCTCCTTGCAGTCGAGCAGGCGAAGCGGATTCCGCACCATCCTGATGCGGCAGTCGTCGCAGACCTCTCCAGCCAGCGCCTCGTAGTGGCGCCGGAGCACTCTGACGTACTCCGGCTGGCACTGCCGGCAGCCGATGCTGTTGAGCAGCACCTTCAGTTGTTGTAGACCGAGAGACGAGAGGAACTGAAGCGCCAGCTCGATGACCTCCACGTCGAGGTTAGCGGACGCGTCGCCGAGGGCCTCGCACCCGAACTGGTGGTGCTGCCGGTAGCGGCCGGCCTGCGGGCGCTCGTACCGGAACGTGGCCCCCAGGTAGTAGAGCCGCACGGGTTGAGGCAGGTTCGACATCCCGTGCTCCACGTACGCGCGGCACACGGGGGCCGTGTTCTCCGCCCTGAGCGTCAACTGTTGACCGCTCCGGTCCTCGAAGACGTACATCTCCTTCTCGACGAGGTCGGTGCCGGACGCATCGGCGCGCGCGAACAGACCGTAGTCCTCGAAGGCCGGCGTGTCGATTCGCTCATAGCCGTACAGCCGGCACACCTCGGCTGCTCGCTGCTGCACGTGAGCCCAGTACGGCTGCTCCGCCGGCAGGATGTCGACAGTGCCTCGTGGAGCCTGGAACGCTGTCGTGGTCTCTCTCCTCTCTGGATTCGCCGTGCCGGACGTCAGGCGACGGCCTTCTTGCCCCTCGCAAGCGCCTCGTAGTTCAACGCGAGCCGGTCGGGAGGCAGGTTCTCCTGCAGCTCCGCCTTGATGTCCTCTTCGTTCAGCGGCAACTGATTCGTGCCGAGCAACGCGCCCACCATGACGATATTCATGGCTATGGGCGCCTTCAACTCCAACGCTATGTCGGTCGCGTCGAGGAACCACGCTTTCTTGCACAGTGCGGAGACGGCTGCCTTCAGGTCGGCGATATCCGGATACGCCTCGCGGCCGGCGGAGACACCAGCGGGTACGACAGGATGGACATTGCTGATGCACACGGTCTCGGGATTCGCGTACTTCTGCACCATGCGCAGCGTCTCAAGCGGCTCGAGGCCGAGGATGAGATGGGCCTTGCCGTCGGGTATGAGCGGGCCGTACTCGCGCTTCTTCGAGATGCGCACCGCGCTGAACACGGCGCCTCCCCGCTGGGCCGCCCCGAACGTCTCGCCGATGGTGGCGTAGAAACCCTTCTTCAGAAACGCGCCTCCGACCATGCCGGAGAGAAGTATGTTGCCCTGGCCGCCGACGCCGCAGATGACGATGTTCAAGGGATCAGCAGAGATAGCCATTATGCTCGTTCCTCCTTCACGATCGCCTTGTTCGGGCACAGGTCGGCACAGAGTCCGCACCCGGCGCAGAGCGCCTCCTGTATCTTCGCCTTGCCGCTCGCCTTGTCGAGCGCCACGCCGGGGCAGCGGAGGATGCGGTAGCAGAAGCCGCACTTCTCGCCCTTGCACTTCTCGGCATCCACCCAGACCTTGTAGGGTTGCTTGCGCTCCTGGCGCATGCGCAGCAGCTCGCACTTGCGGCGAACGATGAGCACTTTGACGCCGCCGTCAACCTTCATCAGTTCCACGAGCCTGGCGGTCGTTGCCTTCGTGTCGAAGGGGTCGACGACCTCCACGCGGCATCCCAGGTTGCGGCAGAGTTCCTCTGCGCTGACTGTCTCGGTCGGGTCCTGCGTCGCTGTCCGTCCGCTTCCCGCGTGTGGCTGGAAGCCGGTCATGGCGGTGATGGAGTTGTCGAGGATGATGACCACCATGTTCGACTTGTTGTAGATGGCGTTCACGAGCGGCGTGAGAGACGCGTGCCAGAAGGTGGAATCGCCGCAGATGCTGATGACCGGCTGCTCGAAGCCGAACTGCTTCAACTGGCCGAAGCCGCAGCCTTCGCCGAGGCCGCCGCCCATGCAGTGCAGCACGTTGGTGACCTGCGGTCCGTCGGGGAAGGCGTCCATGGTGTAGCAGCCGATGTCGCTGGTGACCACGGCGTTCCTGCCGTCGCGCTTCACCGCGTTGCTGACTGCGAGGAAGCTGGCCCTGTGCGGACACCCCGGGCACCAGGAGAGCCCGCGGCTGACGACCATCTTGCCGAGGACCTCTTCCAGCTTCTTCTGATACTCGGCGGGTCGCGAGGCGTAGCTGATGTTGAATATCCTGCAGAGCGCGGCGATGACCTTGTCCGGGTTGTTCTCGCCGACGTAGCTCATGTGTCCCGAGCCGCGGCCAAGGACTTCGGGAGCGTCCGCCAGCCGGGCGTCGGCCAGGGCGGCCTTCAGGTGGGTCTCGATGTAGGGGTCGACCTCCTCGATGACGAGGACACGCCGGGCTTGCTTCATGTGCGAGACTACGAGGCGGGAAGGGAAGGGCCAGAGGGTGCCCAGCTTCAGGATGCCGACCTTCTCGCCCAGCCTCAGCTCTTCGATGGCATCTCGCGAGCAGGGAGCGCCGCTGCCGCAGCAGACGATGAGCAACTCGGGCTTGGCCGGTCCCTCGTAGCGGTTGAACGGCGAGGTCTCGAATCGCTCGCGTATCTTGGCCATCTTCTCGACCAGGATGGCATGCTTCGGCGGCGCGATGTACGGCGTGAACATCTTCGTCCGGTCGTACTTGGCCGTACGCGTCGCCTTCTTGTATTCGCCGACCGTCACCGGGCCGCGGGCATGCGCCAGGCGGGTGTAGTCGCGCAGCCAGCAGAAGATCTGGAACTCCTCCGAGAGTTCGAAGAGAGCCTTGGTCATCTCGTAGGCTTCCTGGAAGCTCGAAGGCTCCATCATGGGTGCGTTCGCCATCTGCGCCACCCAGCGCGTGTCTTCCTCGTCGCCGCTGGCGTGGGACTGCGGGTCGTCGGCGACGACCACAAGCATCGCTCCGTGCTGGTCGCCGAGCGTGGCGAGGTTGATATGCTGCAGCGTGTCCATCGCAACGTTGAGGCCGGCGTTCTTCATGGAGCTGATGGTCCGAAGACCGGCGTACGCGGCAGCGAGTGCCGCCTCCGTGGCCACCTTCTCGTTGCTGGACCATTCGGCGTGCAGCCCCGCCTCCCTGGCCACCCCTGCGAGAGTAGTCAGTATCTCAGTGGAGGGCGTTCCGGGATATGCAGCGCAGTACTGTACGCCCGCCTCCAGCGCTCCTCGCGCGATGGCCTCGTTTCCCTGGAGCAGGTGACGGGAGCCGGTAGCTAATTGCGCCAGACTTGGCATGTTGTCCCCCTATTCGTCAGATGATACTTCGATGCTGCAAGCGCGACCGGAGCCGCGCACGTCACTCAAATCGGACCGAGACTGAGCCGAGCCGGTCAAACGTTGCCCTCAAGCTCGCGCCTGCCTCGACCGTCACAGCCTGGACGAGGCTGCCGGACATGACGAACTCCCCCTTCTTCAGGGTGATGCCGTACGCGGTCAGCTTATTGGCAAGCCAGGCGACCGACTCCGCCGGATTGCCCAGCACGGCCGCCCCGGCGGCGGTGCTGACGACCGCGCCGTTCTTCTCGACGACCAGGCCGATGAGTCGCAGGTCGAGGTCCTTGACCGGCGTCAGCCTGCCGCCCAGTATCATCGAAGCAGCAGAGGCGTTGTCAGAGATAGAGTCCTTGACGGTTATCTTCCAGTCCTTGTACCTGCTGTCGATGACCTCGAAGGCGGGAAGCACTCCCTCGGTGGCCTCGAGCACGTTCGCGGCGTTGATGCCCGGCCCCTTGAGGTCCTCCTTCAGCAGGAAGGCAATCTCGGGTTCTATCCTCGGCAGGATGAGGCTGCTCATGGGGATGGGCTGGCCCTCGCGGATGACCATGTGGTTCGTTATCATCCCGTAGTCGGGCTCCCGAATCTTGAACTGGTCCTGCATCGCCTTGCTGGTCAGGCCGATCTTCTTGCCGACGATGACCGCGCCTGCCTTGACGCGCGTGTCGAATGTCTTCAACTGGATCGCGTAGGCGTCCTCGTAGGACACGTCCGGGAAACGCTCCGTCAGCGCCGCGATAGGCGTGCTGGTGCGTTCCGCCTCTATGAGCTCGTTGGAGATGTGCTCAATCTGCTCTCTGCTCAGCAGCATCTCTCCTCCTTCGCCGGACGAGAATCGTCTGCCCGGCCGACTGCGGCACTTATTGTACCAGAGTCGCACTCGCTCCATGCGTGCCGGATGCAGCGCGGCGGTTTCCGGACGTGACTGCGGGCGCCTTGCGGCGCCCGCAGACGAAGGATTCGGGATCCGAGCAGGCTAGCAGGCGACGACCTGCGACGGGAAGTACTGCACGGTGCCGTCGGGAATGAGAGCGACCTTGGCTTTCGCGCCGTAGGTAGCCTTCAGCATCTTGAGGGTCTCCGCCCACGAGCGGGTGAAGTTCACCTTGTCGTACGGAGCGAGCCAGTCGACGCCGACGTAGTCCGGATACGGCTGCATGACGGTCAGGCGCTTCGTATTCACGGGCATAGCCGTCTTGATCTTGAATGCCCGGCCGCCGATGTTCTTGCCGAAGCTGCGCTGCCAGTAGTGGCAGATCTGTCCCTCGGGCGTGACTACCAGGAGCACGAGGTCGCCACCGCTCTTCTTCAGCATCGGAGCGGTGACGGTGGGCGCCAGCAGCATCTCGTTCGCCTTCGAGAAGCAGTTCGCGACCACGATGTCACAGTCCGGAACCCAATCGGTCGCCCAGTACTCTCTCGCCACCTTGACGCCCTCGACGTGCTCGTCGACGACGTCGCCGACGAAGACGTGCGTGACCTGGCGCTTCAGGTTGTAGATGCAGTCGACCTTCACGCTGAGTCCGGCCATGCGGGCCGCTTCGTTCATGTCCATCTTCAGGATGTTGCCCTCGTACTTGCCGATGCCGGCCGTCGGGTGCGGGAAGAGCCTTGTGTGGTTCGAGTCGATCGTCTCTATCGAGGCCACGCCGGGCAGGATTATCTTGCTGCCGCCGCCGAAGCCGCTGAACGGGTGAGGCACGATGGAGCCGATGCCGATCGTGTAGTCGCAGCGGAGGACCTCGGCGTTGAAACGCATCGAGGTGCCGTTCGAGCTGGGGCCCACGTAGTTGCAGTTCTCATAGGGGTTGTGGTTGTAGACGGGGAAGCGGGCTACGACATCGCTGCCCAGCTTCTTGGTCCAGTCGTTGCAGGTCATCGATCCGTGCGCGCCGATGGCGGCGATGAAACGGATCTGGCTGTCCTTGATGCCCGCTGCCGCCAACTCCTCGAGGACGTACGGGACGAGGTCGGCGCTCGGCGTAGCTCGAGAGAGGTCGTCGAAGAGTATGCAGACCTCCTTCTTGCCTTTTGCTCCCTCGCGGATGGGCGGCGTGCCGATGGGATTCGCGAACGCCTTGCGGAAGCCGGCTTCGCTCAACGGGGGAGTGCCGTCTCCGCGGTGCGTGCAGACCGTCACATCCCACGACGCGGGGAAATCCACCTCAAGTTCTGTGTCGCCGTACCAGGCGAGTATCGGTACCGAGACCTTCTTGGTGTCGCTCATGTTTCCTCCTGTTGCCATGTACCGCTATGCGAGCGGCCCGACGACGAACATACCGTTGTATCTGTCCTGATCGAGAATCTCGGCCTTGGTCTTCTTACCCGAGGCCACGCGGAGGCACTCTTCGTACAACTCCGCGCCGATCTCCCCCATGTTGTCCTTCCTGGAGAGGTCGACGTAGAAATCCATGTTGTCGTTCATCTTCTGATAGGTGGCCTCGTTTGCGGTGACCTTGACGACCGGCACGAAGGGGGAGCCGAGCGGCGTACCCCGGCCAGTCGAGAAGAGCATGATGGTGGAGCCGGCGGCGGCAAGCGCGGTGAGCGAGGGCGCGTCGAAGCCCGGGCCGTCGACGATGGAGAGCCCTCCCTTCTGCGGGCGCTCGCCGTACTCGTAGATCTCCTGGATGGGCTGAGTGCCGCCCTTCGAGATGGCTCCCAGGGACTTCTCCTCGATGGACGTGAGCCCGCCCTCGATGTT
>CAZLPP010000039.1:0-22279 GCA_964561465.1 uncultured Dehalococcoidales bacterium
GCTTCCGCGATTGTACACGGCAAGGTGAAACGATGCACATCACGTGGCGCGTGCCCGGCTCTTGCGGCGCGCCTTCGACGTCTGCTTCAATGCAGCAGACACAACGGAATGCCCCCGCCCGACAGGCAGGGGCGGCGGACGCGCGAAGGAGACCACCTGTGGGACGCAAGACCATCGCTATCGTCGGAGCCGGGCTTGGAGGACTGGCCGCAGGTATCTACGGCCAGCTCAACGGCTACGAGACACACATCTTCGAACAGCACAACCTGCCGGGAGGCCAGTGCACCGCGTACAAGCGCAAGGGCTACACCTTCGACGTCTGCATCCACCACCTCTTTGGCTGCGGGCCGGCATCGGCACTGTACGACCTTTGGGAAGAGCTGGGCGCCGTGCCACGCAAATTCGTGCCGCTCAATGAGTGCGTCAGCGTGCTCTCACTGGATGGGAAGCTGTTCCGGGACTACTACGAACTAGAGCAACTCGAGCACCACATGCACGAGCTGGCCCCCGGCGACGGCCGCATGATACGTGACTACATCGGCGGCATCCGGACGACGGCGAAGTCGGATGCCATGGGGCAGGTCATGGCGGGCTCGCGGCTGGACCTGCTGAAGGCGGTGCCGGGTCTGATGCGCTCGTGGCGGTGGATGGGGGCGACCATGGCCCAGTACGGCAAGCGGTTCACCGACCCGTTCCTGCGCCGGGCAGTGCCGCTGCTCGTCTACACCAACCCGGAGGTGCCCGTCATCCTCCACCTGATGCGGCACGCCTACGGGCTCACGGGCACACTGCAATGGCCGGTGGGCGGCGCACTGCAGTTCGCACAGTCCATCGCGCACAGATACGAGAGCCTCGGGGGTTCTCTCCACCTCCGTTCGAGGGTCACGAAGATACTGACCGAGGACGGGAAGGCGAACGGCGTTCAGCTTGCGGACGGCAGCAGGCACGATGCAGACATCGTCATCTCGAACGCAGACGGTCGACGGACCATACGGGACATGCTCGAAGGTCGATTCGAGGACGACCGTGTGCGGGAGCTTTGCACACCGGCCATGGACGAGATGCCGTTTGCCATACAGGTGTTCCTGGGCGTGAATCGCGACCTCTCGCATGAGCCCTCCTCGATGATACTGCTGCTGGGCGAGCCGGTCGCGCTCGCTGGGCACGAATGCCGCGAGGTGGAGATTCAGCTCTACGGCTTCGACCCCTCCATGGCGCCGGCCGGCAAAGGGGTCATCAAGGTGGAGCTCTCGTCCCGCTACTCCTACTGGAAGCGGCTCGGGGCCGACCGGGAGGGATACACCGCGGCGAAGCAGGAGCTGGCGAATCGCGTCATCGACCTGCTGGAGCAACGCTACTTCACCGGCCTGCGGCAGCAGGTCGAGGTCATCGACGTGGCCACACTGCTCACCTGGGAGCGGTACGTCGGCGGTACGATGGGGCTCGGGATGTACCCCAACAGGAAGACATCCATCGCGGCAGGCATGCTGAGCAACGCAATGACCACCAGTCTGCCCGGGCTGAAGGACTTCTACTTCGCCGGGACGTGGGCGACGAACGCCGGCGCGCTATTCATGAACGCCCATTCGGGCAAGCGCGTGATGCAGGATATCTGCCGGCGGGACGGCAAGCGCTTCCTTTCCAGGCCGGCCTGACGAGAGCCGCCACCCACAGGGCATGCCGCTGCCGGCCACGTTTTGCGCCGGCCGGTTGTCAGTTGTACACTGTGCTCAGGAGGTGTCACATGACAGCCGCACAAGCTGACAACCTTCGCAAGGACGTCGCGCTCAGGGCGTCACCGGCAGTAGCCGGCATCGTGTGTCTCGTGGTCGCAGGCAGCGTCACGGCGCCGCCCCAGCCGATGTTCGTTGTCCTCGTGCTCGAAGGCATTGCCCTCCTCGGACTGGCCGCGTTCCTCGTCCGGCGATATCTCAAGACGCCGGTGACCCCCGAGTAGCCGGCCGCACGAGCGTCAGGCAGCGAGTGGCAGCCGCACGCGAAAGAGGCTGCCCTTGCCCTGCTCGCTTTCGACGTCAATCCGGCCGCCGTGCAGTTCGACAACTCTGCGGCTGATCGCCAATCCGAGTCCGCTGCCTCCTCCTCGGGTCCTGGCCCGGTCGACGCGGTAGAAGCGCTCGAAAATGCGCGTCACCTCGGCGGCGGCGATGCCGATTCCGGTATCGGACACCTCGACCAGCATCTCCCTGCTCACTGCAAGCACCGAGAGCGACACGCTGCCACCTGCCGGCGTGTAGCGCACAGCGTTGTCTATTATGTTGAGCAATGCTTCGCGCAGCCGCCGCGAGTCACCGATGACCGCCCCAGGATCCAGTCGGTCGATACGCATCTCCAGTCCCTTCTCCCGACACAGCGCTTCCACGTCCTCCACCAAGCCACGCACAAGAGAGTCCAGTTGCACCCGCTCTCTGCCCTCCAGTTCATCCATGGCATCCACTCGCGCCAGGCCCAGGAGTTGCTCGACGACGTGCGTGGCATGCCCCGTCTCTTCAGCCACTGCCTCAACGGCGCGCCGATACTCCGCGACGTCACGCTCTTTCTGGAGCGCGAGCGTCACCTCCGCCCGGATGACAGCCAGCGGCGCACGCAACTCGTGCGAGGCGTCCGCTGTGAACTCCCGCTGTCGCTGGAATGCGTTCTGGAGTCGCGAGATCATGTCGTTGAGCGTTTCGGCCAGCCGGCCCAGCTCATCCCGCGAGCGAACCTGTATTCGCTTGCTTAGATCCTGAGCACCAATCTCTCGCGCGGTGCGCGATATTTGAGCGACGGGCGCGAGCGCCCTCCGCGCCAGGAAGACTCCCCCCGCCGACGCCACCAGCAGCACCAGAGGAATCGCCAGCAGCAGCGTCCTCAGAAGTCCGTTCAGCGCATCGGCGATGTAGCCGGTGGTCCTGCCGACGACGAGCGCCATCGGCTCTCCCTCAAGGACATGCGGAAGCTCCCCGGGGCGGCGGGGAACCGTCACCGTGCCCTCGTAACTCAACGGCACCGCCAGCGCCCGTACCTCCTGCCCGTCATCCGTGGCCGTTGTCACGTACGTACTCAGACCCTCGATGGCCTGTTCTACAAACGCATCGTCGAGGACGAGCCTGACATCCCGGGGCGACACCTTCACGAGTCTCCTGTTCTCCTGGAAGCAAAGGACGACGACTTCACCTATCTTCTCTTCGAACTCCCCTTTCTTGATGCTCTCAATGGTTGCGGGTATGTCGCCCAGCTGCGTCGCCCTGACCGCGAGGGAGTCGTCCAGGTTCCGGTAGAGGCTGTGAGAGACGTAGAAGTAGACCCCGGCGCCGAAGCCGCACATCAGTCCAAGCAGCACGAGCAGGTACCACAGGGTGATGCGGAAGGTGAAGCTACGCAGCACCATCATGATGTCCTCAGTCGATAGCCGAGTCCACGGAGCGTCTCGATGATGCTCTCCTCCCCCTCCCTATCGAGCTTCCTCCTCAGACGCCCCACGTAGACGTCCACCAGGTTCGACAAGCTGTCGAATTCGTAGTCCCACACGTGCTCTTCAAGCATGCGCCGCGTGACCACCGCCCCGGCATTCCGCACGAGGTACTCCAGCATAGCGAACTCCTTCGTAGTCAGCTCCACTGACCGGCCTCCGCGGCGTACGCCGTGGGTACGCGTGTCCACCAGCAGGTCACCCGACCTGAGTTCCGCCGAGCGCTCCCCGCCGTCGCGCCGCAGCAACGCACGTACCCTGGCAAGCAACTCTGCGAACTCAAATGGCTTCACCAGGTAGTCGTCCGCGCCCGTGTCGAGGCCGGCTACCCTGTCCCCCACAGCATCCCTTGCTGTCAGCATCAGAATAGCCGCTCGAAGGCGCGATTGCCTCAGCCGCCGACAGACCTCGAACCCATCCATCCCCGGAAGCATGACGTCCAGGATGATGAGGTCGTACGGACCGCCGACTGCGTACTGCAGAGCTTCGAGGCCGTCAAACACGGCGTCGACAGCGTGTCCTTCCTCCTGCAAGCCGCGCCGGACAATACGGCACAGCTGGACGTCGTCATCAACAACGAGTATTCGCATCGACGCGCTTCACCATATCCTCGCCTCGCGAATCATAGCGCATGAAGATGAACGCAGGATGTAGCCTTCTGGCAACCTGCCGCTTCGGTAGGGTTCATGAAGGGTTCATCTACCGCGCCTAGTCTTCCCCGAAACCGCGCCATTCTTGAGGAAAAGGAGAGCCCCATGAGACGCACCGTGCTTGCGCTGGTCCTCTGCACAGGAATGCTGGCTTCCTGCGCCGCCGAGCCACCAGCTCAAACGTCAGCGTCCGAACGCGATGTCTCGCAGGCTGCAACGACCGCGCCGTCCACGCCGGCTGCAGCGAGAGAGGGTGCAGTCTCGCCGACACCGACACTGCCGGGAGTACCCGAGGGCATGGTGATCATCCCCGGCGGCACATTCCAGATGGGCGACACGAATCGCCTCGGTAGCGACGACCACAACCACAAGAACGACGAAGTGCCTGTGCATTCCGTGACGCTCGATACTTTCGCCATCGGACGGACCGAGACGACCAGCGCCGACTATGTGCAGTTCCTCAATGCCGCCCTGGATAGTGGAGACATCCGGATTGCCGGTGGACTCGTCGTTGACTCGGCAACGGGGGAGCTGCTATGCGATACGCGGGATTCTGACGCCGCAAGTCCGTTCGCATGGAACGGTTCGGCATTCGCAATCCTGGACGGTAGCGAAGACCACCCCGCCACCGGCATACGCTGGTGCGGTGCAGCGGCCTACTGCAACTGGCTCGGCCGGACCCTCGGGTACGATGCGTGCTACGACCCGTTGACGTGGCAATGCGATCTCTCCCTCTCCGGTTTCCGGCTTCCCACCGAGGCCGAGTGGGAGTATGCCGCGCTGGGAGGGCAGTCCGGCCCGTACCCAGTGTACCCGTGGGGCGACAGGGTCGACCTCTCCCGAGCCAACCTGCCCGATTCGGGTGACCCCTATGAAACCGGACTTCAGCCCCTGACGACACCGGTAGGCTTCTATGATGGCTCGCTGCGACTGAAGTCCGATTTCAACTGGCCCGGCCTCGTGGAAACCTACCAGACGTCCGACGGCAGGAACGGCTACGGCCTGTTCGACATGGCTGGCAACGCCTGGGAATGGGCCAACGATTGGTACGCAGTCGACTACTACGAGCACAGTCCCTCTGACAATCCTCCCGGACCCGAGGGCGGCACGCTGATGCCAGACGGGATGGCATACCACGTCCTGCGCGGTGGCAACTGGTACAACGGCGCCGACGGCCACTCGCGCGTGTCCAACCGCAACTGCGGCTACTACCGCGGCCCTGATGACCCCAACCACTCTTGGTACCACGTCGGTTTCAGAATCGCGCTCGAACTCACGCCGGGTGCTGTGACAGCCGCAACGTCTCCCAACACGGACCAGACACTCGGTTCCTTGGAAGACGAGCCCACGGTCGGCCTCCTCTACTACGATAAGCGCGCCAGCGAAGGCTACACGCTCTTCGCCCCGAAGCACTACACCCGCACCTACCTCATCGACAACGCCGGCCGGATTGTCAACACGTGGGACAGCAAGTACGAGCCCGGCCAGCCGGTCTACCTTCTCGAGAACGGACACCTGCTCCACTGCTGCATGATCAAGGACAAGTCCTTCATCGGCGGCGGTGAGGGGGGGCGCATTGAGGAGTACGACTGGGAAGGGAACCTCGTCTGGGAGTTCGAGCTGCACGACGAGTTCAACCAGATGCACCACGATATCGCCCCTTTGCCAAATGGGAACATCCTGGCCACGGTGGTGGAGAAGAAATCCCGGGAGGAGTGCATCGCAGCGGGGTTCGATCCAGACCAGTTGCGGGACCAGTGGCTCTTCCCGGACTACGTAATCGAGATAGCCAGGACCGGCCCCGCCAGCGGGGAGATTATCTGGCAGTGGCACGTCTGGGACCACCTGATCCAGGACCGCGACCCTTCCAGAGGCAACTACGGCGAGGTCGCCGCGCACCCGGAGCTCATCGCTGCCGGCAGCACCGACAACCGGGGCATTCCCGCCTTCTGGAACCACATGAACTCCATCGACTACAACCCTGAGCGCGACGAGATCATGTTAAGCGTGCGCGGAAACAGCGAACTCTGGGTCATCGACCACAGCACTACCACAGAGGAGGCCGCGGGACACAGTGGCGGGACGGGTGGTAGGGGCGGCGACCTGCTCTACCGCTGGGGCAATCCGCAGATGTACGAGGCGGGCTCCTCGCGCGACCAGATGCTCTTCCAGCAGCACGACACGCAGTGGATAGCATCTGGGCTGCCGGGCGAAGGCAACATCCTGGTTTTCAACAACGGGCTCGGCCGCAACTACTCCTCCGTCGATGAACTCGTGCCTCCCCTGGACAACGCCGGGGAGTACCACCTTGAGGCAGGTCAGGCGTACGGGCCCCGTGAACTGGCATGGACGTACACAGCACCTGTTCCCAGCGACCTCTACTCAGAGGCCATCTCCGGGGCACAGCGCCTCCCGAACGGGAACACACTCATCTGCGACGGCGTCCACGGCGTGTTCACCGAGGTAACGACGGGCGGAGAAATCGTCTGGCGCTACGTTGACCCGGTCGTGAAGGAAGGGCCGCTGGCACAGGGGGAAACGCCGGGGTTGGACGACCGAGGCCATCAGTGGAACGCGGTCTTCAACATCCACCGCTATCCACCCGACTACCCCGCGTTCGAGGGTCGCGACATGATACCCGGCGCAACCGTCGAAGAGTGATGCCAGACCGGCGCAAGGAGATACTGCAATGAAGGCGAAACTGGCACTCTTGATGGTCCTCATCAGCCTGCCTGTGGCCGCGTGCTCCGCAGCGCTGCCAACCCCCGCGCAGCCGGAACCGGCAGAGGGCACGACCATACCCGCCGTGGAGGACGCCGCTCCGCACCCCGTGGCGCTGCCGGGCAATCCCGCCGCTCTGTCCTTTCCGACCGCGGGCTTCATCGCATCCGAGATTCTCGGGCGGCCAACCGGCCACTCCATAACGGTGAACGTGGTGCCGGGAGAGGACGTCGAGGTACTGTTCGAGTACGGAGTCGCGACGGACGGCTTCCACGCGGCAACACCGCAGTTAATGTGCTATGCAGGTGAGCCTGTCGAAGTCGTCATCGACGGGTTGTCTCCTGACACCGACTACATCTACCGTGTGCGCTTCCGCCGACCAGGTGAGGACGCATTCTCGGCGGGACCGACACACCAGTTCCACACGTGGCGTCCCCAAGGCGCCGCTTTCACCTTCGACGTACAGGCCGATACGCATCTGGACGAAGGAGTGATTCCGGAGCTGTATCGCCAGGCACTGCAGAACATCCTGGCAGACGAGCCCGACTTCCTCATCGATCTCGGCGACACGTTCATGAGCACGAAGACTGCCGCTGATGAGAACGATGTGGTCGCTCGTCATCTGCTGCAGCGCGACTACTTCGGCTCGACGTGTCACAGCGTGCCGCTGTACCTGGTGCTCGGGAATCATGAAGGCGAGCTCGGCTGGCTGCTTGACGGCACGGCGGATAACATGGCCGTATGGGCGACGCAGGCGCGGCAGCGCTACTACGTGAATCCACTGCCGGACGGCTTCTACTCCGGCGATACCACGCAGTACGAGTTCGTCGGCCTGAGGGAGAGCTGCTATGCCTGGGAGTGGGGAGATGCTCTGTTCATCGCTCTTGACCCATACTGGCTCACGACCTCCAAGCCGAAGGTACCGGAGGAATCCTGGAACTGGACGCTCGGCAAGGACCAGTACGACTGGCTGGCTGCGGAACTACGGGCCAGCACTGCGAGATTCAAGTTCGTCCTCATTCACCATCTCACCGGCGGCGCCGAATCGGTCGCCCGTGGCGGGATCGAGGCGGCTCCCTACTTCGAGTGGGGAGGATTGAACGCTGACGGGACGGCAGGGTTCGCAGAGCACCGCCCGGGATGGGAGATGCCGATTCACGACCTGCTTGTCGAGACCGGCGTCAGCGCAGTCTTCCACGGCCACGACCACTTCTTCGGGTACCAGCAGCTTGACGGCATCGTCTATCAGGAGGTGCCGCAACCCGGCCATCCAGCGAACGAGAAGCAAAGCCCCGGCGCCGCCTACGGCTACGTGCAAGGGACCCTGCTGTCAAGCCCCGGCCACCTCCGGGTCAACGTCTCGCCCGAGCAGGTTCAGGTCGAGTACATCCGCGCCACCCTGCCCGGAGACGCGTCAGGCACAGTGTCGAACGGCGAAGTCGTCTTCTCGTACGTGATCTCGAGCCACGCTTTGTGAGAGCGGCACCGCTGAGGCGCAACACGTCTACATTCTGGCAGCTTCGCTGGACGTGTGCGGCGGTGCTTGCCTATGCCAGCAGCCGCACCAGCGCTTCGCGCAGGCCGACGACGATGGCCAGCCACGTGGCCGCCACGATGAGGAACGAGTGGAACGGGCGCAGCGCCCGTTTCAACTGGTCGTAGCCCCCCGCCATCACGACGACAGTGAGGGCGTAGCCGCCGCCGTTCAGCGCGATGACCGGCCAGCCGGCGGGCACGCGGGTCAGCGCCAGCGCCCAGGCAACCACCAGCGCCACGGCGCAGCCGGTTGCGCTGGCATAGTCCCTCCGCGCCTGCGCCTTTCTGCTGCACAGCATCCGCCACCTCCCCCTGGATCCTACTCCGTCAGCCACCTCAACCATAAGACTTCGGCGACGGCCGGTCAATCGACAACCCTTCTTGACGAGTTACCTTCGTCACACGTCTCTTGGTCGTACATGAGATACGGAATGAGGGGGCACCAGAGCCACTCTCCCGCACCTTGCCCTACCAGCGGAGTCCCCGGATTCCTTGCGGGTGGGCAAACCGACCACACCTGCAGGTCTGGTCGCATCTGCATGCGCCGGAGGCTAATGCATGACGGCGGCATCCTGTGGTATCGTGTCATGCCGTGCTGTTCCCGTGCCAACCGGCCGAACGATGAGGAAGTACCGCTACTACGAGATCCTCGAACTGAGCCGCGACGCCCCCCAGGACGACGTGAACGCAGCCTTCCGGCGGCTCGCGCGCCAGTGGCACCCCGATCGCAACCCCGGCAACGCCGAGGCTGAGGCGACGTTCCGCCGGGTGAATACGGCCTACCAGGTGCTTGGCAACGAGGCCAGCCGCGCCGAGTACGACCGCAGCGCCGTCGAATGCCCAACCTGCGGCACGCATGAGGTCATGGGGCTGAACGACCACCACTGGCAGTGCAAGCACTGCGGCTGCCGCTTTGACGTCTCCGGCGCTCCCGAGATTCAGGCCATCGACGCGCCAAACGCGCCTCCGCTTCGCAGGCTGCGCTTCCGCGCCTTTCAGGCCACGCAGTGCTCGTGGTGCGCGAAGTTCTACGACCGCGAGCCGTTCCTCTGCCCCCACAACAAGCCCACGACGAACTGCGAATCGTTCAAGGCGCTGACCGAGAGCGAGCGCAAGGCGTACCTCTTGAACGCCGCGATGCCCGCTCTGGCAGATGAGTGGCTGCGTCCCACCGCCGAGCGCAAGCTCGTCCGGAAGTGCACCGCCTGCGGCGCACTCAGCCCGAATCCGGCGCGTGCGAACGAGCCGTGCTGGAATTGCCATCGCCCCTTGAGGGACGAGTGTCCTCTCTGCGGCCTGCCGATGATGTACTACGACATCGAGCAGGGCGCCTGGCGCTGCGCCAACAACCAGTGCAGCGGCAGACGCTTCGATTTCGATGCCGTCACCGGCTCATGGACCTCACCCGCGCCGCCGGTCCGGCAACGTCCGGCGAGCGCGCCACAGCGCCCGACCCGGCCGTGGTGTCCGAACTGCGGCGCCGGGCTCGTCTGGAGCGACCAGCAGGAGGCATGGGTCTGCGTCGTCTGCCGGAACCTGTACACACCGGAGCAGGCGGGATTTGCAGCTCCGCAGGACGGCCCGCTACCGGTATACGCCCCGAAAGGTAGCCGGCGCACCACGAGGAGGGAACGGGAGCGAAGGCCCCGGCCCGAAGTAAGGCCACGCCCCGAGCCCCGACAGCGAATGGCCGCGACCCCGCCCATGGTGCGAGCCAAACGGGAGAAGTCGACCAGCGACTACGTGCTCCTCGCCGTGGCCATCGGCCTCATCATGATCATCGGGACGGTCATCATCATGGGCATGACCGGCAAGCTCTAGCTAGCCGCCGGGCTCACTCCTCGTACCGGAAGACGCTTTCGAGCGACACTCCGAACGCTCGCGCGATCCTGAAGGCCAACTCGAGCGACGGCACGTACCTGCCCTGCTCCAGGGCGATGACCGTCTGCCGCGTGCAGCCGGCGAGCCGACTCAGCTCCTCTTGCGTCATCTCGCCGTGCTCGAAGCGCAGCCGGCGGATGTCGTTACGTATCATCTGCTCAGTTCCTGTGGTAGCCGAGGAGCACGCCCAGCGACTGGCCCAGCGTGCTGGAGATGAGCGCCGAGTACAGCATCAGATAGGGCCACGTGACCGGCATGACGCCGTCCACCCAGTAGTGCTCCGTGAGGCCGATCACCCATCCGGCGAGCGTCAGCATCACCGCGAGCAACTGCACCTGCGTCGCACGCTGCAGCGCCGCCAGATCCCGCTCGTCAACATCGGGGCCGGCTCCCTTCCTCGCCTTCCAGGGCACGCCGAATAACCCGGTGGTCAGCACGAGCAGTACGAAGAGGGTCGAGAGCAGGATGCGCGTTGGCGCGTCGGAAGCGAATCGCTCGACGCCACCGCGAACCACGAACAGGACAACCAGCACTGCCGTCCACACAAGCCCGACCACCAGCGACACAAGAGCACGCCGCTGCAGAGAAGTCATCTTGCACCTCCTGAGGCACATTCGCCAGGAAGCAATGTAATGCATACTTTACTTTTTGTCAAATACAGGTTACCAACCAAAGCGCGGCTGACAACGGGTCGTCAACGTGGGACGTTCAGGCAGGGTGCTACATGAGCGGCATCTCGTAGATGCGCCAGGTCTTGTAGCGATGCCCGCCCATGAACTCCGATGAGCCGATGATGCGGTAGTTGTCGTCCAGCAGCAGCGAGGCCTCACACTCCGTGTAACCGTGCTGCTGAGCGAACGGCTTGACCTCGGCGAAGAGAAGGCCGTCGAGGCCGAGCCAGCGGAAGCGCGGGACGACGCCGTAGAACATCAGGCGAACGAACGGGATGTGCCGCCGCATCAGCATGAGGCGTGCGACCCTGACGAGGTCGGAGTCGCCGTACCACTTCCAGCGCGGCCGCAGCGCTCGATTGGGGTCAGGGAGAGCGCCGAGCACGGCAGCCGGCTCGCCGTCGACGTACGCGAAGCGCATCAGGCCCGGGTCGATGACCGGTCGCAATGTGTCGGCAACCGCGTCCGCCTCCTCGTTGGTGAGAGGCAGGAAACCCCAGTTCTCGGCCCACGCCTGGTTGTAGATGTGGACGATAAGTCGAACCTCGTCGCGCAGGTTCTTCAGCTCGACGCGCCGCGTGGTGACGTTGTGGCGCCGCCTGACGCGGTCAGCCAGCACCAGAAGGGCGGGGTGAACGGGAGTCGTTATGTCCATCACATGCGCGTGGTAGTCCATGGCCCTGGAGAAGCCATAACGGTCCATGAACTCCGCGTAGTACGGCGGGTTGTGCGTCAATTCCACCGTCGGGCACGTGTCGAAGCCATCGATGAGGATGCCCTGACGCTCGTGCGTGCCGTTCGAGTACTCGCCGGGGCCGCGCAGCACGGTCATGCCGCGGGATTTCACCCAGTCTCGCGCCCGGTCGAGCAGCGCGCGGGCAACTTCGAAGTCCTCGACGCTCTCGAAGAAGCCGAAGGAGCCGATGCGTGCGCCGTAGTACTCATTGAAGCGACGGTTGACCGCCGCCGAGACGCGGCCGACGGTCTCACCGTTGCGCCACGCCAGGAAGTGCGTCACCTCGGCGTCGCGGTGGTACGGGTGCGCGGGCGTCAGCAGCCCCTTCAGCCCGAGGAGGCGGCTGCCAAGCAGGTCGCCGCGCAGCGGTGGCGTCCAGCAGGGGTCGTTGCGGTAAAGCCTCCACGGCAACTCCACGAACGCCTTGAGCCGGGAGTCGCCGAGGGGTATCTCGTCGATGCGGATGTCCACGAGCAGTTCTGCTCCTTCCTGCAAGACTGCGCGCCGCTGCGCGCTCGACAGGGCGGGAGCACGGGCCGGCTGCGACGCCCCACGCCGGGCACCGCCACCAGCCACACTGTCGCGCCCACAGCATACCAGAATCAGTACCTCGGATTGCGACGGGGTCCTTCACCGGCGAAACGCGGCGGTCTGGTAGAATGTCCGGCGCGCAGCCGGCGCGCGGCGCACGCCACCCCCCCAAGTCGAAAGGAGACATCATGCCACTCTGGAAATCCGACCAGGAGCTGTTCGACATAGCGAAGAGAGAGCTCTTCACGGCCGTCGTCGGCGACGTCATGGACAAGATGGGGCTGCAGAAGCAGTTCCTGCCACCGCGCATCAAGGCGATGCGCGACGACATGGTCGTCATCGGCCGCGCCATGCCCGTGCTTGAGGCGGATGTCTTCGGCGAGACCGACGGCAGCGGCGCGAATCCACTCATGCTGAAGCCATTCGGGCTCACCTTCGAGGCACTTGACAGCCTGAGGCCCAACGAGGTGTGGGTCTCAACGGGCTCCAGCCCCACGTACGCGCGCTGGGGCGGGCTGATGAGCGTCCGCGCCACACACCTTGGCGCCGCCGGAACGGTTGTCGATGGCTACGCCCGCGATGCGCGCGAGATCCTCCGTCTGAACTACCCCTGTTTCTCATACGGAAACTACGCCCAGGACGGCGGACCCCGCGGCAAGGTGATGGACTACCGCGTGCCGATACGGGTCGGCGACGCGTACGTGCGGCCGGGCGACATCATCTTCGGCGACATCGACGGCGTCTGCGTGGTGCCCCGCGAAGCCGAGGTGGAGGCGTTCACCGGCGCCATCGAGAAGGCTCGCGGCGAACAGACCGTGAAGAAGGCCATCGAGGCCGGCATGAGCACCGTCGAGGTCTTCAAGAAGTACGGCATCATGTAGCAGGAGGGTGCGATGCCACGGATAGCGAAGATATCGACAGCCGTCGTCCAGGCGAACTTCCACTGGACCTACGTTCGGGTCTACGCCGATGGCGACGGCGGCCTCTTCGGCACGGGCGAGTGCTTCTTCGCCCCGGGGCTCACCCGAATCATCGAGGAGTTCGCACCGGTGCTGGTGGGCGAGGACTTCTGCAACATCGAGAAGCTGGTGGAGAAGATGCGCTGGGCCGCCTCGGGTACCGGCTCCACCGGCGGCATCATCTTGAACGCCATCACCGGCATCGAGGCGGCGCTCTGGGACCTCAAGGGCAAGTACCTCGGCCAGCCGGTGTGGCAACTGCTGGGCGGCAAGTTCCGCGACGATGTCCGCATCTACGTCGACTGCCATGCGGCAGGAGCGCTCGAGTGCCTCTCGCCGCTGCTCCAGCCGACCCCGCCGTCGTGGCACGTGGAGACTCCACCCCGCAACCTCTCCCGCGAAGAGGTCATCACCGCTTCGGCCGAACGAGCCGCAGAGATGGCCAGGCGCGGCTACACCGCGATGAAGTTCGACCTCGACGTGCCGGGGACCACGTTCGACTCCGCCACCGGTTACACGCTCACGACCCGGGACATCGACTGGATGGTGGGACTGGCCACAGCCATCCGTGAGGCGGTCGGGCCGGACGTCGACCTTGCCATGGATGCGCACTGGCGCTACAAGCCAAACGACATCCTCCAGGTGGCGAAACAGCTCGAGCCGCTGCGCCTGATGTGGCTCGAAGACCCGGTGCCGCCGGCGAACGAGCAAGCGCTGAAGTACCTCCGGCAGCACACGACCACGCCCATCGCCACCGGCGAGAACCTTCAGCTCCGGCAGGGATTCTGGAACCTCATCGTGAACGACCTCGTGGACATCATTACGCCGGATCTGCAGAAGGCGGGAGGCCTTGCCGAGGGCCGCAAGATAGCCGACATGTGCGCCGCGGCGGACAAGCCGTTCGCGCCGCACATGATAGGCAGCCCCGTAGCCCTCATGGCCAGCGCCCACCTCTGCCTCACCGTGCCGAACCTGCTCGTGTGCGAGTTCCATGCGCACGACGTGCCGTTCTTCTACGAGCTATCCCAGAACAATACGGCGCACTGGTTCCGCCACGGCTGGGTCACGCCCATGGACCGGCCCGGCTTCGGCATCGAGCTGGACGAGAAGGTCGGCCGGAAACACCGGTTGCCCGGCTCGACCTGGTTCGACGACAAGTAGCCTGGCATGGCTCGGGTCTACGCCGACTTCACGGCGTAGACCTTGAGTCTACTGCCGGTCGCGGCGCCGCACGCCGACGTTCTCTCACGGGCATTTCATCGTTCGGAGCCGTTGGCTCCTCAGACGCTTGTGTCTGCATACGTGTATCGGTCCTGAAGGGTACCTTCCCTGCGTTTCCCCACCCGGCGGGCGTGGGAGCCCGCCCCTGCAACAGACCGCACGGCACGAATACCACATTCGTTGCACCAACGGGATGTCGCCCGTCCATTGTAGGGGCCGGTCTCAGACCGGCCCGCAGCGGAGCCGCAGGCGCGCCCTGCCGTTGACATCAGAGCCGATTTGTATAAATATATGTCATCACGTACATGAGTGCTCATGTTACGAACGTCCATATGTCGAGAGTGATGGCATGAAACACCCGGCTCTGAGCCTCGCCCCGATCCGAACCCACGGCAAGTTCGCCGACGCCGCGTACGACGCCATACGAACTGGCATCCGCATGGGGCGCATCCCGCCAGGCACGCGGCTGCACGAAGCGGACCTCGCCGACCAACTCGGCATCAGCACCACGCCGGTGAGAGAGGCGCTCGGACGGCTCGTCGCCGACGGTCTTGCCACCAGCAGCGGCAGGACCGGTGTCTACGTGACCCGGCTCTCTCATGATGAGATAGCCGACCTCTACGAGGCCCGGGAGATACTCGAGCCGCCGCTGGCGCGGCTTGCGGCGGAGCGTGCGACCGAGAGCGAGATAGCAGCGCTGCAGCAGAGCCTCCAGGAGTTCGAGGCCGCACTGAAGGTTGACGACGTCGATTCCCTCATGGAGCTGGACAGCCAGTTCCACGAGATGCTCGCGTCCATCGCCGGCAACCGCTCCCTGGCGGAGGCCCGGGAGAGGCTGGACAACTACATCGCCATCGCCAGGGTGGCGTCCGTCCTGAGAGCGCACCGCAGGACGTCGCCACTCGCGCTGAAGGAGCACACCCAGATATGCAGCGCGGTGGCCGCCCACGACGGCCGGAAGGCAGAGCGCCGCATGGCGGAGCACATCCGCAGGCGGCGTGACGGTCTCATCGGCAAGGTGGACAGGGTCGGAGGGGAAGGAAGCGATGGCGCCCAGGCGCAGGCAATGACGGCGCCCGCCGGAGGAGGCACTCAGCAATGGCAAGTCAAATGAAGCAACTGTGCAGCGCACCCGCAGGGACGACCGAGGTGCTGCAGGGCAACATCGCCTTCGCGGTGGGCTGCGTCCGGGGCGGCATCCACGCCGCCGACGGCTACCCGGGCACGCCGAGCACGGAGGTCATCGACCGCGGCCTCTCGGAGGTTCAAGACCTCATCAACGTGGGCTGGTCGGTCAACGAGGCCATCGCCTCCGCCGTGGCGCAGGGCCATTCGATGGCCGGACGTGACTGCGTCGTCACCATGAAGATACCGGGCCTCTTCCAGGCGGCGGACGCATTCACCACCGGCGCACTGTATGGCATGCAGCGCGGAGCGGTCGTGTACTACATAGCCAGCGACTTCATACCGAGCGCAACGCAGCACACCATCGACCCCCGCTACCTCTTTCGAAGCTGCTTCGTGCCGGTGCTCGAGCCGCGAAACCACCAGGAGATGCTCGAGTCTGCCTCCATCGCGGTCGAGATAGCGCGAGCCTTCAACACGCAGGTCGTCGTGATGCCGAGCGGAGTGCTCTGCCACAGCGAGGGCCTCGTACACCTGACGGAACCGCAGTCGCGAGCCCCCGTGGACGTCACCACCTGCTTCAGACAGTTCAACGCACTGCCAAACATGGCCCGCGCCAACTACGACCGCGCGGTGAAGGAGCGCATTCCGGCACTGACCGAGATGGTAGAACACAGCCCGCTCAACCGCTGGACGAAGGGCTCCGGGAAGATAGGGGTCATCACGTACGGCATCTGCGACCTGTACGTCCGGCAGGTGAGGGACTCGTCGCGGCCCGACCTCGACATCCTCTCCCTGGCGTTCTCCAATCCGCTGCCGATGGAGCTCATCCGCCGCTTCCACGAGTCCATCCGCGGCCCGGTGTTCGTCATCGAGGACGGCTACCGCTTCGTGCAGGAGAGCCTGGAGCGGGCCGGGTTGAAGGTGCAGGGCAAGACGGCTGAGGACCCGCTGACCGAATGGTCGCCGACCCTTGTGGCGCAGCGGCTCGGATTCGAGCTACAGCGTTCGCGCCTCGCCGCGTCTCCCGTGCCGCGCCCGCCGGCCATCTGCGCCGGCTGCCCCTACCGGCTCTTCGGGCTCGAGGTGGCCGCCATGCGAAAAAAGGGGCTGATAGACGTCATCTTCGGCGACATCGGTTGCTACGCGCTGCTCTACTACCTCAACGCAGTCGACACCGCCCTCTGCATGGGCGCCGGCGAGGCGATGCGGCAGGGCTTCGTGCTATCCCGCCCGGAGGAGATGTCGCGCTGCCTGGCGGTGGTCGGCGACAGCACCGAATGCCACACCGGCATGGCCGCGACGCGCAACGCCGTGTACCGGAACATCGCGGGCGTGAAGGTCATCCTGGACAACTCCTGGACCGCCATGACCGGCGGCCAGCCTTCGCCTACCTCGCCGGCGAACCTTGCAGGGCAGCCCATGCGCTTCGACCTGCCGGCTGCGCTTGCCGCGACCGGAGCAAAGGTCGCCGTGGTCCGCGCCTACGACCGCTCGGAGATACACGAGGCGCTGAAGTCCGCCCTGGCGGAAGCCGCCGAAGGTGTCTTCTCCACCATCATCCTCCGCGACGGGCAGTGCCTGAGACAGAGTGACGCGAGCACGCAGCGCGTGAAGGCGAACCCCGAGGTGTGCAAGCAGTGCGGGCTCTGCCTCGTCTGCCCCGGCATCGAGAAGGGTCCTGACGGCATGCCGGTGGCGACGCAGTTCTGCTCCGGCTGCGGAGGGCATACGCCTGCATGCATGCAGATGTGCCCCTTCGGCGCGCTGAGCGCCGTGGGTCCAGACGACTCTGCCGCCGCGGCCGGACCGCGCTTCCCGGAGCCCCCTGCAAGCATCGCGCTGCCCGAGATGTCACAGGCGCGCCTGCCGGAGCGGCTCGCGCTGGCCATCCGCGGCGTGGGCGGACAGGGCAACCTGTTCTTCGGTCGAGTGCTGACCCGGCTTGCCTTCCTCGCCGGCTACGGTGAGAAGAACATCGTCAAGGGCGAAACGCACGGCATGGCTCAGATGGGCGGACCGGTCATCAGCACCTTCGCCTGCGGCGATGTCGTCAGCCCGGTGTTCCTCCCCGGCACGGCAGATGTGCTCATCGCGCTGGAGAAGAGCGAGGTGCTCCGGCCCGGCTTCCTCGACATGCTGAACCCGGCCGGCACCGCGTTGCTGGCCACTACGCGGATCGTGCCGCTCGGCCTGACGGCGGACAAGTACCCGTCCGATGCGCAACTCGACGAAGCACTGCGCGGCTACTACGTGCGCAAGGTGGATGTGCTGGGTCGCGCGCTCAGTCTGGGCGACCCGACCGGGCGCATGGCAAACGTCGTGATGCTCGGCCTGCTCAGCACGCTGAAGCCGTTCGACGTCTTCGCGCTGGAGCTGTGGCTGGAGGCGCTGCGCAGCGTCAACCCGTCCCCGGCGGTCTGGGCAGCCAACTACGCCGCGTTCAACGCCGGGCGTACAATGTAGTGTCAGCCTGACGCCGGCGCAAGCGGCCGACGTCACTTCCCCGAAGGAGAGGAGGCCCCGGGAGAGAATGGCAGCTCTCCCCGGGGCAGGGAGTCACTGTCATGGCAGTAAGAGCAACGCTCCGAACTCTGCTGGAGCCGGCGAGCATCGCGGTTGTCGGCGCAAGCGACGACCTCTCCAAGCCCGGCGGCAAGCTCGTGCGCAATATCCAGCTTCGCGGCTACGCAGGCGAGCTCCTGCTCGTGAATCCCAAGAGCACCGAGGTGCAAGGCGTCCATGCATATCCATCAGTCGCGGACCTGCCCGTCGCCCCGGAGTTGGCGTTCATCGCGATACCCGCACGTTCCGCCCGGCAGGCAGTCGAGGAGCTTGCCAGCAAGGGCGCGAGTGCGGTGGTCGTGCTGAGCGCGGGCTTCGGAGAGGTGAGCGAGGAGGGGCGCGCGGAAGAGCGGCGGATGGTGGACATCGCGAACGCCCACGGGATGATGCTCATCGGACCCAACTGCTCCGGCATCGTCTCGCACGCGCACGCCGGCAAGTTCAGCGGCGTGCCGCCAGTGAGCCGCAAGGGAGGCATCGACTTCCTCAGCGGCTCGGGGGCGACGGTTGATTTCGTCTACGAGCTGGCCACCCGCCGGGGTCTGCCCTTCGACTCGCTGCTCAACGTCGGCAACTCGGCACAGACCGGCGTGACCGACCTTCTCCGACTCTACGACGAGGCCCAGGACGGAGACAGCTCACTCATCAAGCTGCTTTACATCGAGGTGCTCACGCGGCCGCAGGAGTTCTTGAGGCACGCCCGCAGCCTGGCGTACAAGGGCTGCACGGTTGCCGGCATCAAGTCCGGCGCCACCGAGGCCGGGAGCCGCGCCGCGGCGAGCCACACCGGCGCCATGGCGACGAGCGACACGGCGGTGCAGGCGCTGTTCGACAAGGCGGGCATCATCCGGGTCCAGTCGAGGCAGGAGCTTGTGGACGTAGCCACGGCACTCGTTTGCGCCCGCGGCCGGCTGGATGGACGTCGCATTGCGGTCGTCAGCGACGCCGGAGGGCCGGGCGTCATGCTGGCCGACGAGCTGAACCGGCAGGGATTCACCGTCCCGCCGTTCGCTTCGCACACGAAGGAGCGCATCGCCGGTGCGCTGCCGCCTGGGGCGGCGGCGGGGAATCCGGTCGACTGCCTGCCAACGCGCAACGGTGAGAGCATCGGCAACGTGCTCCGCATCATCGCGGAAGAAGAGAAGGAGAACGTCGACTACATCCTGTTCATCGACGGCGATTCCGGGCTGGCTGAGAACTGGGAGATATGCAAATCGCTCATGCGCGCCCAGGACGAGGGCGGCATACCGATACTACCTGCCTTTCTCTCGCCCGTCTCTGCGCAGGACGCGCTGACCAGGCTCAAGGAGGCCGGCCGCTGCTGGTTCGAAGACGAGGTGGCCATGGCCCGCGCACTGGGTCGCGTGGTGAACCGCCCTCGCATCACGGAGCCCACCCGCGAGGCGACCGGATACGACCGCGAGCGCATCGCCGCGGCCCTGGACGGCCAGAGGGGGACGCTGCAGCCGCACGTCATTCGTCAGGTGCTCGAGGCGGCGGGCATCCGCGTCCCAGCTCAGGCGCAGGTGGCGCAGAAGGCGGACCTCCCCTCTGCCGGCATTCCCTTCCCCTGGGCCATGAAGGTGATCGGGCCGCTGCACAAGAGCGACGTGGGCGGCGTGAAGCTGGGCATCAGGGACATGGACGAGGCGCGCGTCGCATGGGACGTGCTGATGCACATCGAGGGCGCGACCGGCTGCCTGGTGCAGCAGATGGTGCCCGGCACGGAGGTCATCATCGGCGCCAACCGTGAGGAAGGCTACGGCCACCTCGTGGCATTCGGCCTCGGCGGCATCTACACCGAGGCACTCAAGGACGTCCAGTTCCGCCTGGCGCCGCTCTCGACGCAGGAGGCGGAGGGAATGATACGGGCGGTGCGCGCCTTCCCGCTCATCAAAGGCGTGCGTGGGCAGCCGGGCATGGATACGGCGCTGCTCGCCGACATGCTCATCCGGGCGGGCCTGCTCGTATCCGACTTCCCGCAGATACGGGAGATGGACCTGAACCCGGTCAAGGGAGTCAGCGCAGACCTGTACGCCGTGGATGCGCGCATCATCGTGGATTGAGGCGACTCGATCCGGGGCAGTGCAGGGGCATCCGGCAGGGGCGAGGCATGCCTCGCCCGCAGGGTGCTGGCCTCACTCGCGCGTTGCCCGCCGCCGATGCTTTCCGGCGGCAACGGCGGCTCCCTCGCCGACCAACGGGCGGGACATTTCCCGCCCCTGCAATACCACTCGTTCTTGCCCGCAGCGCTGTGTCCGGTCCCGTACAGGAGCGACATCTGCCTTCGTTTTGTCTCGTGTCATCCTGGCACGGTACACTGTGGAATCCAGTTGAGAATCATTCTTACCAAGATGGAAGGGAGGAGAGCATGTCGAAGACAGAAACGTACCTGAAGGAAGCCTTTGCCGGCGAGTCCCAGGCAAACCGGACGTACCTGGCGTTCGCGAAGGCAGCCGATGAGGAAGGTCATCCCCAGGTGGCGCGCCTGTTCCGGGCCGCCGCCGAGGCGGAGACCGTCCACGCGCTCAACCACCTGCGCGCCATGAAGGGCGTCAAGAGCACGAAGCAGAACCTCGCGGCGGCCATATCGGGCGAGACGCATGAGTTCACCCACATGTACCCGGAGATGATCGAGGCAGCGAAGGCCGAGGGACAGAGGGAGGCGCGGCAGAGCTTCGCCTACGCCAACGAGGTGGAGAAAGTCCACGCGAAGCTGTACCAGGATGCGCTCGAGGGCTTGGGCACGGAGATGGAGTCACACTCCTACAGCTACTACGTGTGCCCCGTGTGCGGCTTCACGGCCGAGGTAGACGCACCGTCGGCGTGCCCCATCTGCGGCACCTCGGGCAAGATGTTCAAGAAGATAGACTAGCGACCGACAGGCAGGACGTCGCCTCGGGCGGCCCGCACGAACTGCGGGCCGCCCTGCTTTCGCAGTGCCTGTCGCTCTCGGCCGGTTGAGCACCTCGGGGAAACAAACCCGGGGCGGTCTTCCGACCGCCCCGCAGAGAGAACCGAAGAACGGCGCGAACGCCTAGTCTTTCTTGAAGAGCATCACAAGCGCGATGACGAGGGCGATGCCGACCGCTGCGATGGCGGCGATGCCCGCCGTGCCGAGGCCAACGTCCTGCTGAGAAGCCACCGTGTTCGTAACCGTTCGAGGAGCGAGCACGCTGAACTGGCCCGTCATCCCATCAATCGAGACCTGGTACGTGCCAGGCACCGTGCGCGCGACCCGGAAGCTGACCTTCTGGCACGAGCCTCCGGAGACTCCGACCGTCTGGCTCTGCTCGGCGACCCCGTTGACCGCCAGTGACGCAGTCTTTGTGCCGGCTTCTTGACCGCTGTTGCAGATGTTGGCGGAGACGGTGACCTCCTGACCCGGAAGCACCTGCTGCGGGTCGATATTGAGGTAGGAGACCAGCATGTCCGCCGGCTCGAGCTTCCGCTCCTTCTCCTTCTCCAGGACCGTGATGTACATCTTGCGAGTCTCAGTGAACGAGAGTTTGCTCGGCCGCACGGTGTCGCCGGGAGCCGCAGCCTCACACTCCCACTCGTAGGTGAGCGTCACGGTGTACTTCCCGGGCTTTGTGTAGGTGTGGTCGCTGTCGAACAGCGGCACATCTCCCACCGCCTCGACACGCCGGACAGCGGTTCCCCCATCGCCGAAGTCCCACGTCACCACCCAGTTGCAGGGAATCCCTTCAGGCTCGCCAGCGGTCGGCGTCGCCCAGCACCAATCGGTCTTGTCCGTGAATTGCACATACAGAGGTGCGTAGCCGGTGGTCGGGCTGGCGGAGAAGCCGACCGGGCAGGGATAGTAGATGGGAGATAGAACCGCCAGGACAGGACTCACGGTGAAGGCAACGGACAGCATGGCCATGAGCACGAGAGCGAGAAGCGGTCTCCTCGTCAAGCCGCGCATGCATAGCCTCCAAACGACTTCCATACGCATGAAGTCCACTCAAGCTACATACGATTGTGGCATTCCCCGATGCGAGATTCAAGCTGTTGAAGGTTGAGGTTCTACACTCGTAAGTGTGATGGTGGCGGGGAAGTTGAAAGCACCTGCCTTCCTCTGTAGCTTTGGGTAAGCGACGACTCAAAGGAAGGAGGAGAAGCAGGTGCGCGACGATTCTATCACCGTGCTGTTGGGGCTGCCCGAGTTGCGCGTGAGGGATGAAGAGGAGACGGACTATGGCATCAGGGTG
>CAZLPP010000040.1:0-19893 GCA_964561465.1 uncultured Dehalococcoidales bacterium
GCCAGACTCCTTGGCTGTCTGAGCGACCACCGGCATGCCGCCGGTGCCGGTGCCGCCGCCCATGCCGGCGGCGACGAACACCATGTCCGCGCCCTCGACAATCTCCTGAATGGTCTGCTTGCTCTCCTCGGCCGCCTTGTAGCCGACCCGGTGGTCGCCGCCGGCGCCCAGTCCTCGCGTCAGCTTCTCGCCGAGCTGAACCCGCGTGGGCGCCTCGGAAAGGGCCAGCGCCTGGGCGTCGGTGTTCATCGTGATGAACTCAACGCCGCGGATGCCCTCCCTGACCATGCGGTTGATTGCGTTCGATCCGCCGCCGCCGATGCCGATCGCCTTGATCCTGGCCGGGGCGGGTGTATACGTTGTCTTAGCCATTTCTCCCTCCTTGTCCTACAACGTGTCGCCGCTCAACGCTATCCTCGGAAGAGCTTCCGCAGCAGCCTGCCGAGACCTCCGAACATTCCTGATCGCTTCTCCTGCCACGCGGACGGCTCCCGGTTGCGCGCCTGCCAGAGGACGAGACCGAGCGTTGTCGCGTAGGCGGAGTCTCGCAGTATGTCCGTGATGCCGTAGACGCCGCTGCCGAGCGGAGCGCCCCTGCGCACGGGCATCTTGAGCTGCTCCCGGCCGAGTTCGACCAGCCCTGTGAGGTTGGCCGTGCCGCCGGTGAGCACCAGACCGCATGGAGCCAGACGCTGGTAGTCGGTGGTGGGCAGTTCGAGCAGGATGAGCTCGAACAGCTCCTCCATCCGCGAGCGCACTATGTCGCAGAGTTCCCGGTAGGAGGCGGTGTGGCCGTTCTCGATGCCGGTCAACTCCTGCTCCTTGCCCGGTTCGTGCCCGGGCGTCACATTCCCGTACGTCTTCTTCATGCGCTCGGCGACGTGGAAGGGAAGTCCAAGGCCGATTGCGATGTCGCTTGTGATCTGATAACCCGCCACCGGTACGATTGCGGTGTGGTAGATGTCGCCGTCCTTGAAGACGGCGATGTCGGTGGTTCCCCCGCCGAGATCGGCCATGATGATGCCGCTCTCGCGCTCCTGCGCTGTCAGCACCGCCTCGCCGCTCGCGAGAGGCTCGAGGATGAGGTCCTCAACCTGCAGCCCGATGCTCCGTATGACCTTCACCAGGTTCTGCACGGAGGAAACCGAGGCCGTGATGATATGCGTCTCGACGTCGAGTCGCGTCCCGTGCATCCCCACGGGCTGCTTCACGCGCTCTTCGTTGTCGAGCGTGTAGTACCGGGGGATGGCGTGCAACAGCTTCTTCCCTTCCGGCACCGTCACGCTCTTGGACGCCGCCAGCACCCGCTGCAGGTCGTCCGACCGCACCAGGCGATCGGAACGCGGGATAGCCACCACGCCTTTGTTGTTGATGCTGCTGATGTGCCGGCCCGTCACGCCAACGTAGACCGAGTCGACGCGAGTGCCACTTATCTTCTGCGCCTCCTGGATCGACGTGGCAATGGCGTCCCTGGCCTCGTCCATGTTGACGACGATGCCCTTGTGCAGACCGTGGCTCGGCACAACGCCTACGCCAAGGATCTCGATGTCATCCTGGCTCCTGACGTTCGCCACGATGGTGGCTATCTTCGTGGTGCCCACGTCAATTGCGGAAATGATGCCTTTGGCCATGTTCACCTCCCTATCATTGCGCCGGTCGCTGAGGCGCAGGTCACGCCTGCGCGAGGCGCTCAGCAATCCTGAGCCGCGCGCTGCGGCTGCGTGGGTTGGAGCCACACTCCAACGAAGTCGGTCGGATGACCTTCTTGGTAATGAGCGAGAACGTCTGCTTCGACGCCTCGCCTCGCATGAACTCCTTCACGATGCGGTCCTCCAGGGAGTGGTAGCTGATGACGACCAGCCTCCCGCCAGTTCGCAGGAGGTTCACGGTCTGGTCGAGCGCCAGTTTGAGGCTCTCAAGCTCCCTGTTCACCGCGATGCGAAGGGCCATGAATGTGCGGGTAGCAGGGTGGATTCTGCCACGCCTGCTCCCCAGGACCTGCTGCACCAGGTGCGCAAGTCGTAATGTGGACAGGATCGGCCGGTTCTCTACGATCCTGTGCGCGATCTGCCGGGAGCACCGCTCTTCGCCGTACTCCCACAGGATGCGAGCAATCTCCTGCTCGCTGCTGGTATTGACTATCTCGTCCGCGCCGGCCCCTTCACTCGTATCGAACCGCATGTCAAGGGGCGCGTCGCGCTGAAAGCTGAAACCGCGCTCGGCCGTGTCTACCTGCATCGAAGAGAGCCCGAGATCGAACAGGATGCCGTCGTTCCGCGTGAATCCGTACGTTCCGCAGATGGTCTCGAGCTCGGCGAAGTTGCCGTGCGCCGGGACGAATGCGCTTCCGAACTGGCTGAGCGCGCCCATCGCAATCTCGATTGCCGACGGGTCGGCGTCTATGCCGAGCAGCCTGCCCCCCGGCATCGAGTGCTCCAAGATGGCCCGCGCGTGTCCTCCCGCTCCCAGCGTACAGTCGACATAGGAGCCGCCCGGATGGACAAGCAGCCCTTCAAGGGCCTCGGCCGCCATTACCGGGGTGTGGGGGGCCGGCGACCTGCCGCCCGCGCTCACGCGCCTCCCATGCTTTCCAGTATCTGTTCCGCCTGCTCTTCGGAGGATGCGCGCTCGGTCTTCCAGAGGTCCTCGTTCCACAGCTCGACCGACTGGTTGACCCCGACCACCACCACCGTGTCGCCGATCTCCGCATGCAGGCGCAGGGGCAGGGGCAGCGTGATGCGTCCCTGCTTATCGAATATCTCTGAGAACGCCGTGCCGAAGATGGCCCGGTTCAGCTTGCGCTGGCTCGACGAGGTCACGGCTTTCGCCGCGAGCTCGTTAGCGAGACGCGTCCACTCGGCGAGCGGGTATGCCCTGATGCACTTCTCAGGGCCCTTGGTCAGGACGACCGTCTCGCGCATGTCCCGACGGAACTTGGGAGGCAGTGGGACCCGTCCCTTGTCGTCTATTTTGTAGACATACTCACCAAAGAACATCCGCTTCTCCCCTGACGAGCCAGCACTCTCCCTTTCTCCCCACTTTTCCCCACTACCGTATTTAAGGCCCTGTACTGCCGTTTGTCAAGTCTTTGTCTCCCCCACAATGGTCATGGTCGCGGCAAACGTGCGGCGCAGCAGGGACGGTTGCCGCAGCAGGCGCTTTGCCTCCGAGAGAGGTTCACAGCCACTGTGAGCACGGCGGCATCACCGTTTCGCGGACCTGGGTCGGTTCAGTCTGTATCCTCGCGGCCGCGTCGCGGGTTGGGCGGAGGGGGCGGGTCAGGAGCCGCAACGAGAAGCAGATGCGCGCGTATCACATCCTGCGCGACTACACTCAAGAGCCGTGAGCATGCCGTTCGACGAATTCATTTCTGCTCGTGTCTGTGGTAAAATCTTCAGCTTGGTGACCGCCTCCGTTTGGAGTCTCCATGCGCATAGACATCCTGTGCCTGTTTCCGGAGATGTTCGCGTCTCCCTTCGGCCACAGCATCGTCAAGAGGGCGACGGAGCGCGGCCTTGTAGAGGTCGTCACCCATAACATCCGTGATTTCGCGCACGACCGCCACTCGACGGTCGACGATGCTCCCTACGGTGGCGGCGCCGGCATGGTTCTCAAGCCCGAGCCGGTGTTCGAAGCTGTGGAGCACGCGCGGCAGGCAGCGGGGCATTCAGAGTCACCGGTCATCCTGCTGACACCCCAGGGACGCCTCTTCTCGCAGAAGGTCGCAGCTGAGCTCTCGTCTCTGGAGCACCTGATGCTCGTCTGCGGTCACTACGAGGGCGTTGATGAGCGTGTGGCCGCGTATCTGGCGACCGACCAGTTGAGCATCGGGGACTATGTCCTGACCGGCGGGGAGTTGGCGGCGCTTGTCGTGGTCGATGCCGTAGTGCGGTTGATTCCGGGTGTACTGGGATCGGACGAGTCGGCGGGCGACGACTCGCATTCCGGTGGATTGCTCGAGTATCCACAGTACACCCGCCCGGAGCGGTTTCGAGACTGGCCGGTGCCGCCCGTGTTGTTGTCTGGCAACCATGGTGAAATCGCAGCCTGGAGACGTCGACAGTCCCTTCTGCGGACTGCAGCGAGGCGCCCAGACCTGTTGGACCGAGTGACATTGACTGACAAGGAGCGAGCATGGATATCCGAGAACTTGTGAAGCCGGTGGTGAACGAGAACATCCCGCAGATGTCTCCGGGCGATACCGTGAAGGTTGCGCTGCGCGTCAAGGAAGGCGACAGGGAACGCGTGCAGCACTTCCAGGGCATGGTGATTCGAGTTCGGCGCGGCGTTGACGGCGGCCGCTTCACCGTCCGGCGCGTTGCCTACGGAGTGGGCGTGGAGTACACACTGCCGTATCAGTCGCCTCTCATCGAGGGCGTTGAGCTGATCCGGCGCGGCAAGGCAAGGCGGGCCAAGCTCTACTACATGCGGAATCTGAGCGCCAAGCGCGCACGGTTGAAGGAGAAGCGGTCGCTGGTCTCCTCTGCTGAGCCCGCCGAAGAGACCGCCGACTAGCCCTCTCTTCATTCGAGGTTGATGCGCTACGCCGAGGTGGCGGTCGACGCCCCCGCGGGACGGTCCACCTACTCGTACGTGGTCCCTGCGGGGCTTGACCTGCGCCCGGGTTCTCTTGTTCGCGTGCCTTTCGGCTCGCGGACGGCGCGCGGTGTCGTCATCGAGCTGTCGGCGTGCCCCGCTCATGAGGCGACCCGCGCCATCCTCTCCGTCGAAGACGGCTTCTGCCTCACGCCGGAACAGCTCGACATCGGAGTGTTCGTCAGTCGCACGTACCTGTGTCCTCCGTACCCGGCGTTTGCCCTCTTCTTCCCGCCCGGCCTCGCGCCTGAGCCTCGCGTCACCTTTCATCCGGCGCCTGTCGCCGCCTCTGCGCTGCCCGAGCTGTCGCCCGACGAGCAGGAAATGCTTCAGGCCGTGCATGAAAAAGGGCTGCTGAGGCTCGAACAACTGCGGCGCGGAACGCGAGCTGCCGCGCGTATCAGAGCGCTCGCATCGCTGGAGGAGCGCGGCCTGGTGCAACGGTCGGAGGAGGCTCGCCGCGGTTCGACCGGAGCCCGTACCGGCAAGTGGATTTCCGTTCGCGTCGATGCCGGCGAGGCCGGAGCGGTCGCTGACAGTCTCGCACAGAAAGGAGCCGGACGGCAGGCCGGCGTTCTCCGGCATCTGCTCTCCGCCGGTTCCCCGGTCTCTCTCACTGAGCTTCGGCAGCAGTGCGGAGCGACCGCCGCGACCATCTCGGCGCTGGAGGTCCGGGGGCTGGTCGACGTCACGGAGGAGCGTATCTGGCGTGACACCATCGCCTCACGTTCCGTGGAACCGGAAGCGGCTCCCCTTCTCACTCCTGCCCAGTCAGCGGCATGGGAGCAGATGGAGCGGCACTGGGGCGACGGCAGCCCCGCGGAGTTCCTCCTCTTCGGAGTGACGGGAAGCGGCAAGACAGAGTTGTACCTCCGCGCCGCCCGTCGGACGGTCGAGTCCGGCCGGCAGGTCGTCTGCCTGGTGCCGGAGATTGCCCTCGCCTCTCAGACGGTCGAGCGGTTCGCGGCGCGCTTTCCCGGGCGGGTGTCCGTCCTCCACAGCGGTTTGACTCCGGGGCAGTCGTTCGACGAGTGGGACCTGATTCGACAGGGGACGTCCGACATCGTGGTGGGGGCGAGGAGCGCGTTGTTCGCCCCCGTGGCTCACCCGGGCCTCATCATCCTCGACGAGGAGCACGAATGGGCCTACAAGCAGGACGACACCGCCCCGCGATACCACGCCAGGACGGTCGCAAGGGAGCTCGCGAAGCGATTCGATGCTGTTCTGCTGCTGGGCAGCGCCACCCCCGACGTGGAGACGTTCCACCGCGTTGACACGGGACGTGCGCACATCTTGGAGTTGCCATCGCGTGTCGGCGGCAGCGCGGGGCTTCCACCGGTTGAGGTCGTCGATATGAGAGAGGAGCTGAAACGGGGGAATGCCGGCCTGTTCAGCTCCGCGCTGGGCGAAGGGATGGCGGAGGCGTTCGCGCGACACGAGCAGGTGCTGCTGTTGCTGAATCGGCGCGGAACGGCCACCCTGGTACAGTGCCGCCGCTGTGGCCGCGCTGTCATCTGTCCGCGGTGTTCCGTCGCTCTCGCGCACCACGCCGCGAGGGGCAGACTCGTGTGTCATCGCTGTGGCTATACGGCGCCCTTACCGGGACGCTGTCCCGTGTGTCGGAGCGACCGCCTGCGCTACCTGGGGGTCGGGACGCAGGGAGTCGTCGACGAGCTCAGCCGGCTGTTTCCCGAAGCACGTGTCGTCAGATGGGACAGCGATGTGCCCGCCCGCATCAGGGGCGGCTCCGGCCTCAGCGACGCGGTGCGCTCGGGAGAGGTGGATGTCATTGTCGGGACGCAGATGATAGCCAAGGGGTTCGACTTCCCCGGCGTCACTCTGGTCGGCGCGGTGAACGCCGACGTCGGCCTGAATGTGCCCGACTTCCGTTCGGGAGAGCGCGTCTTCCAACTGCTCTGCCAGGCGGCCGGTCGCGCCGGCCGCGGCATCCAGCCGGGAAAGGTCGTTGTCCAGAGCTACGACCCCGGCCACTATGTCCTCCGCAGCGCCGCGTCTCACGACTACCGCGGCTTCTACGCGGATGAGATGCGCTACCGCGCGGAGGCGGGCTACCCGCCGTTCAGCTCCATCGTGCAGATGGTGTACGCACACAGCGACGAGCGACGCTGCAGACTCGAGGCCGAGCGCGTCCGGAAGGTGCTCGAGTCCAGCATCGTCGGGACCGACCTGAGATTGACCGGACCGGCCCCGGCATTTGTGTGGCGTCTACGTGGGCGATACAGGATGCAGCTCACCATCCGCGGCTCGCGACCCGCGGACGTGCTGGCCGGCCTGTCGCTGCCGTCCGGGTGGGTTGTGGATGTGGAACCCGCCGGAATTGCATGAGTGCGCCCGGAATGGGACAATTCGAGCGTGGAGCAAACCCGCGTCCTCGGCTTGATGGGCAGTCCCCGGCTCGGCAGCAACACCGAGATACTCCTGGATGCCGCCCTCTCGGGCGCCGCTGAGGCGGGCGCCCGCACCGAGAAGGTGCTTGTGGCGCGCATGCGCATCCTGCCGTGTCTCGAGCTGTATCACTGCGCTGTGGACGGAACCTGCTCCATCCGGGACGACATGCGGCAACTGTACGACTCCATCGTGGAGGCGGACTGTATCATCCTGGCCTCCCCCGTCTTCTTCTACGGTCTCAGCAGCCAGGCCAAGGCCCTCGTCGACCGCTGTCAGGCGCTGTGGGTACGCCGGCACGTGCTCAAGACGTGGAGTCCGGACGTCCGCCGGCGGCGCGGCGCTCTGATTGCGGTTGGAGCTACGTCCGGACCGAAGTTGTTCGACGGCGTCCTGCTCACTGCCAGGTACTTCTTCGACGCAGTGGGCGTGTCAGAGGCAGGGCAGGTTCTGGTGAGGGGCGTCGACCGCAGGGCGGAGGTGCTGGATGACCCCAAACATGTTGAGAGTGCCCGTCTCCTGGGAAGAGACCTCGCTTCCCGGGCCGCCGGTGGAGAGCCGTCGTAGGGCTTTCTCGCTGCTTCGACGTTCGTTTGACAGGCGTCCGGTGCGCCAGTAGAATCGCAAGACGGCCGGTGTCCGCCCGCTCCGGGGAGCCGCCGTCTCTGTCTGGCGAGGCAGAGCGCGTGCGGGTCGTGAGGAGGATGTGCAGATGGCGTTGTCACCGGGGTCTCCTGTCCCGCCCCAGGCGCCTGGTTGCCCTTCAGGGCGTCTGCCAGCCAACTCTGTGCAAGGATTTGACAGAGTTGTCGGCCTTTGTAATAATAGTAACAATTCGCGATAGCAACAGCAATGAGATACTCAAGACAGCGTGAAGCGATACTTGCCGCGGTGCGGAACACGACCAGTCACCCGACGGCCGACTCCGTGTACGCGCATGTGCGGAACTCCATCCCCGGCATAAGCCTCGGTACGGTCTACCGGAACCTGCGCCTGCTGGTGGATGCGGGCGAGCTGCGTGCGCTGGAAGGGCCAGGAGGCGTGGCCCGGTATGATGGATGCACCGACGGGCATTACCACTTCAGGTGCGATGTGTGCGGCAGGGTGCTGGACATCGATGAACCGTTTGACGTGGACCTCGACGGTGAGGTGGCCGCGCGCACGGGGCTCGAGATCCGTTGCCACTCGCTTGAATTCCGAGGCGTGTGTACGGAGTGCCAGGCCCAGAGTGGAGCCCGCATCTGCGGCGTTCCGCATGAGGCGTGAGGCAACAAGCAAGAAAGGGGAGGCAGGACACAGATGGCAGTGTTCACGGCAGGGGAGCTATTTGACATCGCGGTTGGCATCGAGCGAAACGGCGTCGCCTACTACGACTCCCTTTCGCAACTGACGAGCGACCCCGGTTTGAAGAAGACGTATGAGCAACTCGCGCAGATGGAGCGGCTTCACGTCGGGATGTTCCAGAAGATGAGAACCGGTGCCGGCGCGTCAGGCGCGGTTGTCCCCGCTCCCGATGAGGCCGAGTATGGCACGTACCTGAAGGCGCTCATCGACTCATCGGTGTTCACCGACGACAAGGTGGCGCGCGAGCTTGCCCGGCGGGCTTCAGGGCCGGCCGAGGCGCTTCAACTGGCGCTGGGCGCGGAGAAGGACTCCATCCTTTTCTACACCGGCATGCGTGATCTCGTGCCCCAGGTTGACCGGGATGCGGTCGACGCCATCATCAGGGAGGAGAGACAGCACATCAGAGAGCTATCCGACCTGAAGCATCGCTATTCTCAGTAGGTAGAGGAGGACAGGGAGATGCAGGAAGAGAATCAGAAGCGATTGGAGATCCTGAAGAAGGCGCTCGCCATCGAGGTGCAGGAGAAGAGCTACTACCTCAAGGCGGCGGAGACGGCGGCGAACCCCGTATCGAAGCAGTTGTTCGAGCGACTGGCTCTCGAGGAAGATGAGCACGCGAAGAAGTTCCGCGCCATTGAGGCGGAGCTCAGCCAGGGGAAGGACTGGCCCCAGGCGGTCGAGGTGGCGGCCTCCGGTGGCGCTCACCTCAAGGCGGTCGTCGCCGCGTTCAACAAGGGTACCACCAGGGCAGTCAAAGCGGCTCGCTCGGAGCTCGATGCCATGAAGGACGCGATGGGCAAGGAGCTTCAGGCGTACGACCTCTACCGGAGCCGGGCGGCTGAGACCGGTTCTCAGTGGGAGAAGAAGTTCTACACGACCCTTGCGGGCGAGGAGCGCATGCATCATCTGGCGCTGCTCGACAGCTATGAATACCTGACCGACCCGGCCGGCTGGTACACGGTAAAGGAGAAGTGGACGCTTGAAGGATAGTCCTGGCTGCCAGGAGGGGTTGCCGATGGATGATGTGATGCTCTCGGTGCAGAACCTCCACGTCGAGGTTGGCGGTGTCGAGATACTGCACGGCGTTGACCTCAACATTCGATATGGAGAGACGACCGCCCTGTTCGGTCCGAACGGGAGCGGCAAGAGCACGCTCCTGATGACGCTCATGGGCTTCCCGAAGTACCACGTCACATCCGGCGCAATCGTGTTCAAGGGGCGCGATGTGACCGGCCTCGGGGTGGATGAGCGGGCACGACTCGGTTTCGGACTCTCTTTCCAGCGACCGCCCGTCATTCGCGGCGTAAAGACGCGGGACATGGTGGCCGCGTGTCTGCGGCGCGAGGCGGCGGAGGGCGAGGTGCGCGACCTTGCCACCGCGGCCGGACTCAACGAGTTCCTCGACAGGGACGTCAACTACGGCTTCTCCGGAGGCGAGATCAAGCGGTCCGAGTTGCTGCAGTTGCTTGCGCAGAACCCCGAGTTCGTGATGCTTGACGAGCCGGAGTCCGGCGTCGACCTCGTGAACATCGCACTCATCGGTGACCTCATCAACCGGCTTCTGCAGAAGGATGTGAAAATTCGTGACCGGAGCCATTCCGGACTCATCATCACCCACACGGGGCACATCCTCGACTACGTCAGCGTCAGGACAGGCTACGTCATGATCGACGGCCGTCTCTCATGCGGGGGAGACCCGCACGAGATCCTCAGTACCATCAAGCAGTGCGGCTATGAGGAGTGCTCTCGATGCGCGAGATAGTGACCCGCGAAGCCGTCCGGGATGCCTCTTCCACTCCGCCGGTTTCGGATCAGCGCACGGCAGGTGCTCCCGATCCGGGAGCCTACCTGCCGGACGCCCCCGTTCAGCCATATGTGGATAGTCCCGCCGGCGTTCCGGAGGACGTGAAGGCGCGGATGCTCGAGGTCGGCGTCGTTGCGGATGCGACCGCGAAGCGCTCGGGCACGTTTGTTCAAATCGACCACACGCCTGTCCACATCTCTCTGCTGCAGGACGGCGTGGAGCTGATGTCCGTTCGCGACGCGTTGCAGAAGCACTCGTGGGTCTCGGACCTCTGGTGGCGCGCCGTCGATGCGGAGACGGACAGGTACACCTCATGGGTCGACCAGTCGGACAGCAACGGCTACTTCATCCGCGCGCTGCCGGGGCAGAAGACGCTGCTCCCTCTGCAGGCGTGCCTCTATCTGGGAACAGAGGGACTCGCCCAGCGGGTGCACAACATCATCGTCGCTGAAGAGGACTCCGAGTTGCACATCATCACCGGATGCACCACGGCACGGCACAATGAGTCCGGCCTTCACCTTGGTGTCTCGGAGTTCTACGTCCGCAAGGGCGCGAAGCTGACGTTCACGATGATCCACAACTGGGAACCGGGGATATCCGTGCGTCCAAGGACAGGGGTCATCGTCGAGGCCGGCGCGACGTACCTCAGCAACTACGTCATCATGAGGCCGGTGCGCGACCTGCAGACAAACCCGGTCGCGCGCTGTGTCGGGGAAGGCGCCACGGTCCGCTTCAACAGCGTCATCGCCGGTTTCGAAGGCGGCAAGATCGACGTTGGGTCGAGAGTGTATCTCGATGCTCCTCGTGCGCGTACGGAGATCGTGTCACGCGCCATCGTCACCGGCGGCGAGATAATCGCCCGCGGCTTCATCCAGGGCAGCGCTCCGGATGTGAAGGGGCACCTCGAGTGCCGCGGCCTCATCCTGAACGACGGCGGAGTCATCCACGCCATTCCCGAGTTGCGGGGCACGCTGGCGGGCATCGACCTCTACCACGAGGCGGCGGTCGGCAAGATAGCGGAGGAGGAAGTGCAGTACCTCATGGCGCGGGGGCTCACCCATGATGAGGCCGCCGCAGCCATCGTCAGGGGCTTCCTTCATGTCGATATCGAAGGACTGCCGGATGCGCTCAACGCAGAGCTTCAACGCGCAATCGAGACCAGCGGCAAGGATCTGATGTAGTGTCCAGCGAAAGCGGCGTTCAGCTTCAACCTGAGGCGCTCTACCAGGTCGGGTACGGCTTGTACGTAGTGACGTCCCGGAAGGACGGTCGTGCGAACGGCCAGATTGCCAACGCGCTCATCCAGGTGTGCGCTGAGCCGAATGCGATTGCGGTGTGCCTGAACAAGAAGAATCTGACGCACGAGTACGTTGCATCGAGTCGCGTCTTCGTGGCCTCGGTGCTGACGGAGTCCACCCCCTTGCCGTTCATCGGTCGGTTCGGATTCAAGTCGGGTCGCGACACGGACAAGCTCGAGGGTGTGGCTGTGGAGACAGGCGTGACCGGTGTTCCGGCGGTGACGCAGCACTGCAGCGCTTTCCTCGAGGTCGAGGTTGAGCGTGAACTCGACGTTTGGACCCACACGTTGTTCGTCGGACGTCTCGTGGGCGCCCGCGTCCTGAACGGAGAGCGCCCCATGTCCTACGCGTACTACCACCTCATCAAGAGGGGCGTCACACCCCCTTCGGCCCCCAGCTTCGTCGCACAGAAGAAGGAGGAATCCGCGGTGAGCAAGTACAAGTGCACGGTCTGTGGCTACATCTACGACCCGGCGGTGGGCGACCCCGACAGCGGAGTGGCTCCGGGCACGGCGTTCGAGTCTTTGCCTGACGACTGGGTCTGCCCGGTCTGCGGAGCTGCGAAGAGCGAGTTCGAGAAGATTGCCTGACTGTCCGGCTCGACCTCGGGGAAGGAGTAGTCCATGAGACCGCGAGTGGTGGCAGACGGCGTGCTGTGGGTCGGCTCGATCGATTGGGAGAGGGAGCTCTTCGACGAGCTCATCCCGCTACCGGATGGCACGAGCTACAACGCGTACCTGGTGAGCGGTTCGGAGAAGACGGCGCTCATCGACACGGTGGACCCGACCAAGACGGGCGAGCTTCGTTCGATGCTTGACTCGCGCGGGTTGCGGAAGCTCGACTACCTTGTGGCGCATCACGCGGAGCAGGACCATGCCGGCAGCATCCCGTATGTGCTGGAGCGCTATCCCGAGGCGAAACTGGTGTGTACCGCGAAGGCGAAGGGCCTGATGATGGACCTGCTCGGCGTTGCGGAGGACCGGATCGCGGTAGTCGCCGACGGCGAGACGCTCTCGCTTGGCGATCTCACGCTCGAGTTCATCCACGCCCCCTGGGTTCACTGGCCCGAGACGATGCTGACGTACCTCAGGGAGCGGCGCATGCTCTTTCCGTGCGACCTGTTCGGGTCGCATCTTGCGACGTCCGAGCTGTTCCTCCACGACCCGTCTCGCGTCTACCGGGGGGCGAAGCGGTACTACGCAGAAATCATGATGCCCTTCCGCAGCAATATCGTGAAGCACCTCGAGCGGTTGGCGCCGTATGACATCGACATCATTGCACCGAGCCACGGGCCACTGTACGACAGCCCGCGCTTCATCATGGATGCCTATCGCGAGTGGGCTTCCGGACCGCTGGCGAACAAGGTCGTCATCCCGTACGTATCGATGCACGGCAGCACGCAGGTGCTTGTAGACCGGCTCATCTCTGCTCTGGCCGACTTGGAGATCGTGGCGGTGCCACACCGTCTTTCGACCGGCGACACCGGACGACTGGCCATGGAGCTCGTGGATGCTCCGACGGTCGTGCTGGGCACCCCGACGGTCCTTGCGGGCGCCCATCCCCTCGTCGCCTACGCTGCGGTGCTCGCGAACGCACTGCGCCCGAGGCTGCAGTTCGCGTCGATCATCGGTTCCTACGGCTGGGGAGGAAAGGCGGTCGAGCAGTTGCTCTCCCTCGTCCCCAACCTGAAGGTCGAGGTGCTCGACCCGGTCATCGTGAAAGGCTATCCGCGCGAGCAGGACCTGGCGGCGATCGACGGCCTGGCCGCGCGCATTGCCGAGAAGCATCGCAGTGCCGGGCTCAAGGCAGCCTGAGATGCGCTGAAGTAGAAGAAGTGGAGAAAGGAGGTTCGAACATGCGGGTAGGAGATATTCTGAAGACGGCGGCGGTGGAGGGGAAGGAGAAGCACGTTCCGTTCATCGAGGTCCTCAAAGGCAAGGGCGACGGCGGTGCGGATGTCGTTCATGTGGTGGTTGGGAAGGAGGTTCCGCATCCCAACACCGTCGAGCATCACATCGCGTGGGTGCAACTGCTTGGCATCAAGATAGATGGCCAGGTCATCGCTCTCGGACGCGCGGACTTCGCGCCCGCCTACACCAGCCCCAATGTGAGATTCCAGGTTCCGGTCGACCAGTTCAAGGCATTCTGCGCGCTCGAGTACTGCAACATTCACGGCGTGTGGGAGAACTGCGTCGAGGTCTAGCATCCGGCATACGGTCCCGGTGAAACGTGGTATCGCACTCCCGTGCAGTGACGCGGGAGAATGAAGAAGGAGGTATGGAACAGATGGAAGGAGAAATGGGACAGGTTGTCAGCATGCCCAAGCTGGGTGAGAAGGCGCCCGAGTTCGACGCTCTGACCACTTTCGGCACCCTGAAGCTTTCTGACTTCAAGGGGAGCTGGGTCATCATGTTCTCGCACCCGGCTGACTTCACGCCGGTGTGCACCACCGAGTTCATGGCCTTTGCCAAGATTCAGCCGGAGTTGAAGAAGCGCGGCGTCGAGCTCCTCGGCCTCAGCGTGGACAGCATCACCTCGCACATCGCGTGGGCTCGCAACATCGAGGAGAAGACCGGCGTCAAGATCAACTTCCCCATCATCGCGGACCTGAACAAGGAGGTCTCCGCGAAGTTTGGTATGGTCCACCCCGGCCAGAGCAAGACCGAGACGGTTCGAGCCGTCTTCGTCATCGATGCGAATCAGGTCATCCGGCTGATTCTGTACTATCCGCTCACAACCGGCCGCAACATGGACGAGATTCTCCGCGTGGTGGACGCTCTGCAGACGTCCGACGCGAACGGCGTCGCGACCCCCGCCAACTGGAGGCCTGGCGATATGGTCATCGTGCCACCTCCCAAGACGCAGGAGATGGCTGACGCGAGGATGAAGCAGGGGTTCGAGTGCGTCGACTGGTACTTCTGCAAGAAGAAGCTCTAGGAGGTTGAGCCACATGCCATGCGTGAGTCCTGACGGCAAACCCTCCGAGTCCGGTGTGAAGATGCTGGGCTCGGTCAGCGCCGGCAAGACGTCGGTCGAGGACATTGCGGCGGCCTCTGGCATGCCGCTGTTCCGCGTGCGAAGCGGTCTCCGCGAACTGGCGGAGGCTGGCTACGTCGCGGAGCAGGACGGCCGGTACTCGCTCACCGACCTAGGTAGGGCCGCCCTCTAGCCCTCAGGGACTGAAAGCACCATCGACGGGGGCGCTGGCCGGGCTGGATAGCTCCAGCCGACAGCGCCCCGGTCGGTTCACAAGTGCCGTGCGGACAGGAGGCCGGAATGAAGCACTATGGCCGTTTCACGTTCTTGGTGGGGGGCGAGGCGGGCCACGGCGTCAGGCGCGCCGGTATCGTCACCGCCGACTACTGCGGCGCGCGCGGACGACACGCATTCCAACTGGATGACTACCAGAGCCTCATCAGGGGAGGCCACAACTTCTCCGTGGTTACCTCCTCTCCGCAACCAGTGTGCAGCCAGTACGAACGTGCTGACCTGGTCGTGGCGCTGGACCGGCGCAGTTACGAGGCGCATCGGAAACATGTCTCACGCAGCGGACTCATGGTCTTCAACTCCGACGCCGTCTCCGAGGATGGCGCCGTGGGTATCGGCCTGCCGCTTTCCGAACTGGCAAAGCCGTACCCGCACCCGGCTCTCCGGCTCGGGGTGGGAGCTGTCGTGGTGTTCCTTGTGGCAGTTGGCGTCGGCCGCGCGGCGACAGCCGAGTTTGTGAAACGCAAGTACCCCCGCGATGCGGAAAGTAACATCGCGTATGCCCTTTCCGTCTACGACGCCGCGGCGCCATACCTGGCTGCACGCTTCCGGCTTGAAGAGGGGGAGGCCCCGGCGACCATGCTCACCGGCAACGAGGCCATCGGCCTCGGGATGTACGCCGGTGGGCTGGATGTGTACTTCGCCTATCCGATGACGCCGTCGTCGTCCATCCTGCACTATCTGGCCGGACACGCACGGGATTTCGGCATCGCGGTCGTTCATCCTGAGAGCGAGATAGCGGTGATGAACATGGCTATCGGCGCTGCCTCCATGGGAGTGCGGACCGCCGTGGGCAGCAGCGGCGGTGGTCTCGCGCTGATGGAGGAGGCGATGTCGCTTGCGGGCATGTCGGAGACGCCGGTTCTCTGCGTGCTCTCTTCCCGTCCGGGTCCCTCGACGGGTGTCCCGACGTACACCGCCCAGGGCGATCTCTCGTTCGCCCTCAATCAGGGGCACGGTGAGTTCCCGAGGATCGTCGCCTCGCCGGGCACCGCCGAGGAGGCCTATGCCCTTGCGGCTGAGCTCATGGGCCTGGCGTGGGCGTTCCAGACGCCGGCGATACTGCTGACCGAGAAGCACCTGTCTGAGAGCCGCATGACGGTCCGGATTCCCTCCGAGCTGCCGGAGGTCCCTCGCGTGAAGCAGCACCGTGGCAAGGGAGAGTACCGTCGCTATGCTCTCACGCGGGACGGTGTTTCGCCTCTGCATTTCGCGCCCTCGGAGCAACTCGTCAAGTGGACCAGCTACGAGCACGACGAGAAGGGCATCTCCACGGAAGACGCGGGGATGATTTCGTGCATGCAGGAGAAGCGGCAGAGGAAGAGTGAGGCGTTGATAGACGCTCTCAAACGCAGGCAGACGGTCAGGAGGCACGGCGATCGCGGTCCTCTCATACTCACGTACGGCTCGACGACCATGAGTGTGCGAGAAGCGCTTGCGTACGGCGGCATCGAAGCCGAGGTTGTCCAGCCCGTCTACCTTATGCCCTTCCCGGTGTGGGAGTTGGCCGATGTCGCGAAGCGCCCCATTGTTGTTGTGGAGCAGAGCGCAGCGGCGCAACTCGCAGGCTTGCTGCGCCGCGAGGTCGGCGCGAATGTTGCTGCCTGCGTGACTCGGTATGATGGCAGGCCGTTCGACCCTGCGGAACTGGCGCGGCGACTGAAGGGGGTGCTGAGACATGGATGACCTGGCCACGTACGCTGAGAACACCTGGTGTCCCGGCTGCGGCAACTTCGGCATACTCAACGCCTTCAAGAAGGCCGTCCGCCGCCTTGAGACGGACGACGTCTCGCGACAGGATATCGTCATCACCGCCGGCATCGGCTGTCACGCCAAGATATTCGACTACCTTCGGTTGAGCGGGTTCTACTCCCTGCACGGACGCGCTCTCGCCACCGCCCAGGGCATGAAGCTGGCGAATCCTCGCGTGAAGGTCGTCGCGTTCGTCGGCGACGGCGACGCGTACGGCGAGGGAGTGGCGCATCTCGTGTTCGCAGCGAAGCGGAATGCTGACATAACGGTCATCGTGCACAACAACGGCACCTACGGTCTGACGACCGGCCAGTACACTCCCACGAGCGTCAAGGGTTTCCGCGGTCCGTCCACTCCCGGCGGCAGTGTCGAGGAGCCTTTCAATCCGCTGTCACTCGTCCTCGCCGCGGGAGCAACATTTGTTGCCCGCGGCTATCCGCTGAAGCTCGATCATCTGGCCGACCTGTTTGCCCGGGCCATCCAGCACGAGGGTTTCTCCATCGTCGATGTGCTCCAGCCGTGTGTGAGCTTCAACAACACCTATGAACTCTACAACCGGCTGGCGACCGAGATGGACAGCGTTCCAGCCTCATGGGAGGACTCCATGGCCGCCGCGCGGCGTACCGACCGGCTGCTCATCGGCGTCTTTCGCGACGTGGCCCAGAAGCCGTTTCACGAAGAGTCGCTTGGCAGTCGTGTTCCGGCGCAGACGCGCGCCGGCTACTCGCAGAGGATGAAGGCTGTCCGCAGAAGTCTGGTCTAGGTTGGAGCCATCTGGGAGAGGTTGCCATGGGATTGGAGGTGATTCGATGACGCGGAGTGGCATTTCCGGAGAACGTAGCCGTCCTGGAGGGATGGCCATCCTGGTTCTGTGCGCGCTGCTGGTCGTTGCAGCTGCATCGTGTTCGGTGCGTCCTGAGCCGGCGAGTCCGGGGCCGACGACTCCGGGGCCCACGAGTCCCGACTCAGGCGGCAACGGCTCGCCCAAGCCCGAGCCGGGGGGCGAGCCCCAGCCCACGGCCAGCCCGGTGGAATGGCGGGCGGACGGCATTGTCAGCCCGGGCGAATATGCCAGCGAGATGGTCAACGGGACCCACCGGCTGTTCTGGACGAGTACGGAGGAGACGATAAGAGTTGCCATGCAGGCGAACACGAAAGGGTGGGTGGCGGTCGGCTTCCAGCCCGGTTCACGGATGAAGAACGCGGACATCATCTTGGGGATGGTGGTGAACGGCGCGGTCGTGGTGCTGGATTCATACAGTACCGGCGACTTCGGTCCCCACAGCGCCGACGTCAAGCAGGGGGGCACGGATGACCTGCTGGTGGTCGGAGGCAGCGAAGTCGATTCCGTCACTACTATTGAGTTTGAACGCAGGTTGAGTACGGGCGACTCGCGGGACGTCGTGTTGCAGCGCGGAGTTCCGATGCGTGTGATATGGGCGTATGGCTCCTCGGACGAGGAGAGGATGCAACACTCCACCAGGGGCTACGGTGAGATGGTCCCGTAGCGCGTGACGGATCAGGAGGTGTCCCATGGCGGTGTTCAAGACGATCGAGGCGGCGAGGATTCTCTTCACATCGGGACTCGTGGTCCTCGTGACAGCGGTTCTCATCATGCTGTCATGTCGTTGCGTGCCGGCAAAAGGCGGGCTGAGTGCGGTTCGACGGGCTTCATGGTTTCAGGGCCTGTTCAAGCGGCATTGCTCACTCTGGATTGTGTTCGTCATCGCACTGGTGGTGCATGTGATCTTCGCTGCCGGCTTCCTGGGCCTGCCGTTCTAGCAGAGGTGCCGGCGTGGGTGCCCCACGGGCTCTCTGTTCTGGTGCAGGACGTTGCAGTTGTCCGGTCTACCGTTGTCGCGTCGCCCGCGGATGGAGCGGTTGCATTTCCCGGATTGAACCACCGGATCGGTGCAGTGATCGACGGCGCTGGGGTGAGGCGCGCATCCGGGCGAAATGAGGTAGACTACGACCGTGGCGATTCTCAAGATACGCACTCTGCCTGATCCCGTCCTCCGTGAGCCGGCCAAGAAGGTGCCGCTCATCGATTCGGCCGTGCTGAGGCTCATCGACAACATGATAGACACGATGCAGTCTGCCGAAGGGGTCGGCCTTGCCGCCCCTCAGGTAGGCGTCTCCCTTCGCGTGGTCGTCGTTCAGGTGCCGGGAGAAGAAGCCATAGCCCTCATCAATCCTGAGATCGTGAAGAAGAAGGGCGAACGCATCATCGAGGAGGGCTGTCTCTCCGTCCCCGGCTATCGCGGGGAGGTGAAGCGCGCTGTCACCGTGAAGGTTAAGGCCCGCGACACGGATGGCAAGGAGATTCGAGTGACCGCTACCGACGATCTTCTGGCTCAGGCGCTCGAGCACGAGATCGACCACCTTGACGGGCGCCTCTACGTCGATCTGGTCGAGTCGCCCGAGAGTCTCTGGCGCATCGACGGCCTGAAAGCAGAGTAGCCGGCACCGGGCCGGCTACTCTGCTTGGTTGTTACTCTCCGCTCTCTAGGCTTGAGCTTGCTCCGATGCTCTGCGTCTTCGTTGTGCCAGGAGCAGCAGGACGACCGGCAGGGCCAGTATGGCGGCAAGCGCCAGGAGCAGCATCCAGTTGATCACCTGCGTGGCGCTGAGGTTCGCCTTGAGCCCGGCTACGGAGACCACATAGTCGCCTGGCGACACGTTCGAGACCACGAATCTGACCTGTCGCGCTTCGCCGGCGGAAAGAGACACTCCCTGTGTACCGACCGTTTCGCCGTTCAGCATGAGGTCGGCGGTGTAGGTTCCAGCCTCACTGCCGAGGTTGGATATGGTGGCGGTGATTGTTGCCGTGCTTCCGGTCCGCGTCACGAAGGCAAGCGGACCCCAGAAGGTCTCGACGGAGGGTTCGACGAGCAGGTCGCTGGCGATGTAGTTCGCCGGCTGCGTGCCTGCCGCTGTCGTCGGCGCGGGCGTTGCGGCAGCTTCGACCGTCTCGCCGGTGGTTGCCAGCACGACGAACTTGCTGAAGTGCATCACGTCGGCGGTGGCTGTGCCAACGCCCGCGACCTGGCCCGTTGACTGCGGCTGGATTATCCACTCGCTGTTCTCGGTATCCCAGACCGCGATGCCGACGGAGACCGTGTTCTCAGGCAGGCTGTCGGGGTCGTAGTCGAGCAGCATGCCGACGGGTCGGTCGAAGAAGACCGAGTCGACGACCAGGCCGGTGGCCGTGTAGCCGAGGAAGTCGTACACCTCGGTCATGCTCACCGTGCCCTCCGGAATGGCGGGAGTGGACTTCGATTCGGTCATGCGTACCCAGCGCGGCGGGCCGCCGTTGAACTCGCCATCTCTCTCGAAGGTGACGCGAGTGCCCTTGGATAGCTCGAGGAAGTTCGCATCCTCGGGATCGTCCGGCTCATAGTCGGCGAGGCAGCGGCCGTCATCGCA
>CAZLPP010000041.1:0-15867 GCA_964561465.1 uncultured Dehalococcoidales bacterium
GTCGTCCTCGTCCGCTTCCCCACGCACATCGCCCTCGGCGTGCTGGAGGGACCGAAGTACGCCGGAACCTACTTCCCCTACCACGAAGGCAAGTACTTCTACCTCGAGACGACCGGCGAGGCGGGCCGGCTCGGCATCGTCCCGCCGGAGTACCAGGGCCTGCCCGCCTTCATCTTCGACTTCACCGCCCGACCCATCATCGTGCACACGTGGACCGGCTCGCCCGACGGCGCAGCCTACGCGGTCGACGTCGAGATCGAGAACCGCGGCACCGGACCAATCGAGGACTGCCACATCCAGGCCGGCTTCGACGCCGGCAACGACCTCATCTGGAGCGCCGTCGACAGCGAGCCGTTCGACCTCGCCCCCGGCGAGAAGCTCGGACTGCGGCTGCTGCTGACCCCTCCGCCTCAGAAGCACACGCGGCTGCTGGTCTTCATCGTGCACGACGGCCTGGCCATCGACACGAGCCAGTCGAAGTGGTTCGACGAGTAGCCGCGGAACGGCCCGTCCGCTAGAAGTCGACCGGCAGGGGCGCTTCCCTCACCGACAGGTGGGAAGTCTCGTTGTGCCGCACGAGCACGCGCCTCCGCGCCGTGCATTCGAACTCGGTGATGCCCGCGAGATCCAGCCTGATGTCCCAAAAGTGTGAGTTGTCGAGTCCCAGCAGCGAGCAAATGGCCACCTTGTGCACCACCCGGTGCGAGACGAGCACGACCACGCCGTCCTGTTTCAGCGCCAGTTCGAGCGCCCGCGAGACCCGCGCCGAGACATCCACCAGCGACTCCCCTCCAGGCAGCGTCACCAGGTGCGGCGCCGAGAGCCAGAGTCGCCGCTCCTCGGGATACTTCGCTTTCACCTCGGGATCGCTCAAGCCCTGCCACTTGCCGCAGTCAAGGTCGTTCAGGTCATCCAGCACCTGCACGGCGCAACCCGTGTGCCGGCCGACGGCCTCGGCCGTCTCCCTTGCCCGGATGAGCGGGCTGCTGTACAGCACCGTCACCCCTTCCGCTGCGAGTCTCGCCCCGAGCCGCTCCGCCTGCAGCCGGCCGGTCTCGCTCAGCGCCACCTCCGCGCGACCCCGATAGATGACGTCACTGTTCCATTCCGTCTCGCCATGCCGAACCAGCAGCAACCGTGTCACGGCTCATACCTTTCCGCGCTCAAGTGCGGCGCAAGCGCCGCCAGCACACCGCTCTCGTGCGCCGCCTCCCGCGTCAGCAATCCGTTCGTCAGCAGACCGACCGCGCCGCGCCGCTCGGCGAAGCGCTCGTCTCCCGTGGCCTCCCTCACGAGGTCGCCCAGCTCACCACCCGCCAGCGCGCGCAGCGCGAAGCTCTGCGGCAGCTCGAAGAGCGGGCTCGTGCCGTAGCCGGTGCGGCCCCGGCCGTCGATGACGCAGGTGACGCTGAAGCCGAACCACGTGTCGTACAGCAGCAGTATCCCGCCCTCGATGCCGACGAAGTAGTCCCCCGCAAGGCTGTTCTGACGCGACGCCTCCCGCGCGCCTATCGCCCGGTTTCGCGCCCCGTTGAAGCACTCCTCCCCGACCGGCTGCGCCGGGACGCCGGACGGAACCGCCACCGCGTGAACCTCCACCACCCCGAACGCCCGCTCGAACGCGCAGCGGCACGCGGCAACCTTGCCCTCGTTCGTGGAGCCGACAATCACATGAATCATGGATGCAGTCTCGAGGCCCGGCGTGTTCCGAACCGCCGGACTCGGTTCAGCCGCCCTGCGCAGCCTCGCCCTTCCAGGCGCGCGCCCGCTGCAGCAGTTCCCGGGCGCCGAACAGGGACGGCTCTCCCAGGCTGCCGAGCATGGCCGAGAGCTCGGCTTCGCGGGGGTCTCCCTCGACCAGCGTCACGGCCACGGAGGTGCGATTGTCCTTCACCTTCTTCTCGACCGTGTACTGCGCGTCGCCGTACGCGGCCACCTGCGGCAGGTGTGTGATGCAGATGACCTGGTGGTTCCGCGCCAGGCCCGCCAGCTTCCTGCCGATGACCTCTCCGCTGCGGCCGCCCACCCCGATATCTATCTCGTCGAACACCAGCGTCAGCCCGCCGGCCCCACCGCCGCGCGAGAGCGCGCAGCGAACCGCGAGCATCAGGCGTGACGTCTCGCCCGTCGACGCTGAGCGCGCCAGCGGCATGAACGGCTCGCCCGGATTGGGCCGGATGAGGAACTCGATGTCATCGATACCATCGCTCGTGAAGCCGCAGCGGCTCCCGTCGGGCAGCTCAAGGTCGGCGCCGTCAATCGGCGCGAAGGAGACCATGAAACCCGTCCCCGCCATCAGCAGGTCCCCGAGCTCGGCTTCCACCGCGTGCGACAGCCCGGCGGCCGCCTCCCGGCGAAGGTGCGAAAGGCGCTCGCCCGCCTCAGCAAGCTCCGCACAGAGGACGGCCTCCGTCGCGGCGAGGCGTTCCCTTTGCTCGTCGCTCGACTCGAGCGTCGCAAGCTGCTTGCGGGCCGCCTCCGCGTACGCCAGTACTGTCTCCAGCGTTCCTCCATACTTCTTCTTCAGTGTGCGGATGAGGTCGAGGCGCGCCAGCACCTGCTCCTGCCGCTCAGCGTCGTATTCGAGCGAGTCGCGGTAGGTGGCCAGCTCCCGCGCCGCATCTTCCACCTGGCACAGAGCCGACTCGACGGCCTCGGCAAGCGGGACGAGTGTACGGTCGATGGACGCCGCATCGCGGACCTGGCGAAGCCCCTCGCCGAGCCGGTCGCTGCCCGAAGGCACCGTGCCCTCGCCACCGTACAGTTCCTCGCACGCCGCGCCCACCGCGGCTCTGAGCTTCTCGATGTGCGCCAGCCGCGAGGACTCCTGCTCCAGCTCTTCGTCCTCGCCCGGCTTGAGGTCCGCCGCCTCTATCTCACCCGCCTCGAAGGACAGCAGATCGCGCTTCCGGGCCGCCTGGCGATCGTCGGTGGCAACCGCCTGCAGGCGCGCCCGCACGTCGCGCAGCCTCTCGGCCAGCAACGCGAACGCCGCCCGTGCCGAAGCGCATCCCGCATAGTCGTCGAGCAGCAGCAGTTGCTCCCGTGTGTCAAGCAGCGCGAACTGCTGATTCGGCCCGTGCAGGTCGAACAGCCGAACCGCCAGCTCCCGCAGACCGCGCACCGGTACGGCCCTGCCGTCTACAGTAGCCGTGCCCCGGCCGCTCCGTTCGACCTCCCGCCGGATGACGAGCAGGCCGCTGTGGGACGATGCATCATCGTCGTCGGGCCGGGTCACCTCGGCTTCAATGCACGATGCTGCGGCGCCCGTCCGCACGACCTCCTGGCCGGCACGGCGTCCCGCCAGCACGTCGAGCGCGTCCAGCACCAGCGACTTGCCCGCGCCGGTCTCGCCGGTGAGCACGTTCAAGCCGGGCGATGGTTGCCAGGCGACGTCGTCGATGATGCCGAAATCGCGAATCGAAAGCCGCTTCAGCACGTCAAGGTGCTCCGGTCGGGAGGGAGACGGGACTCGCGATAAGATAGCCCGACCGGCGCCACGAGTCAACCATCCATCCGCTCGCTGCGACGAACGAACCGACGCCGGGCCAAATCGGCCAATGACGTCAGGCGCCAGCGGTGCGCTACAATGCCGACCGGACGAACATGCCGACATCAGACATAGCGCGCATCCTCATCGTCATCGGGATAGTCGCCCTCGTGGTGGGCGTACTCCTGCTCTTCCTGCCGAAGGCGCACATGCTCGGTCACCTCCCCGGCGACCTGTCGTTCGAGAGGAACGGCATCCGGGTCTACATCCCTATTGCCACGATGCTCCTCATCAGCCTGGTCCTCACCGTGGTCGTGAACCTCGTCTTACGGCTCTTCAAGTAACGTGCGCCCGCCTGCGCGGGGCGAAAAGAAGGGGCGCCGACTGTTCCCGGCGCCCCTTGAATGCCTGCTTGCCCCTACTCTTCCCGTTCAGATGCGCTGAACCCGCGGTGCTCGGCCTTAGCTCGAGCTGGCTCTACGAAGAGCTCGGGGGTTCCCACTGCTCCCCACTGAGTATCACCACCCGACCGCTACTCCACATCCCCCAGCGGAGAGCGCACTACGGGAAAGTGCCACTGGCATAACAACGCTCTTACCATCGTCATGCCTCCCTCCGCGGTCGAGGACTATTCCACTTCCGGTGGGCCCTATTCCTCTTCCGCAATTCGAGCGTAGCACAAGGGTCGCCGGGCGTCAAACCACGTTCAGCTCACGTGCGAGCGCCATCGGCATCCCCTCCGGCCCGTTCCCAGTGGAAGCGACGGTGGTACCTTTCCAGCACGCGCACCGTACGGACCCCGAGCAGTCCGAGAAACAGCGCGTTGCCGGCGGCGTGCATCGCGTCGAACGCCAGGCTGTTGAACCACGTGACGAGGAACGATGCCAGCGTCAGCGGGTACACGAAGGCGACCCAGTTCCACACGTTCATGATGAGCCCGAACAACCCGCCCCACAGCACACCGAACAGCACGAGCCAGCCCGCCCTGAGGGGCACGCGCCGCAGAACGACCGCGGACGCCCCGGCAAGTCCCCATGCGACGACCTGAAACAGCGTCCACGGCCCTTGCCCGAGAAAGAAGTTGGAGACCACGGCGGTCAGCGCCCCGACCATGAAGCCCGCCACAGGGCCAAAGACGTAGCCCGCGCAGATGACCAGGTACGTGCTCGGCTGCAGATTCGGGATGGCCGCGAACGGCACGCGCAGCAGCGCCGAGAGCGTGCCAAGCAGCGCGACAACCGCAATCTCGCGGGCGTCGGGACGGGACGACTCGAATCGCGCCAGGAAGGCAACGATGACCGCCACGGCCGCGGCGCCGACGATGAGCGCCGGACCGCCTGAGCCAGCCGCAGACGACGGCGCACACCCGGCCGCCACGGTGAGAACGGTGAGCAATCCGGCGGTGCGACCCGCCATCGTGAACGTCCTCACGCGAGCGCCTCCAGCAGGCGGTCGACCGTCAGGATGTGTTCGCCGCCTTCGTCCATGCAGGCCATGGCCAGGCGGCAGATATCGGGGCGGAAGACCTCAGACGCGGCGAGGACGCGATGGGCCGGGCCATCTCCGACGACCCGGCCGTCATCGAGCAGGAGGACGTCGTCCGCGTGCTCGGCCACCGTCTCGACGTCGTGTGTCACCAGCACCACCGCGTTCCCCTGGGCGGCATAGTCTCTCAGAAAGCGCATCAGCGCCGACTTTCGATCATGCTCGAGTCCTCTCGTTGGCTCGTCCAGCACCAGCACGCGCGGGCGCGCCACGACCACCGACGCCAGCGCAACGCGTTGCCGCTCGCCTCCACTGAGCGAGCGCGGGTAATGCGCACGATACCGCTCCAGCCCGAACAGCGCGAGCGCCTGCTCGAGAAGATCGCGTGACTCACCGGTCCCGGCGCCGAGGTACCGCAGCGTGAACAGAAGCTCGTCGTCGACAGTGTCCGCGAACAGGTGGTCGTTCGGATTCTGGAACACGAGCCCTACGCTGCGCGCCAGCGTCGCCACCGACGCCATCGCCGTGTCTACGCCGTCTACCAGCACGCGACCTCTCCCCGGCCGCAGCAGCCCGTTGTAGTGCTTCACCAGCGTCGTCTTGCCACTGCCGTTCCGGCCCATCAGCGCCAGCACGCGGCCAGCCCGGACCGCGTGGGTCAGGCCGCGCAGGACCTCCGGGCCGCCGTCGTAGCTGAATCGCACATCTTCCACGGCGACCAGCGGTTCACCGGGCTGAGTTGCCGCCTGCACGTGGGCGGGAACCTGCTTTCCCCGGATCACCGGCGCCAGCGCCCGGCATGCCTCGCCGACATCCAGCGGGACACTCCCTTGCCAGAGGCCGCGTCGCCGCAACTCCAGCGCCAGACTCGCCAGCGGAGGCAAGCCGAGGCCCGTGCCGTCGAGCTCCGCCGCGCCCAGCACACGCGCCGGCGAACCGTCAGCCACGACAGACCCGTCTCTCAGCACAACGATGCGGTCCACGTACTTGACCACCCGCTCGAGACGGTGCTCGACCAGGACGACCGTGATTCCCAGGTCGCGACGCAGCCCCGCGACCGCCGAGAGCAGCGACTCGGCGCTTGCCGGGTCCAGCTCCGAGGTAGGCTCATCCAGCACGAGTACGCGAGGCCGAACCGCCAGCGCAGAAGCCATCGCCGCAAGCTGCTTCTGCCCGCCGGAAAGGGACGCCAGAGGCGAGCGGCGGAACTGCGCCATGCCAAGCAACTCGAGCACATCTCCGATGCGCCGGTCGATCTCCTCGACCGGACAGCCCTGGTTCTCCAGCCCGAAGGCGATATCCCGCTCGACGTCCGCGGCGATGAGCTGGTTCTCCGGGTCCTGAAACAGCATGCCGACCCGGGCGGCCAGGTCCTTCGGCTGATGCCGGGACGTATCAAGCTCATCGACGCTCACCGAGCCGCTCAGCACGCCTCCGTGAAAGTGCGGTATCAGACCGTTGATGCAGCGGCAGAAGCTCGATTTGCCGCTGCCGGACGCTCCGGCGACCAGCACGAACTCGCCGTCGTCTATCTTCAGGCAGACCTCCTTGAGTGCCGGCCGCTCCTGCCCCCAGTACGTGAACGAGAGGTCACGGAACTCAATCACGGCGCCGCCTCCGCGCCGCGGCCAGGGGAATCGGCGAGAGCAGCAAGGCCACGAGCGCCCCGAGAGCCAGCCAGCCATCAGCGGGGAGCGGCAGGCTGTCCAGCGACGGGTAGTATGCATAGGCGCAGAGCCCGAGCGGACCGGCAGCGACTGCGAGCGCTGCCGCGACCCCGAGCAGAACGAGAGCCACCACGTCTTCCGCGAGCAGCGGCGCATCGCGGTAGAACGTCCGTCTTGCAGACGAGCCATAGGCCCTCGACTCCATCGCCTCCGCCACCTGCGTCGCCCGGTCGAGCGAGTTGGACAAGAGCGGCAGGATTAGCGCCCCCCGGTTCCGCGCGCGTTCGATGACGTCCCCCCGGTCGAACTCCAGGCCGCGCGAGCGCTGCGCGTCCATGATGGTCGCCGCGTCCGCCAGCAGCACGGGGATGAACCGGGTGGACAGCGAAGTGACGAGAACCGAACGGTACGGCAGGCGCAGCCGGATAGCCACGCGCATCAGGTCGTCCGGGTGCACGCACAGGTTCAGCAGCGTGAAAGCCGAGATGATGGCCGCCAGCCGCACCGCCATGGCTGCTCCGTACGCAAGGGCTTCCACGGTGAGCCGGGGGGTGCCCAGCAGCGGGAGGGAGAAGCCGGCCTGCAGCAGCACGTGGCTGCCCTGGTTGCTGACAATCGCGTTGATGACGACGATGGCGAGGCCCATCCACAGGACATAGCGCATCGTCGACGCCCACGGCCGGAGCACGCCGCTTCCGACTGCTACCGGGACTGTGGCGATGCAGAGCGCGAGGAGCGCGATGGGATGCTCGAGCACCAGGACGCCAAGGACCACGGCCGCGACCCATGCCGGGACGACGAACGGGCTGAGCCGGTGCATCGCGCTGCCGCTGTCCCTGAACGAGTAGGCAACCTGCATGAGACTGTCAAGACCTCCGGCCTGCCACGGGATTGCCGCGGTCCAGGCGCCAGGTCAGTCCTCCGCCGCCGGCAAGGGGCGCACGCGCCCGTCTGCCTCCACGACGGCCCCGCACCACGTCAAGAGCCTCTCGTGCTCGTGCACGAGTGTCCGGGCAGCCGCCCGCACGCCGGCTTCGTCGCAGCCCGAGACGACGACGACCACGTTCTCACACGCCCCCGTTCCCCTCGGGTTCCACGGGTTCTGCGTCGCTGCCAGCACCCCTGCCGCCTGCTGATACACGGCCTTCTCCTCGCCCGAAGGCGAGAACGCCCGCAGTCCGTGGCCATCGAGGGAGACGAAGAGGCCGAGCGTCGCACGATTGTCGAACACCTCACGAACAGGCGCCGCATCCGGCCCTGCCACCAGCACGAGATGGCGCGAGGCCATCTGCTCCGGCGTCAGCTCCGCCAGCGGCACGAGCGAGACATCGACTGCGCCGGCGCCGCGAAGGACGGCGGCGATGCCGTCCGCCTCGTCGCCGTATTCCGGCTCGCACGCAACTATCGAGGGCCGCCTCTCGCCTCCGTAGCCGTTCACGAAGGCCCACGGGAAGCACCCCATGACGGCCGACATCCCCCTGAATGAGCTCCAGGAATGGTAGTCCCAGTGCTCGACGTCGCCGTTGCGAAGTACGTAGTCCTTCGCGCCCGTCTTTGCCATCAGCCCGTTGACGTAGTAGAACCAGTCGGACTTCCTCGTGCTGCCGACTCCGTTGATGCTCTGGACGAAGCCGCCGCCGTAACCCGTCTCCGTCTCCGCGATGGACTCCAGCGCCTTCATCGCGCTCGTGCGCGCATCGATGCCCACCACGGCGTCGAGAAGGGTGTTGGCCCCGAAGCCCGTCGTTACCACGACGCGCGCCTGCGCCGGCCCGGACGGGTCGAAGGTCGCCGGCAGTGTCTCAGCAGCGGTTCCGCTGCATCCCAACAGAACGGCCGCAAGAGCCGCACACGGCGCGAGCGAAGCAAGAAGCCGCCACGGATTCCTCATACCGGTACTTCACGACCATCGACGGCGGTCGAGTCTCCCAGCCGGTCGGGCTGCCGCGCCGTCGACCACGGAAGCCCTAGTACGACTCACGCCGCCCGAGCACCAGGAGCAGCACCACGACGAGCACGATGCACACGATGCCCACAGCCACGACCACGATCGTGGTAGTGCTCGCCCCGCCGAAGAGCGACTTGATTGAGTCAAGTATTCCGGCCGAGCCGGGATAGGCCAGCGCCAGGATGGGGTCGGTCGCGTCCAGCGTCACCTGCAGCGCGCCGGCTCCCACCACAGCCCGCGGCAGTTGCTGCCACGTGTTTCCCACCACCTTGAACACCCCGACGTTGTTCACATCCGCCAGCCCGTCGAAGCGCAGCGTGAACGTGCCGCTGCCCTGGGGGTCCACCACGTAAGCCGTGAGTATCCGGAAGCCCTTCGGACTGCTCGGAATGCTGCCGCTCGGGTACTGGATGACCGAGACCGAAGCCATGCCCGGCGACGCGTACGGGATGCTGACGTTCGTCAGCCCGGCCGCATCGAAGCGAAGGAAGTTCGCCGTCACATTCCGGTTACCTTTCATCACCACGGTGACCGGGTTGTCGGACCCCGTTGCGTCACCGCTCCATCCGATGAACGTGTAGCCCTGGGCCGGCGCCACAGTGAGGCTCACGCTCGTCCCGTCGGGGTAGCCCTGGGAGCCCATCGGCACGCTCGGCGTCACCGTGCCGGCTCCACCGGGGTTGGTCGCCACCAGCAGCAGGTGCCCCAGAGGGCCGGTTCCCCCGCCGCTGCCGTTGCTGCTCCCGTCCGACTCTTCAACCGTCAGAGTTACATCGACCGTCCTTGGACTGTTGGTTGCATCACTGCTCTTGATGGTTATCTTCGCCGTGTACTTGTCCGGCTTGAGACTGCCGACATCGACGGAGACTTCTATCTCCTGCTCGTCGTCATCGTCCTCGGACTCGCCCGTCCGAGGGCTCAGGCTCAGCCAGCCGGCGTCGTCCGAGACGGAGAACTCCATCGTGCCGGTCCCTTTGTTCCAGATGGTGAGGGTCTGCTCGTCCGGGTCGTCGCCCCCCTCCTCCGCCTTGAATGTGAACTTGGTGGGCGAGAAGCCTATCTCCGCCTTCTCAGCCTCCCCTGCCACCGTGAGGGAGACGTCTATCTCTACCGAGTCCGCGTCGTCGGACGAGATGGTGATGGTCGCACTGTAGTCGTCCGGTTCAAGGTCCTCGATATCCACCCTGAGCCTCAGGCTGACATGCTCCTCGTCGAGGTCCCCGTCGCCGGGGCTGACATCCAGCCAGTCACCGTCGCTGTCGACATCGACCTCGAACTCGATGCTGTCGGGCCCGGTGTTCCATATCTCGAGGAACTGGTCGTCCGGGTTGTCGTCGCTCTCGTCAAGGTCGACGCTGAACTCGAAATCGTCAGGATAGGCCGCAATCTCGTTGTCGGTGGTCGGCTCGTCCACATGCAGCGTGACACCCACCGTCCTCGGGCTGTTGTCGGCATCGTCCGAGGTAATCGTGATGCTGGCGCTGTACGTGCCGGCCGTCAGGCCGTCGATATTGACGGACACTGAGACGTCGTCGCCTTCGTCATCTGAGCTGCCGCTCGACGGGCTGAGGGAGAGCCAGACGGCGTTTTCAGAGACGGTCCAGTCTATGCTGCCATCGCCGTCGTTCAGGATGAGCAGCTTGCGGCTGAGCGGGTCGCCGCCTCCCGCGGTCGCATAGAACGTCATGCTGGTGGGAGACGTCTTGATCTTCCCGTCGCCGTCGCCGCCGGACGAGCCCACCGCCGACACCGGGTACGGGTCGCCGAGCAGCGCCACGATGGCGTACGCCGTCATCCACTCGGGGTTGCTCGAACTGCTGGCCGACAGCGGGAACGAGCCGTTACTCTTCTGCAGGTCCAGCAGGTACTCGACGGGGGTGGCGCCCTTGTCGTCCCAGCGGCCGCTGCTCGGGTTCTCGCCGGCAGCCCTGATGGCCAGGACAGCCCACGCAGTAGAGGCGACATTCGAGCCGTCGCCCGGGTTCTCCGGAAAGCCGCCGTCTTCGTTCTGCGCCTCGGCCAGGAAGTCGAGCGCTTCGTCTATTCGGTCGTCGGCGTCCGCATCCGCCGCGATGAGCGCCATGATGGCCGCAGCCGTGCAGTCGACGTCGCTCTCCTCGCCCGTCTCTATGCCCCAGCCGGTGTCGTCGGATTCGTCGTTCTGCCATTCGAGGATGAAGTTGATGATGTCATCATCGATGCTCTCGCCAGCGGCAACAAGGGCGATGACGCCCCAGAAATCGTCGTTCAGCAGGTCAGGGTCGCCTATCTGCAGGTAGTTTTCACCCGTGTCGTCTTCTTCCTCTCGGGTGTTCAGAAGCCCTTCGATGTAGTCCTTGCCGCCGAAGTCCTCCGGGTCCTCCCCTGCCGCCACGATGGCCATTATCATCCGCGCCCAGTCGGTCGCCGCGAAGTCTCCGGTATCCGCCTCATCCTCCAGGTAGTCGATGACCTCTCCGACCGCATCCTCTTCTCCCGCCGCGGCAAGCGCCATGAGCGCCCACGCCGATATGGCGAAGCCGCCGATGCCGCCGTTGGAGGCCTGTTTCTCAAGGAGATACTCGACCGCGTCCTGAATCTCGTCGTCGTCAGCGTCGAGGGGGTAGCCGGCGGCGCTCGCCGGAGAAGGCGGGAATGCCGAAGCAAGCAGCATGAGGACGAGGCAAACCGCAGCGCCAGAGCGGAGAGTCACTCTTGTTGTCATACGTACACTATAGCTCCGAACACGTGTGTCGGCAAGAGTGCTGCCCGCTCACACTGCCGTTTTCCTTCTCAGTATGAACGCGGCCAGCAGCGCACCGCCGGCGCAGGCCGCCAGAGGTACAGCCAGCACCGAGGACTTGTCGGGAGGGAACGCCTCCCCGCCGACCGAGACCGGCGCCGGACGGTAGTGCCGTCCGAGCAGGGCACAGATAGCGTCGGCGGTCGCACGTGCGGAATCCTCGAAGGAGCCGTTCGCCTGCTGGACCCCCAGCAGATACTCGATGGGGCTGTCTCCGTCGGGGCTCCACTGCATCCCCGCGGGGTTCTGTCGCGACATGCCTATCGCGTCCACCGCCCACGCCGTCGACTCCACGTTCACGCCGGTCCATAGACTTACGAAACCGCCGGAGCCGTCCTGGTTATCGTGCAGGAACTCAAGCCCATCCTGGACCGCCTGTGAGGAGGCCTGACCCGCCAGCCCGAGAGCAACGATGGCCGCCGCGGTGTTGTCCGGATCGCTCGAGTCGGGCGAGTACCACGAGTGAGCGGGCGTACCCCAGGTCCAGCCACCGTCGGACTCCTGGAAGGAGGCGATGAAGGAGGCGACAGCCCTGACCTCGCTCGAAGAGGACGCCGCGCCGGCGGCAATGACAGCCCTCAACCCCCAGAAGTCGTCGTTCAGCGTCTCAGCGCTGTCCGGGTCACCCGTCAGGTCCTGCAGGAACTGGTCGCCATCGAAGAGCGACCACAGCGCGCCGAGGTAGTCGCCATTCGTGATGCTCACTCCTGCATTGGAGCCCGACCACGAGCCGAACGCGCCGGGGTCCTCTCCGGCGGCCACCGCCGCAAGCACCATGCGTGCAAGGTACGTGCCCATGTTGAACTCGCCGGTCACATCCGGGTGTCCGGCCGCAAGGTAGTCCACCAGCGACGGCCCGCCGGCGTCCCAGTCATCGGGATCCTCTCCCGCCGCCGCAATGGCGATGCAGGCCCAGGCCGAGTCCGAGTAGCTGCCGATGCTGCCGTCGCCTGCCTGCTGCGAAGCAAGGTAGTCGAGGGCATCCTGAATGACATCGTCACCAGGCTTCAGCGGATACGAGGTCGCCGCCAGAACCGGCGTGACCGAAACGGCGAGCGCAACCAGAACCAGGGCAACGACCTGAACCTGCTTCAGCATCATGTGCCTCCCCCGAAAGCTGGCTCCCACCACCCAATATCAACACTACCTGATTTTAGTAAAGCTATTGCGATTTGGCAATACGCCGCCCGAGTAGCAACCCGAACAGCAGTGCGAGCGTACCGGCAGCGAGGGCGAGCGGAAGCGATGGGAGCCCAGGTGCGGGGGAATCGACCACCCGAACCCCGAAGACGAATTCCCTCTCCTGCATGAACGCTCCCTGCCCGGGCCAGGTCGCCGCGGCCCGGACGGTCACCTCACCCTTGCCGGCAACACCGTCCCCCTTCGGCACGAGCACACGCAGCCAGGCAGTCTCCGCGCACACGTAGCCCCGGCCGGACAGGTGGACCGATGTCGTCAACGGGCCACACTCCTGCGGCGCCTCGGTTGGCGACGATGGCTCGACCGTCAGCGCCAGCACATCCGCACCAGCGGATGAGGCATCGGTCGACAGCGTTACCTGCCAACTCTGAGGAAGCGAAATCAGCGATAGCTCGACGGTGGTGGGCGACGTGCCGTCGATGTTGTAGAAGCCGAGCCAGGTGGCGCCGGCCGCCCCCGCCACCACCTCCAGCCCCGCAACCGGCTGGACAGCTCCCAGCGAATAGCGTCCATCGTCGGCCCGCACGCCGCCGGGGAGGCCCGCGGCCAGCACGCCGCACGCGAGTGCAAGGCCGATTCTCGCGGAGGCACAACCGTTCAGCAGCGCCGGGCGAGCCGTCATCACGAGCCGTCCGCCACGGCGCGATAGCAGAACGCGCCTGCGTACGCCGCGGGTGTCTGGCCGGCCGGCACGCTCAACCAGTGCCACACATCGAGCGAGGTGCTCTGGCCCGCCGGAGCCGAGCCTGCCGTCGCGAAGTCCGACGTCATCGCAACTGCTGCCGCCCACGAGGGCGTCGTGCTCCAGCCAAACGATCCGACCGGAAGCAGCGCGCCGCTGCTGCTTCGCGCGTCGTCGGATGCGCAGAGTTGGAGCAGACAATCAACGGTCGTCTCAGGTCCGATCTCGAGCGTCACCGCCCCGTGCTCCGCCGTCTGGCCGGATTCCGGCTGACCCTGCACGCCGCAGGTGGCAAGGCCGAAGTCGAGCCCCGTCGCACCGCGGTCCACGATGGTGAACGAGATGACCCGGCACTCTCCTTCGACTGCGACACGGGCTGAGTCATCGCTCGGCAGATAGTAGTGCTCGCCGTCGTAGCCGGCCGACGCCGTGAGTGCGAAGTCACCGGTGGCACTGAAACCGACCTCTGCAAAGCCATCGTCGCCCGTCAAGCAGCAGTCGTCGCCGATACACACTTGAGCGGCCGGAACGGGCTCCCACGTGCCTTCCCCCGCGTAGCCCACATCGGCAAAGCACTGCACGGCCGCGCGCAGGGTGTCGCTGCACTGCACGACATCGGTGTCCGGAACGACCCGCAGCACGCGACAGTCGACCCCGTAGCCCCAGTAGAGCACCACCTGCGGGTGCGGCGCGGGGGGTGTCATGCCGGGATAGCCGAGAAGGAAGCGGTCGATAGACAGCGAGGGGCACGGCGCAGAATCGCCGCTCCAGACTCGATAGGACCAGCCGACCGAGCCGGTACCTATGTGGCCGTCGATGCCCGAGAGGAAGAACCCCATGCCGGGGAAGTAGGCATCCGTCAGCCGGTAGCTGAAGCCGCCGTCGAGGCTCGCCTGGTGCAGCGCCGCCAGCACGCTCGTGGCGCCCAGTGAGTTATCCGCCGCACCGAGATCCCACGTCTGGTTGTCGCTCAAGCGGGTGGCCAGGTAGCGCCCACCCTCCACGTACAGACGGTACCGCCTCCCGTTGTATGCGGTCACCGTGACCTCACGGGGCACGACGACCTCTCCCGACCAGATGGTGCGATACTCGCCGGTAGTGCGGAAGGTCGACTGGTTGGCCGGTCCCAGTACACGAACCAGCACGGTCAGGTCCCCGTCGGCCGCCGACGCCGACCAATCGTGGAGCGGTGGGACCGCGCACACCAACCCGGCAAGCAGCAGCATCGCGACCATCGCGCGCAGCCGGTACCTGCAGCTCGCCCGCGCACACGTGAAATCAAGCATGCTTGAACCTGCTCCAGCAATGACGATGGTAGCATCGGCGCCCTCCGGCATTCAACTGGAGCCGGTCCGGTGGTGCTGCTCGGCCGCCCGCCGTCTCACGGGTTCCCGGTCATGTGAAGAGCGCGGCCATCCCGCTACGGCACGGGCCGGCCTCAGAACGGCCCGCAATCCGGAACGGACTGGGAACCTGGTTGAGGTGCTATCCGCGTCGAGTCACTGCACTCGCCAGCCGTACTTCGGGGTTCTCCCGGTCCAGCATCCACTGCATAGGATTGTCGGCAACGTACTGACTGATCCGTTCCATCGACTCCTCGCGGCGGATGACGTGCTCGTAGTAGCTGCGCTGCCAGACCGGTTCCCCCGGTGACTGTCGGATTCGGTTCACATCGCGGGCGGAGAAGGACTTGAAGGCACGGACGATCTCAGGTAGGCCCTGGCGCCGGCGGGAGGCTTGGACTCCTGCCGGCTCGCCGTCAGCGGACTCACCCAGCAGGAGCACGCCATGAACATGGTTGGGCATCAGTGAGAACGCGTGGAGAATCACATGCGGGTAGTGCGCCGGCAGCGCCGACCACGCATCGGCCGCGGCTCGACCGCAATCGTTCGGCTGCATGGTGCCGTCGACGACCTCTCCAAACAGGCACAACCTGTCAGCCGTGCAAATCGTGACGAAGTACGCCCCCTCGTTCGCGTAGTCATACGAATCCAGGCGCGTCAGACGTCGCTCCGGTCGGGCTCCGCAGGCAGGGAGTTGCGAACTGCCCTCTGACACACGAAGATTGTACAACCGGGCGACGACCGCATCAGAGAGATGCGGGCCGGTCTGAGACCGGCCCCTACCGGAGCATGCTGGCTGCCGCGTCCTGCTCCTGCACGCAGTCCGAAAGGGCGACGGTTCTGCCCGCCGCCGCGTCGGTACCCGTTCCAACAGGGGCCGGGCCGACGCCGACGCAGCGGATTGCGTTCGGCGCTACGGAGTCTCCTCTCGTTGGGGGCCGGCCTCAGACCGGCCCGCAAGGTCGGGCTGAGGAACCCGCCGACGCAGCGGGTTGCGTTCGGCGCCGCAACGTCTCCTCTGGTAGGGGCCGGTCTCAGACCGGCCCGCAAGGTCCGGCTCAGGAACCCGCCACCACAGCGGGTTGCGTTCGGCGCTACGGAGTCTCCTCTCTCTGGGGGCCGGCCTCAGACCGGCCCGCAAGGTCCGGCTCAGGAACCCGCCGACGCAGCGGATTGCGTTCGGCGCTACGGAGTCTCCTCTCGTTGGGGGCCGGCCTCAGACCGGCCCGCAAGGTCCGGCTCAGGAACCCGCCGCCACAGCGGGTTGCGT
>CAZLPP010000041.1:15967-19047 GCA_964561465.1 uncultured Dehalococcoidales bacterium
GTTGCGTTCGGCGCCGCAACGTCTCCTCTGGTAGGGGCCGGTCTCAGACCGGCCCCTGCGGGAGAATGCTGGCTGCTGCGTCCCGCTCCTGCACGCAGTCCGAAAGGGCGACGGTTCTGCCCGCCGCCGCGTCGGCACCCGTTCCAACAGAGGCCGGTCTGAGACCGGCCCCTATTAGACCCGCAAGCTCCTCGCCTGGCATGCTGGCCCAGCGTCTGCCTTGCCGGACACCGGCGCTACACACCGCGCATCGCAACCGATGCCACCAGTCCGGATGCCGCTTCAGCGAAGGACCGCAGCACGGACGGCGCGTGGGGTTTGACGTCCCTCCAGGCCGGGTCGAGAACGGCGTCGCCCGGGCAGAACTGCTGCAGGTAGTACCGCTCCCGGGAGCCGAGCATCGTCGCGACCGCCACAACGTCCTCGCGCTCGACCAGACCGGGAACGCAGGTGGTCCGGAACTCGTGCGGCAGGCCGCAGCCCCTGATTACGTCGACCGCTGACACGATGCGCTGCGGGTCGATGGACCGCCCGGCCGCCTCAGAGTACTTCGTGAGCGACGTCTTCACGTCCATGGCCACGTAGTCCACCAGGCCTGACGTGAGCACCTTGCTCAGCACACCGACCTCGTACCCGTTCGTATCGAGCTTGATTGCGAAGCCGGCGTCGCGAAGCCGCCTGAGGAGCGCAGGCAACTCGTCGCCGTGCACGAGCGGCTCACCACCCGTGACTACGACGCCGTCGAGCAGCGACCTGCGACGTAGCAGCGAGCCGACGACATCGTCCTCCGACCGGCAGGGCAATTGCCGCGGCCTCAGCACCAGGTCCGCGTTGTGGCAGAAGGGGCAGCGGAAGTTACATCCACCCAGGAAGAGGACGGCCGCAATCCTGCCCGGGTAGTCGATGAGCGAAAGCCCCTGGACGCCGCAGATGTTCACCAGGCCGCGCCCACCCTACGCGGCGGCCGCCACCGCGTAACCTCGCCGCTGCTTGAACTCCTCGCGCTTGCCCTCGTTCCACTGCTGCACCGGCCTGAAGTACCCCACAACCCGCGAGTAGACCTCGCAGCGCTCGCCGCACTCGGGACAGGTTGACTGCTCTCCTCTCAGGTAGCCGTGGTTGTGGCAGATGGAGAAGGTCGGCGTCAGCGTGAAGTACGGCATGCGCACGTTGTCCGTCACGCGTCGCACCAGCAGCTTGCACGCCTCCGGGTCGTCGATGCGCTCTCCCAGGAAGCAGTGGAACACCGTGCCTCCGGTGTATCTCACCTGGAGCCGGTCCTGGTGCGCCAGCGCGTCGAACAGGTCGCCCTCGAAGTTGACGGGCAGGTGCGTCGAGTTCGTGTAGTACGGATGGCCGTTGCCGGCGGCGATGATGCCTGGGAAGCTCTGCTTGTCGATCTTCGCCAGCCGGTAGCAGGCGCCCTCGCCGGGCGTGGCCTCCAGGTTGTAGAGCTGGCCTGTCTCATCCTGGAACGACGCCAGACGGCCCAGCATGTGCGTCAGCACCTCGTTCGTGAACTCCTCGCCCTCGGGCGTGTCGATGCCCTTGCCAAGGAAGTTGAGACAAGCCTCGTGCATGCCGATGAGGCCGATGGTCGAGAAGTGGTTCGCCCAGTAGCCGCCGAGCCGGTCCTTGATGGCCCCGAGGTAGTAGCGTGAGTACGGATAGAGGCCGTCCTCGGTGAATCGCTCGATGGCCTTGCGCTTTATCTCCAGGCTGTCCTTTGCGTAGACCATGAGGCGGTCGAGTCGCTCGAGGAAGTCCTGCTTCGAGGACGCCAGGTAGCCGATACGCGGCATGTTGATGGTGACGACGCCGACGCTGCCCGTCAACGGGTTGGAGCCGAACAGCCCACCTCCGCGCTTCCGCACCTGCTCCAGGTCGAGACGCAGTCGACAGCACATGCTGCGCGTGTCTTCCGGCTTCATGTCCGAGTTCACGAAGTTGGCGAAGTACGGGATGCCGTACTTGGCCGTCATCTTCCAGAGCATGTCGAGCCGGTCGCTCTCCCAGTCGAAATCCTTCGTGATGTTGTACGTCGGAATCGGAAAGGTGAAGATGCGCCCCTTCGCGTCGCCCTCCATCATGATCTCGCAGAACGCCTGATTGAGCATGTCCATCTCGGCCTGGAACTCGCCGTAGGTGGACTCCTGCGGCTGCCCGCCGATGATGACGGACTCGCCCGCAAGGTGGCACGGCACGTGCAGGTCCATCGAGAGATTGGTGAACGGCGTCTGAAAACCGACCCTCGTCGGCACGTTCAACCCGAAGACGAACTCCTGCATCGCCTGCTTCACGCCCCTGTAGTCCAGGTTGTCATAGCGCACGAACGGCGCCAGCAGCGTGTCGAAGTTGGAGAACGCCTGCGCGCCCGCGGCCTCGCCCTGCAGCGTGTAGAAGAAGTTGACAATCTGGCCGAGCGCACTGCGCAGGTGCTTCGCCGGCGTGCTCTCAACCTTGCCGGGCACCCCGCCAAAGCCGCGCAGCAGCAGATCCTTCAGGTCCCAGCCGCAGCAGTACACACCCAGGATGCCCAGGTCATGCAGATGGAACTCGCCGTTCACGTGCGCCTCGCGTATCTCCGGCGGGTAGATGGTGCCTATCCAGTAGCGCGAGGCGATGCCCGCCGAGATGTAGTTGTTCAGGCCCTGCAGCGAGTAGTCCATGTTGCTGTTCTCGTTGACGCGCCAGTCGAGCCGACCGATGTAGTCGTCCACCATGCTCCTCGCGCCCTCGAGCAGCTTGCGCGACTCGCGCAGCTTGGCGTGCTGCTCCCGGTACAGGATGTAGGCCTTCGCAACGCCCGCGTAGCCGAGGTCGACAAGCACCTTCTCCACCAGGTCCTGCACTTCCTCGACCGTGGGCACACGGCCGTCCCGGCAGGTTATCTGCAGGATGGAGACGACCTGCGACGAGACGCGCTCGGCAACCGCCCGGTCACCTTCCCCTGTGGCGCGGACGGCCTTGAACACCGCCTCAGTAATCTTTCCTGCATTGAAGGGGACGACATTCCCCTCTCGCTTGCGTATGAACTCGATGGTGTGGCCGGTCATGCTGCACTCCTCCTCTCCACAAGT